>JBQGON010000189.1:0-6139 GCA_052087065.1 Vibrio sp. | reverse complement strand
CAGGGTCAATCCCGCCCGCTTTTGGCTCTTATCGTCCTGATCTTTTTAACGCCGAACGAGCGCGCGAGATCAGTCAGACGCTATTTGATGCTCAAGACAAGCATGTTGATGTCTGGCTGGCTGAAACCATCGCGAGTTTGGCCGAGGTGGAAGTGATTGCTGAAGTATTGGCTCAAACCGATAAGCCAACGTATCTTTCTTTTACCTTGCTTGATGACACTGACCAAGCGTCACGCCTTCGTTCAGGCGAGCTGGTCAGCGAGGCCGTTGAAGCGCTATTAGCAAGCCATACAACGGGCATCTTTTTTAATTGTTCGGTTCCCGAAGTCATTGAACAAGCGATTGTAGACGTCAATCAAGTGCTTGAACGTTCTGGCAAGACACTCATCATTGGCGTGTTCGCCAACAGTTTTACTCCGATTAACGCCGCTCACCAAGCCAATAATACCCTACAAAAAGTTCGCCATGTGTCTCCACAAGAGTATTTGGCATTTGCCAAACGTTGGCATCAATTAGGTGCCAGTATTATCGGCGGCTGCTGTGGCATTGAGCCGAGCCACATTCAAGCGCTAGCTCAATGGAGAGATAACGTTGAATAACCTCAACTTTGGACTCACCATCCCAGCGATCCTAATGGTGTTGTGTGTGCTGATTGTCTCGTCGCTCTTCCCTGAACTGTCGCAAACCATGGCGGGAAATGCCATGACATTTGTCACCACTTGGTTCGGCTGGTTAGTCCAATTGGGGAGTTTGGCTTTAGTGTTTTTCCTATTCTGGCTGGCGTTTTCGAAATATGGGGCGATTCGTCTAGGAGACGATAAGCCAGAATATTCCAACTTTTCCTATGGCGGCATGATTTTTACCGCGGGTGTCGGCGCCTCACTCATCTATTGGGGTATTGGTGAACCCATGTATGATCTGCAATCTCCGCCTTTATTCGCACC
This sequence comes from Vibrio sp., assembly GCA_052087065.1. Lineage (GTDB taxonomy): Bacteria > Pseudomonadota > Gammaproteobacteria > Enterobacterales > Vibrionaceae > Vibrio. The sequence goes on along the minus strand of JBQGON010000189.1, from coordinate 5,195 downwards.
AGCCAACAGTTACGCTGCCGCAGCTTGGTCTGTTACCTATTCGATGTTCCATTGGGGCATCACTGGCTGGGCTATTTACTGCTTTCCAGCGATTCCCTTTTCATATGCCTTCTATATCCAAAAAAAGCGCACATTAAAACTTTCCACGCTGTGTGAGCCTGTCATCGGCACTCACCCAATGGTTGCCAAAGGTGTCGATCTGATTGCGATTTTCGGCACGTTAGCAGCTTTCGCCAGTTCCTTGGCGTTAACGGTGAGTTTGCTTAGCTCTGGGGTCTCTAAATTATTTGCGATTGAGAACAATTTGATGCTGCAAGGCAGCATTATTTTGCTGTTTGTTGTGGTGTTGTTTACCGTGATGCTGGTCGGTTTTAACAAAGGCATTCATCGTATTTCCGATTACACGGTTGTGGCCGCCATCAGCTTCGCGCTACTCGTGCTATTTGCCTCGAATACTCCCTTCATTTTAAACAACGTCACAGATTCCGTTGGGGTCATGTTGGACAGCTTTTTCCGTATGTCATTATGGACCGATCCCGTGCAACGCAGCGGCTTTCCGCAAAGCTGGACTCAATACTACTGGTTTTGGTACTACGCCTATCTCATCATGATGGGGTTGTTTATTACCCGTATCTCAAGAGGCCGCACGATACGTGAAGTGATTTTGTACACCATATTTATGGGCTCCTTTGGCTGTGCGTTCTTTATCTCTATTTTTGGTGGGTATGCAGTGTGGGCTCAGCTCTTTGGGGGATACCCTGTACAAACTTGGATGAGCGAAGGCGGACTTTCCTTTGCAGTGGTCTCTCTCATCCAAACCTTGCCAGCAAAGAACATCACTTTAACCATTTTCTTAATCATTGAGTTCTTCTTGATGCTCACCACAATGTCGAGCGCGAGTGTCGCAACCGCCATGCTCACCACCAATCAACTCTCATTAAGTGGCGACCCAGATAATCGAGTAAAACTGTTATGGGCAGGGGCAATCGCTCTGATCAGCTTCAGTGTTTTCTTATGTGGAGGGGGCATTGGTACGATCAAGTCTCTGTGTGTGGTGGCGGGGCTACCGATGATGTTTGTCTATGCCATTTTGGCCAAGCAGTTGATGAGGCAACTTTCAGGAGACCCGCTTCAGGAGGAAAAATCTGAAGAGTCATGCGACTATCAACAAGCGATACCTTAGCTTTGCATAATATGTTCCCTCTTATGCCGGTAGGCCTACCGATTGCTCTAGGCTGATCGTGCGATCTCACCACTTTTCTGGACTCAGTTTACCCGACACCATCATCGCTAACATCAGTACCATGGTGAATAAACCGAGGGAAAAATTGCAACCAATTGAAATTACTTTAAAAGTAAACCGGCTCACAAAAAGCTTAAGAAATGCTTAAGAAAAGCTTCACTTTACTGTCTTATTTTCGTTACAATAGTCGTGTGATGAGTTACCGCATTAGTAGTATATTGGCATTTTCCCTCATCACATAAAGGCTTAGTGAAAGAACAACCCAGTTCAAACATTCCTCCGTTGTTCGCATGCTCCTTCACTCTTATGACTCAATGATAACTATATAGTGGCATTTATGTACGTAACGCTTAGCGACAAATTATACCTAGCAGAAGGCAGTTGTCGCACTGTGTATCAACACCCAAGTGCGGATAATTTATGCATTAAGGTCAATCATAATCCAAATAAAGACCGTAACATTACTGAAATTGTATTTTTTAAAAACCATCGTAAGCAAGCTTTGGATTTCATTTCGCATTACGAAGGAACTATTGATACCAATTTAGGTAAAGGTGTCGTCACTGAGATCGTTAAAGATCATGACGGCGTCGTATCGAAAAGCTTAGAAGACTATATTGAAGAAGGCGTTATTTCCATCGAACAAGCGCTCGCTTATGTTATGGAACTACAAGAGCAGGTGCTTAAATACGGGGTGCTACTCCATGATGATGGCATTCAAAATATCCTAATGCGTAAAGAAGCAGATGGCCGTTTTATTCCTGTGTTAATTGATGGTTTTGGTCCGCGTGATATGAGCTTGAAAGCGATTTTCCGTATGCTGCTGCGCCCTTTAGCAAAGCATAAAAGCAAGCAAGTCGTCAAAGGTATGATGAAACGCACCGCCATGATGGAAGGCTAATCCCCTCTTTATTCTATTGACCTACTTGCTTGGCATTAATACATCAACATCTCCGTAACCTAGCGCGAATGTCGATGTATTTATTCCTACCTTCTATCTCCCGCCATTGAGAACACGATACGCTGGTCGACACACGGTTTTTAACCCGATAGCAAACCCAGTTACCACAATAAATGTCAGTATCGCGATGATAATGTCACTATCCATATCGTGTAACGCTAATGCTTGGCTAATCGCATACATGAAAATTGGGTGACACGTATAGATCAGTAGCGAATAGTCTCGCCCCACTTTTGCAACAGGGTTATCCTTCGCATTAAGCTTAATGGCAAGCAATAACAAAGCGATACAAAATGGGATCACAAAGATTGGAAACTGGCGTAGCATGATATCTCGGGTATGATCCCCATTCAGGTAATACGGCAATACATAGATACCCGCTAGACTCAGAATGGCCACACTACTAGTGAGCGGTAATGAGATTGACTCGACCTTCACTTGGCTCAATCGATAGCCAAAGAATATGCAAGGCAGAGAAATCATGTGACGTACCCAGTTTTCATGCTCAGTAATCGACGGATAAAGATCCACAATGAAATATCCCCCCACAATTAACACGCTGAGCATAAGCATGCTTTGGTGGCTCAATCGATGGTGAAGCAGATAAAACGTGACTAAACCAAAAATGAGCGAGGACAGATACCATAAGTGGAACGACATTCCCGACATGATGAGGGTGTCTGACGTGACTCTTGCCGTAATGGGGTCGAGGCTAAAGTCATGCTTAAAGTAAGAATAGGGAATATAAAGTATTGAGGTAATCACAAAGATTTTTGCGATTTTTACCGCTTGCTGTGGCATATGGGCTTCCAGCTTTTTAATGCCAATAAAATAGCCCGTCGACATAAAGAAAAAAGGCACAGCCCAGCGACCGGTCAAACGAATCACTTCACCATAAAACGGTGCAAGATCGCGATACAAGCCAACATGTAACGTGATGACAAAAAAGGCCGCGACGGCTTTTAAACTATCTAGAGTATTTAAACGCATAATCATCAACACAATTAAAGGATACGTTAGGAGTGTTCTCCTCCCACCAAGCCTTTACTCTATCTCACTGATGACCTCAGGGCGAATGCATGTCTCGTGCCTCATTCACGGCCGATGTCGATGGTTTTCTATCTTCACGCAAGGCTTACATGGCTCTGTTGATACCTTTACTCTATGCTTACTTATCACCCATAAATCGCCTATTTATTCATGAGTAACACGACTTTTTAACCAACATCAGACAGTGTAAAAGTTACGCAAAACATCACTCGTGGTGATCATATTGCCCTTTTTGGCGTGAGCGTTGCTGGTAAAGAGTCAAAATCTTCGAGCGCTCGCTGTCGTCGGCACTCCTCCATCGCAAGATCTCAGATAATGTGCGCCAGCATCCGAGACAAACATCATCATCATTGAGGCAACAATGCCGACAACACGGTGAAGGAATATGCTCTGAGCTAGCCATGATGACTCCTTAATAACCTTACAAATTATGTAGTTAAATGAACTGATATAAGGCAAAACGTAGGAAAACTGCTACACTTTGAGGTAAAATGATTCTAAACTACAATGAGTATGTACCATGACGCCATTTAAGGGGCTTCTATGAGCGGTCGAGCAACAACCCCGATAAAGACTCCCTACGAAATTGATATAATGCGTCAAAATGGTCGCTTACTTGCCAGTGTATTTGACCTGCTGGATTCTTGGGTAAAACCGGGGGTTTCGACCCTTTGGCTCAACCAGCAAGTGGAAGCATACATTCGTGATACTTTACACGCTTTGCCCGCCTCGCTAGGTGCTTACGGTTACCCGTTTAGTATCAACGTATCACCCAATCACGTCGCTTGCCATGGTATGCCTAATGAAAAGTCTTACATTACGGATACCGACATCATCAATGTTGACATTACACTTAAAAAACAAGATTTCATCGTCGATTCAAGCAAAATGTATATCATGCCACAAGCACCATTATCGGCGCAGACTCTGGTTGATATCGCCTATCAATCGATGTGGCAAGGCATTCATCAAGTCGCGCCAGGCGCGCATAGTGGTGATATAGGATATGCGATTCATAATTATGCATTACAACAAGATTGTACCGTGGTAAGGGAGTTTTGCGGCCACGGCGTGGGTAAGCAATTGCATGAACCACCGCAAATCTTATCCATCGGTTTACCCAAGCACGGTGTCGTGCTGCAAGAAGGTATGATTTTTACGGTCGAACCCATAATTAATCAAGGGAGCGCTCATGTGCGTACACTTGACGATGGTTGGACAGTGGTGACGCAAGACCAACAACTGTCGGCACAATTTGAACATACGGTTTTAGTCACATCGACCAGCTTTGAAGTCTTAACCCTGCGCAATAATGAGACGATCCCCGCATTCATCCCGTAACAACATTATCTCACTGTATCCTGAAGCCTTATCTATGATAGTGTAAATAATCAAAACAAAGGAGCGGCTAATGCAAGATACAACCAACTCTTATGAGGTTGATTTAGGACGTGAACATATTATCATTCAACAACGATACGAAGCACTCAGCGCTTTGAACGATTTGTTGATTGCGATTTGGTTCTTAATCGGTTCTTTTTTCTTTCTAAACTCCGAGCTAGTAGACAGTGGTACTTGGCTCTTTATTGTCGGCAGTGCTCAGCTTATTATTAAACCGCTATTGAAACTCAGTGGCTTAGTGCATGTCGCACGAGTCCGTAAGAAAGCCCCGAAATGGCAGCCATAAACCGCGGTTGCGTCACTTAAGCCAATGTATGGCTAAAATAAGCTAATGGTCGCGGTTGCATTGAGCATCGATGCCGCGTCATTACCGATCTTATAATGTGAATACTCTAAACCCACAGAGATCGGCCCCATGAATGAGTAGTTCGCTCCAATTCCCCAAAAGCTATCGAGATCATCGTCATCTTCTATGCGCGTGTCATCGAAACCTTCTCGCACCCACGACTGTACACCCCCTTTCGCGTAAAACTCTAAGGG
>JBQGON010000188.1:0-6142 GCA_052087065.1 Vibrio sp. | reverse complement strand
GTTAAGTTGATTATCTCTTAACTGGGGTAGTCGAATCCATTAAACCACGTCACCATTCAAAATGAAGGCTAAAAAGGTGACACCGAGTATTTTCTTTAACATATATTTATTTCCATATTTTTAGTGTAATGATAGCAGTACGTGGTATATAACCCAATATCATGGTCTGTAAACGTCGACGATTTGTAGAGTATAGGAATGGTCAGTATGCTTCTACCGATAAAGTTGTTATATTTTGAATAAATAATTAGCATTAAGAGCCCTTATGAATGTGTCGATACCGCCCATTGTGGCAGTAAAAAATCAATGGCTATACCAGCAAGTGGACGTGGAATATCCCACACCGGAAAGTTTACGTGGTCGAGCGCGTTATCAATCATTGATTGAGATGCAGGTTATCGAGCCATGTCAATCGTCACCTGTTTCCCTTTCTGGTGATGATCTCTACCTAGTCGATTTTCATCGATTGACCATTCTTTTTGCCATGCTCCAGTCCCAACGGGTGGAAGGGGACGTTCCTCAGGCTGAGTTGCTAGAGTTCTTTGCACAAATTATTTTATCTAAACCGTGTGAATTATATGTTGGCTTTTGTGATGGCCAGCCATGTGCCGCTGCGATTGTAACTGAATACCACCAAGAGTGGCTTATCTCTGATTGCGTCGTCACCCCTAATGCTCGATTTGCCGACCAACAAGATCTTATTAATGCCATCGTGACATTAAAACAGTCACACAGTGACGGGCCAGAAAAATTATGGCTGGAAACGTCTCATTGCTAAAAAGTGTCGTATATCTTACTTTTTTTCGCATAGATTTACAGCAACGGTTGAAATTAGTGACGTACCCTGAAAATTCGGCGTTTGTTAAACGGAATCATCATAGTTGTTAACTGTATCGTTACTCAACCATAGTATCCCGCTAAACTAAAGAAAAGTTTGGGGGGTATACAATGAATGATGTCTCAATTCGCTGCGTGATATTTGATTGTGAAGGCACACTTATTGATAGCGAAACATTGTGTTGTCAGGTGCTTCACCAGTTGTTTCTTGATAAGGGAGTGATACTTCCGATGGAACAAGTGATGGCGCAATTTGACGGGGGAAAAAGCGCCGATATTCTGATGCGTTTATTGGATTATATGGATCTGAATTGGGATGTGGATGAGCTTGAGCAGGTGTATCGTGAACAAACGCAGCGGCTATTTGCTCAGCAGTTAGCTCCGATGGAAGGCGCAGTAGAGTTATTGGCACGGTTAACGGCACAGAATATTGAGGTATGTGTGGCATCTAATGCACCGCAGCATAAAACGTGTCGATTACTGGAATTAGCTGGTCTAGCAGAGACGTTTAAAGGCCGCGTGTTTTCCGCATTCGAAGCCAATAGCTGGAAACCTGAACCCGACTTGATACATTATTGCGCGATGAGCATGGGATATCGTTTATCAGAATGCCTTTATATTGATGATACCGTGTGCGGCGTAACCGCTGGTGTAAGTGCTGGTGTGCAAACCTATCATCTGCAAGCATTACATCGTGAACAGGATATTTATACTCCTGATTGTCATATTATCCGTCATTTTGATGAGCTATACGACGTACTGTGTTTACGAGAACTAGCATAATACCCATGCATTAGAGCGCCAACGTGCATTGGCAGCAAAGCAGATGCTCATATTAGCAAACGGAGATATCATGAGTACGGACAGTTGTTGTGTGGTACTGACCACAACCGATAATGAAGAAAATACTCAGGCATTGATAACATCGTTACTTAACCAACGTTTGGCTGCCTGCGTACAAACTCTTCCGATTCAAAGTCATTATGTCTGGCAGGGTAAAGTGTGCCAAGCACATGAAACCCTAATGGTGATTAAGACGCAACAAGCGTGCTATGGCGATGTTGAACGTCTAATTGTTTCTTTGCATGAATACGACGTTCCAGAAATTATACAATTGCCAATCATTGATGGCTTTAATCCTTACCTTGCATGGATCCAACACAATACCCAGCAGCAATGATGCCTCTGGGGATTTAACATACTTTGACATCTATCGCTCATTTTCATCCTTTCCTCTTGCCTCATTGAGTGAGGTCACCGTCCCAAAAATAACAGCAGGTTGAAAAATCGTCAGTTTTTTCAATTCGTCATCGTGATGCTTGTTCTATTCTTTTAAGTAACTGATACTGATTTAGTGTCAAAGTGGTGACAGTCAATAACATAACTGCCAACCTATAAAGCGAAGTTCTTATCAAGGCTATCTCTGGGGGCTTCAGTTCGGCGTCGATGAATCGTGACGTTTGTGGTGTGCGATAAATTGATGTATCACGATTGGTATGAACCAATCTTACTTGCAATGGATGCACTATGTTAGACACTCAACCTATTTTAGTGAAATCACAAACTGAGATGGATAATCCATTAGTTTGGCCAATATTCGAAGTGCTTAAACAAAAATCATCGGGTTGGAAAGTACATACATTATCGTCTCATCTCAGTGAGCTGGGTTTTATGCCCACGTTAGATGATTCGCCAGAGAAAGATTTGTTTAAGCGTAACTTTTTAATCATGAATGCATTATTCCAATTGCAGGAAACCTTGTACCCGGAGAAATGGCTACAGGTTGAAGCAATGGATATTGAGCTAAGCCCGATGTTTCGTCGTTCGATTCACTATATTAATGTCGACGATCCTTTGCGTGATTACTACATGGAATGGACAAACTATGAAGCGAACGCCGGGGAAGTTCGGCGGTTACTGAACGAATTTTGGACGCGCTATCGTCGCTTTGTTGGTGGGGACAACAAAGAAACAAACTTTAGTCGTATACAAGCGTTGCGCTTATTTGAATTGAATGAAACGGCGACAGACAGTGAAATTCGTAAAACGTGGCGTAAGCTTGCGATGCGTTGGCACCCAGATAGAGAAAAAGGTAATGCAGAACGCTTCCGCGTATTGTGTGATGCTTGGCATATTCTAAGAAAAGATGTGTAATGGATAAATTGGCGGCCCACAGAATATTCTGTGGGCCGCAAACGTTTATGGCGCTTTAAACTGAGCTTGTCGCATACGGTTCAATACTGCCATTACGTCGAGTAAGCGGGGTTTAGCCAAATCACCGTGTTGTGGAATGGTTTTATACCATTCTTCGTTATCGAGTAGCGGAGTCATCATCACGATCAGATCCGTTGTCCACTGCGATTGTTGTGCAAGTTGTGTCCATAGCCAACCGATACAATGTAATTCGTTGGCGCTTTCTAATTGTTCCAGTGCTGACACATCCACCTTCTCTTTACCAAAGCGCAGGGTCTGTTTGTCTGCGGCATTTACGCGAAATTTACCGTCGGACAAAATGCTTTGTAAACCGCCACAATGAAAGGGGCGAGCAGTAAAGTGTTGTAAGGGATGACGAGGTTCGTTATCACGTGTGTTGGGGTATTGGGCCACAATATCTTGTGCGTGTTTCGTTACATCCATTGGTTGATAGTCATGCATTTGAATGACCGTATCTGCCACATCAAAATAGTCCCCAGAGCCTCCCATCACAATCAGACTTGAGATCCCCATGTCATCGCGTAGTTGAGCGACGCGATCAACCAAGGGAGTGATTGGTTCGTCGTCTTTCGCGACTAGCGCTTGCATACGTTGGTCGCGAATCATGAAGTTGGTGGCTGATGTGTCTTCGTCAATTAATAAGCTAGTGGCACCCGCTTCAATCGATTCTTGCAGCCATGCGGCTTGAGACGTTGACCCAGAAGCATCCTGTGTGCTGAAATCTGTGGTGTCTCGTCCCATCGGTAGATGATTGATATAGTTGGATAGATTGAGATGATGAACACAGCGTCCTTCTTCCGCACGAATCTTCATTGCTTGTGGATCGGTGACAATGTATTCACGGCCATCTCCTGGAATATGGAAATAGACGGCACGTTCGATGGCAGTCAGTAATGTTGATTTACCATGGAAACCGCCACCCACGATCAAGGTAATGCCGCGCTGTATTCCCATACCGCGTACTGTGCCACGATGGGGAGTCTTCAATTCAATGGCAAGAGATTCTGGGGCGGTTAGCGTGACCGCATCTTGCATCGGCAAATCACTATTGCCAGACAAACGAGGCAAAACACTGCCGTCTGCGACAAAAGCGAGTAAATTATGCTCGGCTAATTGCTGGCGTAGCGCGGCTTGATCTTCGATGACTTCACAGTGGTGTGTTAATGCGTCAAGATCCAGCTCGCGAGCCAAGGTGGCACGACGAATAAATTTGGGTAGGTGGAACGTGAGTAGATTGACGGCACGCTTAGCCAAAATGCTTCGGCCGTCAGCGGGGAGATCGACTCTAAAGCGCAGCTCGATACCATCTTCGGTAAATAGCACTGCGGTGTTATCTAAAACGGTTTGCCCTGTCATGGCAATATCAATCGCGTTTTCTTGTATCGCAAAACGAGCGAAACTGCGTGCGATAAAGTCACGGGCTGCGAGTTGATATTCTGCAGATTGCTCGCGTAGCCACTGCAACCCGCTAGGTGACCAAGGACGCACAGCTCTAATTCGCGATGCGGGCGCATAGGGATCGGGTTGAGTATAATCAATCATCAAAGTGAAATCGCCGAAATCGTATTTGCCTTTAATTTGCTGATAAGCTCGATAGTTTTGTTTCTCGAGTTTTTTTAATCGGGATATTAATTGATCCATTGGTTTACTCATTGATTAGTAGATACGCGGGGGATTATAGAAATCACATCTATGAGAGTAAAGAGAATGTCGAGGGAAAGGTAAAAAAAGGGCAAACGTTGCAGAGTTTGCCCGATTCAAAACGAAGATCACCCCATCTAACTATCATTATCTTCAGCGGTGGTAAATTCACTCAAGTTAACGGGGAGTTGGTAGTCGATGTCGTTGAAACCAAAACCATTAAGTTGTAGGAAGGTGTTAACAAACGAGTCATAATCGCCTAACTGTTTAAAGTTAGTAGCGTTCATCTCGTTTAATAATGCAGTGACTCTGTGCTGTGTATCAGCAGAGAGTTCATAATCGTCCATACGGATCAAGCGCTCACCATCGACGGCAACAATCGCTTGACCATACAATTTATCGCGGAACAAGCGTTGCATTTGATCGATTGCTTCTTCATGCTTCCCTTGTTCGCTCATCACTTTGTATAGTGCAAGCATATAAGGTACTAGCCCTGGAATGACCATACTGGCCTTAGTCACTGTGGCTTTACATACAACAGCAAAGGCGCCACCGTCATAATTGCCTAATTTTAAATTGAGTGCATGACTGGTTTGGTGCAAATCGATTTTAGCTTGGCCAAGTGTGCCATCTAAATAAATGGGGTGGGTGATATCGGGTCCCATATAAGATAGCGCAATGGTTTTACAATTCGGTGCAATAGAATCGACGTTAATCAGGGTATCTACCCAGCTTTCCCAATCCTCACCGCCCATGACTTTGATGGTTTCTGCCACTTCTTGATCGGTTGCAGGGCTGAGCGACAGTGTATCCCATTGTCCCGTTTCAAGATTAATGGTATTTCCCTGAACCGCACTGCCGATGGGCTTGATAGCCGAACTCCAAAAATCGTTCGTTCCCGGTTTGCGGCGTTTGCCACTCGCAATACTATAGATAATGAGATCCACTTCGCCCTCGAAGTAGGTTTCGATTGCTTCAATGACTTCGTCTTTCATTGCTTGAGAAAAAACATCACCGCTTAAGTTGACTGCAATATGCCCTGTCTCTTCAGCGTGTTTTTTAAAATACACATTGTTGTAATATCCGGCGCTGCCCGTATGGTGCTGAGAAGGTGGCCTCTCCATTGAGACCCCAATGGTGTCGGCGTTTGCTCCACCAAATGTCAGCGCGATACGCGCAGCTAATCCATAGCCCGAAGAGGCGCCTAAAATAAGAACCCGCTTTGGCCCTTGAGTCATCGGCAGTGCGGCTTGAGCACGTTGAATCTGTTGTAAAATGGCTTGTTCACAGCCTAATGGATGAGCACTTTTGGCGATCACCCCTTTAATCACGGGCTTTATTTGCATCATCTATCCCCATTAATTTGCACATAAGTGATCAGGATACAAAACACCCAACGGGGATTTATTGAGCTAGAACATTAAAAGTTCATATAATTATATAAAAACGG
>JBQGON010000187.1:2448-6235 GCA_052087065.1 Vibrio sp. | reverse complement strand
GCTGGGTTCTTAGGGAGACGGCACTTGGTAACAAGTGTCGTCCACCCGACCGAAACGTGTTAGAGTAAATGCACAGCAGATCTAGTCGGTAAGTAATTGCCACTACAAAGGTGTTATAAGGGGCTGTATAAGAAATTGCTGCTCAATGCTAAATTGATGAAGCACAAATCTTTGTTTACCGTACTATGAACACCATTTGATTCACTCACGATACATGAAAACTAGTATTAGTAATCAAGGTAAGCACGCAGGTTAAAGATTAAGGGTAGCTCCTATTACTAGTTGATGAACTCTCAATAGAGCTAATAGCGCAGATTTAAAGGGTTTTAGTTACTTATTGGTAATATTGTCATTGGGTTAATAACCATCTAGCAGTTGTCTCATCGGTGACCAATCCATTTATCCAGTGTCCTTTTAACGCCGCTAGAATCGCAGAACGTTTGTCTTCGCCAAACGCGGCACCAATGCGAGGGCAATCGTTGTTGCGCATGTCGTAGCTGGTGATGAAGGTGTTGATCGTGCAATCAACCACTTCGCCTTCGGCGTTGATAAAGCGGCCCAAAATTTCACCAACCGCACCTTGCTGATTGAGCTCATCAGCCTTGTCGGATGAAATGAAACCATCTTTGATGATAGGGCTAGCTTTACTCAGTGAACCAATGCCAGTAAACACCACACTCGCGCTGTCAGCAACACGCGCAACTTCTTGAAATACGCGCATGCTCTTCCAGAGCTTGAGTTCCTCGCTCGAAGTGGCGTAACGCGGAACGGGCAATTGGTAATAGTTAGCCCTAATTTTACGCGCTAAAATCAGCGGAACATCGTCATAGTAATTACATTGCCCATCTACACCCATAGCACTGATCAGCGCTACACATTTGCTGTTTGGTGATTCGAAATCAATACGGTTGATCGCCTTTTTTAACGTCAAGCCAGAGCCGATACCAATGACTTGCTCCTGCTGGTCTTTGGTGTATTTGGACATCAATTGAAAACAACCAAACGAGACGTTATCCAGCGTTTCATCACTATTGGTGGTGGGTACGATGTTGCATTCCACTAACTGATACTTTTCTTTGAGCAGTTCTGCGTAATCTAAACAGGTTGAAATCGGATGGTGTAGACCGACCGATACAATCCCTTCTTCTTTCGCTGCGGCGATCAAACGTTGAACCACTGGGCGTGACAATCCTAGCTCAGCAGCAATATCGCGTTGGTTACGGCCAGAGATGTAGTACATCCAAGCAGCACGAACCATCTGGTCAGTTTTGTAAGTGTCATCTCTAGCCACGTTAATTCCTTATCTTCGATATCTTATGACACGAGTGAAGTCATTGTTTCTTTCTTTGGCGCGTCAAGAGCTTGTATCTTCTCGCGAATATTTAATGAATGCAATAGCAATCAATTTCCCATAAATGAACAAAAAGCTAATTACTGGTCTTTTGTTCATTTGTGATCTTTAGCTCTTTATTTTCCCTTTTGATCGACTAGGGTGGCATCATTAAACAAAAACAAGGAACTATTATGAAAAACCAATACACGTGGCTTCACATCGGTCTAGGCTCATTTCATCGTGCGCATCAAGCTTGGTATCTACATAAATTGCTCGAATCGGACGATAACAGCTGGCACATCGCAGCAGGCAACATTCGCAATGATGTGGAAGCGACCGTTGAAGCGCTAAGATCTCAAAATGGCGAGTATGTACTGGAAACGGTCAGCCCAGCAGGCGAACGTGACTACGAAGTAATCAAGTCAATTCAGACACTGATACCCTGGCAGGAAGACTTGGCGCCTTTGGTTAACGAAGGGGCAAAAGTGAAGACGAAGGTTATCGCGTTTACCGTCACAGAAGGTGGTTATTATCTGAAAACCGACCACACATTAGACGTAGATAATGCGGTATTAAATGCCGATCTAAATGGTGCTCATCAAACCATTTACGGGACGGTAACGAAAATTTTGGAGCGCCGTATTGCCGACAACACAGGTCCGGTGACATTGCTAAACTGCGACAACGTACGCCACAACGGTGAGCGCTTCCGTGATGGTTTGATGGAGTTTCTCACTCTGGCTGGAAAACAAGAGGTGCTGCAGTGGGTAAAAGCAAACACCACATGTCCAAATACTATGGTGGATCGCATTGTTCCTCGTCCTGCAGCTGATCTTCCCGCACGAATCAAAGCTAAAACTGGTATTGATGATAAAGCGCCAGTGATGGGTGAAACCTTTATCCAGTGGGTGATTGAAGATAACTTTAAAGATGCACGCCCAGCGTTAGAAAATGTTGGTGTGGAAATGGTGGATTCTGTCATTCCTTACGAAGAGGCGAAAATCCGTATCCTCAATGCATCGCACAGCTGTATCGCATGGGCTGGTACTTTGGTTAGTCAGTCATTTATTCACGAAAGTACCCTTACCGATTACATTTATCAAATTGCACACGACTACGTGAGTCAGGATGTGATTCCTAGTTTGGGCGAAAACGGTATCGACCTGCCGACATACCGTGATGTGGTGCTTGAGCGATTCACCAACCCTTATATTAAAGACACCAACCAACGTGTTGCGGCCGACGGATTCTCCAAAATTCCCGCGATGATCACACCAACCATGATTGAATGTTATCAGCGCGGTGTGGCTCCTCAGGCGACCGCGATGCTGCCAGCGCTGTTCTTTGTATTTATGTTGCAATGGCATAAAGGCCTACTGCCATATGAATATCAAGACGGCATTCTAGATGCGAGTGCAGTTCATGAGATGTTTGAATCTGCTGACCCAATTGCGGTGTACGCGCAAAATAGAGCTTTGTTTGGTGAACTTGCTGAGCATGCGGAGTTTGAAGTTCTGCTGCGCGAGAAAATTGCTGCTACTTACTCAATGATTCAATAAGGGGCTGTCATGTATTTAGGTATTGATCTTGGCACCTCGGAAGTTAAAGCCCTGGTGATTGATGAACAGGGCGAAACAGTTGCAACGCACAGTGCACCGCTGACAATTCAGCGCCCTCATCCACATTGGTCGGAGCAGGCACCACAGGAGTGGTGGGAAGCGACCAACTATCTGATTGGTGCGCTGCGAGAAAAGTGCGCTGAACATTGGGGGGCGATCAAAGCGATAGGCCTTTCCGGTCAAATGCATGGAGCGGTGCTATTAGATGAGCAAGATGAGGTGATCCGTCCGGCTATTTTGTGGAATGACACCCGAAGTCATCAAGAGTGCGTTGAGCTGGAAGCTGTTGCACCAGATTTGCATGATATCGCTGGCAACCTAGCGATGCCGGGTTTCACCGCGCCTAAGTTGCTTTGGGTTCGTAAGCACGAGCCGAGCCATTTTGCTTGTATCAACACAATTCTGTTACCCAAAGACTTTCTACGTATGAAAATGACCGGGTGCAAAATCTCGGACATGTCAGATTCTGCGGGCACGTTATGGTTGGATGTGGCGAAGCGCGACTGGTCGGATTCTTTGCTAGATAAATGCCAACTCAGCCGAGCGCAGATGCCAGCGCTGGTAGAAGGTTGTGAAGTTTCGGCTGCTTTGTCAGCGGAGGTGGCACATAAGTGGGGACTGAGCTCTTCTGTGATTGTTGCCGGCGGCGGTGGTGATAACGCCGTCAGCGCAATTGGTGTTGGCGCCGTGAATCCGGGAGATGCGTTTATTTCTCTTGGCACTTCTGGTGTGCTGTTTGTTGTTAATGAGCAGTACCGCCCAGCCCCTGAGTCTGCGGTGCATGCTTTTTGTCACGTATTGCCTCAGCGTTGGCACCAAATGAGTGTCATGCTCA
>JBQGON010000187.1:0-2438 GCA_052087065.1 Vibrio sp. | reverse complement strand
TGCGGCTAGTTGCCTGCAATGGTTCTGTCGCATTGTTGGTGTGACAGAGGTTGAATTACTGGAAGGCATCGCGCAGTTGAGTGAGGAGGAGAAAGCCAAAGCGCCACTTTTCTTACCTTACCTGTCCGGTGAGCGTACACCACACAATGACCCTCAGGCGGTGGGGATGTTCCACGGAATGACTCATTCCACCAATCGCGCTCTATTGGGCTATGCGGTTATTGAAGGCGTGAGCTTTGGGATTGCCGACGGACTACGTGTATTGCAGGAAAGTGGCACACAAATCGAGCAATGTTCTCTCGTCGGTGGTGGTGCACGTAGTGTGATTTGGGCGCAACTGTTGGCCGATACGCTCTGTCTACCTATTGTCACTCACAAAGGTGGGGAAACAGGTGGGGCACTTGGTGCGGCTCGACTGGCTTGCCTCGCCTCTGGCAAAGCCATCGAAGATGTGTGTAAAAAGCCGGAAATCTTCCGGGTCTATCAACCATGTGCAGAGCGTGAGCCTGTGTTGAGTAAGCGTTATGAGCATTTCCGTGCGCTTTACCAAAACGACTTAGCTTTGCGGTCATAGCATTGGCTCTAACAGCCAGATCTTAGAAAGAGAACCACAAATAAAAACAAGGACTGCGCCCCTGAAAAAGGGGCGTGGAATTCCTTTACCCTACAAAACGAGGAATATATGGAAAATGTAAGCAAACAGTGGCTTGGATTGCCACTAAATCTGATATGGGGATATATCGCCATTGCTATCTTTATGACGGGAGATGGCTTTGAACTGGCATTCCTGTCGCACTACATCACCGAGTTAGGTTTTACCCCTGCTCAATCATCCTTAGCGTTTACACTTTATGGTTTGGCCGCAGCTCTGGCCGCTTGGGTGTCTGGCGTGGTAGCGGAAATCATTACTCCGCAGAAAACCATGAAAATTGGCTTGCTGCTATGGTGTGTCTTCCATGTATTGTTCTTAACGTTAGGGTTAAGCCAGTCAAACTACGCGTTAATTCTTTTATTTTATGGAATCCGCGGGGTGGCTTATCCACTATTTCTTTATTCCTTTATCGTGGTAATCGTGCACAACGTTCGTAGTGATGGTGTAAGTTCAGCGCTTGGCTGGTTTTGGACGGTATACTCCATTGGTATCGGCGTAGCGGGTAGTTACATCCCAAGCTTCACTATCCCTTGGATCGGCGAATATGGCACCTTGTGGTTATCGTTAGCTTTTTGTGCAGCAGGCGGACTGATCGCCATGATTACCCTGCGTCATGTTAAAACACCAACCCACATGCATAACTTGACTAATAAACAGAAACTGACCGAGCTGAGCCGCGCCGTCACGCTACTCTATACCAATAAAAATGTGCTTTACTCCAGCTTCGTACGCATTATCAACACCCTGTCGCTATTTGGTTTTGCCGTCATTATGCCGATGATGTTTGTTGATGATTTAGGATTTACAACATCCGACTGGCTTCAGGTATGGGCGGTGTTCTTCTTTACCACCATTTTCTCTAACGTCTTCTGGGGCATCATGGGTGAGAAACTTGGGTGGATGAAGGTTGTGCGCTGGTTCGGCTGCATTGGAATGGCGCTTTCTAGCCTAGCGTTTTATTACATCCCTCAGCACTTTGGAAACAACTTCTATATGGCACTGATCCCTGCCATTTCTCTGGGCATTTTCGTGGCCGCGTTTGTACCAATGGCTGCAGTGTTTCCTGCACTAGAGCCAAATCACAAAGGTGCAGCGATTTCTGTCTATAACTTGTCCGCGGGGCTATCCAACTTTCTTGCGCCAGCAATTGCAGTAGTCTTGCTGCCGTATTTCAGTACGATAGGCGTGGTGATTGCCTATACTGCCTTGTATGTGTTGGCGTTTTTCTTCACCTATTTAATTAAAGTGGAGCAACCTGGTTTCGAAGCGAGAGGCGTTGAATCGAGTAAAGTTACTGTTGCGTAAGACGGTTTAAAGTATGGCAACGCTTTTGGTTGCCTTACTTTTCTATTTTTTGAGGTAAGTATGAATAAAAAAGCAGTTATTTTTGACATGGACGGTGTAATTATTGACTCTGAACCTTTGTGGCAGGAAGCACAGATTGAATCGTTGGCTAGTGTTGGCGTGACCGTCACCCGTCAGGACTGTGAGCAATTGACAATGGGGAAGCGTGTTGATGAAATTGCGCGTACTTGGTGTGAGATGTACTCACTGTCCATGCCAGAAAAAGAGTTGGAAAGTCTTATTCTGACTAAGCTGTGTAACCGAATTTCCACCACTGGTGAAGCAATGAAGGGTGTCTATGACGCGTTAAGTTTTTTCTCACAGCAGGGCTTAAAGCTGGCACTCGCAACCTCATCGAACCACGTGGTGATCAAAGCAGTGTTTTTTAAACACCCACTCGGGCTATCCCCCCTCAGGACGCCCAGCAACGCCCATCTAAACA
>JBQGON010000186.1:725-6246 GCA_052087065.1 Vibrio sp. | reverse complement strand
TGTCTTGTGACCATGCAGGCCATGAAGACAATACGGTTAAGGGGAGCCATATCAGTGAAAATTTGGTCTTCCATTTCATGCCTTTCGTCCTAAATAACTATCGTCATAAATCAAATCTATACCTAAACAGCGTCATATACCGGACTCAATCAATAATCATCGATTATAAATTAAGTGCCCGTTTATTGATGTTGTCACCTTACGCTATTAAAGCATAACTGATCGGATCTGATTAAAAAACAATTCAAATCAGTGCATTCGCCTACATTTTCATACCGAGAATCCAAAAGATAAAAAAGCGCAACCAACTGGCCGCGCTTTCTTTATGGTTTATCGTTTTTATTTATGGTGACTATTTTTGATGATAAGGCTTAGAAAGTTCATGCACTGCATCGACAAACACGCCTGCATTTTCTGGTGGAACGTCTAAGTGAATACCATGCCCCAAATTAAAGACGTGGCCAGTACCAGCATCACCGAAACCTTCTAGAATCGAAGCCACTTCTTGACGAATACGTTCCGGTTGAGCATATAACATTGATGGATCCATATTACCTTGTAGCGCCACTTTATCGCCCACACGCGCAACGGCGTCAGCAATGTTAATAGTCCAATCCAATCCAACCGCATCACAGCCTGTCGCGGCAATTTTCTCCAACCACATACCGCCATTTTTAGTAAATAATGTGACAGGAACACGGCGACCATCATTTTCGCGAATTAAACCATCGACGATTTTGTGCATGTACTGCAATGAAAAGTCATTATAATCACGTGGCGTTAATACGCCGCCCCAAGTATCAAATACCATGACAGACTGAGCGCCAGCTTTAATTTGGGCATTCAAATATTCAATGACACTATCGGCCAACTTATCTAAAAGCGCATGTAGGATGGCCGGATCGGCGTACATCATTTTTTTGATTTTGGTAAAGGCTTTTGAACTTCCTCCTTCAACCATATACGTCGCCAGTGTCCAAGGACTACCAGAAAAACCAATCAGTGGAACTTCACCTTGCAAGTCTTTACGAATTTGGCGAACCGCGTTCATCACATACTGTAATTCCCCTTCAGGATCCGGCAGACCAATTTTATCCACATCAGCTTTACAAGTAATTGGGCGCTCAAACTTAGGGCCTTCACCGGCTTCAAAATACAAGCCTAAGCCCATTGCATCGGGAATGGTCAAAATGTCTGAAAATAAAATGGCCGCGTCTAATGGAAAACGGCGCAGTGGTTGAAGGGTAACTTCTGATGCCAATTCAGCATTTTTACACAACGACATGAAATCACCCGCCACGCTGCGTGTTTGACGATATTCAGGTAAATAACGACCGGCCTGGCGCATCATCCATACTGGTGTGTAATCCACAGGCTCTTTCATTAGAGCGCGTAAGTAACGGTCATTTTTTAATTCTGTCATTTTTCTATCCTAAAAAATTGGGCAATCTTTATTCTGCTCGTATTCTAACATCGCACAGCGCACATTTTGCTAATGGTTTGTAATAGAGATCATGTTCTTGAACATTAAATTCTGTTGATATTTGCTTGATCAGGGCTATTTGTTAATACTTTATTGGCTAGCAATTGATTTGCTAATGAAAATCATAACAAGCTCGAACACATGAATGTTCAGCATCTCATAACGACATCTTACTTACCCCTCCGGCGATCCCGGAGGTTTTTTTTAGCTATTAATCAACAATACCAGTATTTAAGGTGTGCTCAATTAAAGCTCGAGCAATTGTTCCTTTTGGCGCAACAGGCGGTAACGTATCTTTGTTAAACCATCCAGCCGACGATAGTTCTTCTTTGTCAACTAGAATTTCTCCACCCGCATAATCCGCGAGAAAAGCCACCATCATACTGGATGGAAATGCCCAAGGTTGACTACCAAAATAACGAATGTTCGCGACCTCAATTCCTGTCTCCTCTTTAATTTCACGCGCTACGCATTGCTCAAGCGTTTCCCCAACTTCAACAAAACCTGCAATTACCGTATGCATTCCACTAGTGTGGCGAGCATGCTGCGCCAGTAATATTTGATTATCTTTTTTTATTGCCACAATAATACAAGGAAAAATACGTGGGTAATGCAAGGTTCGGCAATCTGCACACTGCATTGCTAATTGGTTATGATTAAGATGATTACGCCCCCCACATTGATTACAAAAGCGTTGAGCGCTTGCCATATGGCCATATTGAATAGCACGACTAGCCATTAAGAATAACGACTCAGATTCCGTTAATAATTCTCTCAATGGCGTCATTTCTAGCTCATCATCAAGGTCACTCGCATTTAACCAATAGCAAGGTTGACCATCTAGTTCACCAATATAAATGGCATGCTCTATTGGTAAATTGAGCGCTTCAGCCGTTTCATAAGGCAATGTTTTGTCTTGTAAATGTAACGTGCTGTTGTCAACGATACACCAGTTTACTTTTTGATCTTTTTTTAACATCAGCCTATCTCATTGCTTGAAGTTCCACCATTTTACTGGCAATCTATTTTCATACCAGTGCTTATCGATTAACGGTCAATAATCACTCATATAACTACATGGTATACACTGTCAAAAAGGACACTCTATTTCATGAATAGAGCCGCTATTCGCAATCAATGCGTTAGCCATTATGAGGATATAGCCATGCTAAATAAATTAAAACAAACTCAAGCTCAATTTGGCGGATCCAGCGATGTTATCGACCATTGGCTCGATACAAGACAACGTTTGATCGTTGAATATTGTAAATTAGCGGCTTTAAAGCCTAGCTCTCAAAAAGTGGCATTAACACAATTACCATCCCCACAGGAACTGCAAAACTTTTGTCAGCATGTTGTTGATTATATTTCTGAAGGCCATTTCAAAATTTACGATATGGTCATGCAAAAATGGCAAGCAACGGGATTTTCTCCAACTGATGAGATCGATCAAACTTACTTCAAAATAGTCACAACAACAGAACCCTTACTCAATTACACCGATAATTATGCAGAAGTGGATACTGAAGACGAATTAGAAGATTTTGATGCCGATTTATCTCAAATTGGTGAAGTTTTAGAAGAGCGCTTTGAACTTGAGGATCAACTCATTCAAATGATCGCGGAAAGTTTAGAAATCCCTCCGGGAGCGTAGCGGTTTTAGGATTATCGCGTCACTTGTTTTTGATATGTCAAATAACCGTATTAACGATAATCCACCCCTTCGAGCTTATTTTTGTGGCACTTCAGCCATCACAGGCTTAGTGCTATTACTTCTTTGAGCCAAAATAACCCCACCAATGATCATCGCCATTCCACTATAATGAAACAAGGTTAATTGCTCATTCAAAATAACACTGGCAAATACCGCTGTCACCGCTGGCATTAAATTCATAAAAATCGCCGCTTTATCTGCACCTAAATGTTCAATGCCCATCATCCAGCACCAAGGTGCAATGATTGAAGCTAATAATCCTGCGTATAAGATCAAAGGAGTAGTTTGTTGATTGAAATTTACGGGAGTACTGACGCTAAAAAGCGGTAAAAGCATCACTAACGCGCAACACACTTGCACGTAAACAGATTGCCAATTTGAGATCGGCATCCGCCAACGCTTAATAAGCACGACATATAAGGCATAGGCTAATGTTCCTAATAGTACCAAGGTGTCACCTCGGTTCATGCCTTGGGAAAACAATCCCACCACGTCTCCATGGCTAAGCATAATAACCAAACCGCCGAAAGAAATAACGGCACCAAGTACGGCATACCAAGTCAGTTTTTGATTCAGTAATGGAATACTCAGAAAAAGCCCCATCAAAGGTACTAATGAAGTAATTAACGACAGATTTAATGCTGTGGTACTTAGCCCTGCGTAGTAACCTAAAGATTGATTAATCACCATGCCAAGTAAGGCTAGCAAGGCTAATTTAGGGAGATAAATCGCAATGGTTTTTCGGTTTTTCCAAGCAGGAGAGATTAAAAAAGGCGTTAAAACAATAAAAGCCACCAGCCAACGGTAAAATGAAATCGCTCCCGGATCGATGACCGTCGAAGCCATCTTATTAATAATAGAATTACCCGCCCATATGAAAACGGTAATGATAGGAAAAAGATAGAGCATATTATTGAGTATCTTAGAAAAAGTATGATCGCAGTATACCCCTTCTATTTTGTATGGCTATTGTCTTGTTCCACTCTCCATTAATATACTTAACGTCAGTGATCAGTCTCCAAAACGTTTCACCACAAAAACAAAAAGGCACCTATAAAGGTGCCTTTAAAAACTGTCATTCTACTGAATGCTTATGACTCTTAAGAGTTAATCTTCAGAGAAACCGGCATTAAGAAGTGCAGCTAGATTATCAGTTGCTTGTTCAGCTGAAGGACCTTGTTCTTGGTCTTCGCGTTGCTTCTGACGCTCTTGATGGTAAGCATAACCTGTACCAGCTGGGATCAATCGGCCCACAATTACGTTCTCTTTCAAGCCACGTAGTTCATCACGTTTACCAGAAACTGCTGCTTCTGTTAGTACGCGCGTCGTTTCTTGGAACGATGCGGCAGAGATGAACGACTCAGTTGCTAGAGACGCTTTAGTGATACCTAATAGATCACGCTCGAATTGCACAAGCTCTTTGCCTTCAGCTTCAAGCTGACGGTTAGCAATTTTAACTTGTGAAAATTCAACTTGCTCGCCTTCAAGGAATTCTGAATCACCTGAACGGGTGATTGTACACTTACGTAGCATTTGACGAACGATAGTTTCGATGTGCTTATCGTTAATCTTTACACCTTGTAAGCGGTAAACTTCTTGAACTTCATTAGCAATGTATTGCGTTACAGCGTGAATACCACGTAAACGTAAAATGTCATGCGGTGTTTCTGGGCCATCAGAAATGACATCACCACGTTCTACTTTCTCGCCTTCAAACACGTTCAATTGACGATGCTTAGGAATCATTTCTTCATAAACATCCCCGCCTTCACGAGTAATCAATAGACGACGTTTACCTTTGGTTTCTTTACCAAATGCAACCGTACCAGTATGCTCAGCAAGAATCGCAGGCTCTTTCGGCTTACGTGCTTCAAACAAGTCCGCTACGCGAGGTAGACCACCGGTGATATCTTTGTTTCCGCTCGATTTTTGAGGGATACGAGATAACGTGTCACCAATACCTACTTCTGCACCATCTTCGATGTTTACAATCGCTTTACCCGGCAAGAAGTAGTTCGCTGGCATATCTGTACCAGGGATCATTACATCATTACCTTGAGCATCAACAAGCTTGATTGCTGGACGCATATCTTTACCTGCTGTTGAACGCTGCGCAGGATCTACTACTTCACTTGAAGATAGGCCAGTTAGGTCATCAGTTTGGCGAGAAATGGTTACACCATCAATCATGTCTACGAACTGGATGCGACCTGCCACTTCAGTGATGATTGGCATGGTGTGTGCTTCCCAGTTAGCCACAACATCACCAGCCGTAACTGCTTCGTTGTCTGCTTTGCTTAGCAATGAACCGTAAGGAAGTTTAT
>JBQGON010000186.1:0-715 GCA_052087065.1 Vibrio sp. | reverse complement strand
GTCATTTCTGATGCACGTGAAGTGATAACCAATTTCTTATCTTTATTGATAACAAACTTAGCATTGTGAAGTTTCACAGTACCAGTGGTTTTCGCTTGGATGCTGTTTTCTGCTGCTGCCGTTGATGCCGCACCACCGATGTGGAAGGTACGCATGGTTAGCTGTGTACCCGGTTCACCGATAGATTGAGCAGCAATAACACCAACTGCCTCACCTTGGTTTACCTTGTGACCACGAGCCAAATCACGACCGTAACAGTTTGCACAACAACCGAAGTCTGCTTCACACGTTACAACTGAACGTACTTTGATCTTATCAACTGAGTTATCTTCAAGGATCTGACACCACTTCTCATCAATTAGAGTATTACGTGGGATCAATACTTGCTCAGTACCTGGCTTAACAATGTCTTCCGCTACAACACGACCAAGCGCAAGCTCCGCCAGTGCAACTTTAACATCACCACCTTCGATATGAGGCATCATGTCAACGCCTTCGAAAGTGCCACAGTCATGCTCTGTAACCACAACGTCTTGAGCAACGTCTACTAGACGACGAGTCAGGTAACCTGAGTTCGCGGTCTTAAGTGCGGTATCGGCCAAACCTTTACGAGCACCGTGGGTTGAGATGAAGTATTGAAGTACGTTTAGACCTTCTTTGAAGTTTGCTGTGATCGGCGTTTCGATGATTGAACCATCTGGACGCGCCATCAGAC
>JBQGON010000185.1:0-6251 GCA_052087065.1 Vibrio sp. | reverse complement strand
AATTCAAGCCGCATACCAACCATCAGCCAACACTTCTGCTTGCTCTAAAATAAGCTTAATCGCTTCATCTGTATCATCTGGCGGGTATTTCCATTTACGTAATAATCGGCGAACTAGGTTACGCATACGAGCACGAACGCTTTCACGTTTCTGCCAATCTACTGTCGCTGATTTACGTAACTGTTGAGTCAATTCAATGGCGAGTTGACGCAAATTTTCATTCCCTAGCTCACGAACGGATGACTCGTTTTCTACCAAGGCGCGATAAAAAGCGATTTCATCAACCGACAAATTCAGCTTATTCAACATATCCGCATCTTCTTGCATATCTTTCGCCCACTGGATCAGCTCTTCGATCACTTGAGCGGTTTCAATGCTACGGTTATGATATTTACGTAAGGATTCCATAATGCGCTCAGAGTACTTTTTCTCCTGAACCACATCATTTTTCATCCGCGCTTTCACTTCATCACGTAGCAGTTTTTCGAGCAATTCTACCGCAAGATTTTTCTCTTTCATGTTCTTAACATCTTCTAAGAACTCTTCTGAAAGCAAGCCAATATTCGGCTTATCTAACCCAACCATGGTAAAAATATCATCGACACCATCAGCCACTACTGCGTTATCTAAAATCTGTTTTAAAGCAGAATTACGCTCTTCGTCAGTACGCTTTTTATCGACCGTAGAATGCTTCATAAAGGCCGCTTTAATGGCAGAATAAAAGGCAATCTCATTCTTGTAGCCTTGGGTTTCATCCATGGTATTACATAAAGAATACGCCTTACTTAAAGCGGCCATCACATCTAAGAAACGGCGCTTACCATCACGGTCTTCACTTTTAGAGGCTTGTGACATCGAGGTAGATAAACCTGATATATGGTTCACCGCACCCGGCAATAAACGCAGAGCTTGAGTTTCAAAATCAGGGCGATAGTCAAATACCTTGCCATCAACCGGAGTTGCGAACATGCCACGAACGATGTCGATTTTTTCCATCAACACCGCAAAGGCTTCCGCCGTATCAACTGTAGGCTGCCCTTTACCTTGGCTATTGGTGTAGGTTTTCAGGGCATTTTTCAGCTCATTGGCGATACCAATATAATCCACAACTAAACCGCCGGGCTTGTCTTTAAACACCCGATTCACACGCGCAATGGCCTGCATTAGGTTATGCCCTTTCATGGGTTTATCGATGTACATGGTATGACAACACGGCGCATCAAAACCGGTCAGCCACATGTCACGCACTATCACCAATTTGAGTTCATCATCAGTATCTTTGTAACGTTTTTCAAAGAGCTTCTTGGTCTTTTTATCATGAATATGAGGTTGCATTTTTTCTTTATCAGAAGCACTGCCCGTCATCACGATTTTAATCGCACCTTTATCGGTATCATCGTGATGCCATTCCGGTTTGATCGCTACAATCGCATTGTATAAATCAACACAAATCTCACGGCTCATTGCCACTACCATGGCTTTACCCGGGAAGGTTTCGGTACGTGTTGTAAAATGTTCAACCAAGTCTTTAGCGATCTGTTGAAGTCGTGGCTCAGCACCCACCAATTTCTCTAACGCTGCCCATTGTGATTTGATTTTTTCACGGCTTTCGGTTTCTTCGTCTTCGCCAATTTCTTCTTCAACTTCATCGTTCAAGACTTCGATTTTATCTTGATTGATATCGAGTTTCGCAAGGCGAGATTCATAATAAATCGGCACTGTCGCACCATCATCCACCGCATCTTGAATATCATAAACCGAGACATATTCACCAAAGACACCACGCGTATCTTTATCATCCATGGCAATTGGTGTACCGGTAAAACCAATAAAAGACGCATTAGGCAAGGCATCGCGCATGTATTTAGAATAACCGAACACATATTTATGCGACTTCACTTCTCCCTTTTCATCTTTGACTTCAACCAGCTTAGATTTATTACCGTATTGACTGCGGTGCGCTTCATCAGACACCACCACAATATTGGCGCGAGTTGATAACACCGGATGCGCCGTTTCATCAGCAATCAGGGCAAATTTTTGAATCGTGGTGAAGATAATGCCACCGGACTGGCGATTCAGTAATAACTCACGAAGCGCATCACGGTCATCGGCTTGTTGCGGGATTTGTTTCAGTGTTTCTTGCGCCATGCCGAAGGTGTTATACAGCTGACCATCAAGATCATTACGGTCGGTCACCACCACTATGGTTGGGTTATTCATGCTTGGCTGTTGTAAAAGTTTGCTGGCATAACACACCATGGAAATACTTTTGCCACTGCCTTGGGTATGCCAAACCACCCCGGCTTTACCACTGCCGGGTTTGATTTTATCTAAGCCTTTGGTTGTGCTCACTTGATATGGGATCACGTTATCCGCCACCATGCGATCATCTAACAAGGCTTCATCTGCTTGCTTGGCTTTAACCGTGGCTTCAACTGCCGCTCGTACTGCATGGAATTGGTGATAACCGGCTATTTTCTTAATGATTTTGTCATTATCGTTTTCAAACAACACAAAGTATCGAATGTAATCGAGCAATAAATCCGGCTTAAAGAAACCGCGAACCATAGTTTCTAGTTGGAATTCTAATAACGGTTTGTCATCTTCGTTAGTGACCGTTTTCCATGGTAAGAAACGTTCTTTATTGGCCGTTAATGAACCAACTCGCGCGGTCCAACCATCACTGACAATTAATGCTTCATTGAAAACAAATAAGTCTGAAATTTCATCTTTATAGGTTTGCAGTTGGTTATAGGCATTCCAAATATCCGCATGTTCATCGGCTGGGTTTTTCAGCTCAATAACAGCAATCGGCAGACCATTGATAAACACTACTACATCAGGGCGTCGATTGCCTTTAATGCCAGCAATCGTGAATTGATTCACCACCAAAAATTCATTGTTATCGGGATTAGTAAAATCCATCAACTGAACATGAGTATGCTTAGTTTTGGTTTCACCCGCTTCATAGACCGTATATTCCACCGGTACGCCTTCGATAAGGTATTTATGAAAGCTGCGGTTACTTTTGATTAATACAGGCGTATCAGGCGTTGAAATCGTATTCACCACCTCAACAAGGCATTCTTCCGGTAAATTAGGATTTAAGATGGCGAGTTGTTTTTGCAGACGTTGCTTTAACACCACTTGATGATAGTCGTCACGCTCAGGCGAGATACCATCTGGGGCAATATCATAACCATTCAGATAGGTATAATTTTGTTCTTTAAACCAATCGAGGCAAAGCTGTTCTAGTTGGTCTTCCGTGATCTTCATAATTAAAATCAACCTTTATCTTGTAGGGTAACGCTTGGTTTTGTCTGTTTGGGCATATGTTCCCAAATGGAACATATGCTATCTCAACCAACTTTTCGGATTTAAAAACATTACTTAAATCTTTAATAACGACAGTTATTGCTCATTTTGCAACAACTGAATCTAACTCGATTTCGCCCGAAAGCAATTTAGGAAGCAGCGTGTCGCGCAACTCTTCGAGCGTTGAATTTTGTGCGTTATTACTAGCAGCCATATCAACCAAATTACTTGCTACAACGCTGTATTTATCCAGAAGCTCTTTTGCTGGAGTTAAGATCTTTACTTTACGTAGCTCAGCCTGTTTGATTCCTAGCGCGGTTGTTCCAGAGGCTCTACCTTCCATGTCTGTTACGGCTTTTGTAGTTTGCAGCCAATTAAATAAAAACGCTGGACTACATGCATCGGGATTAGCTCTAAGACCATAAAGTCGTTGGCTTAGGCAAAATTCTTGTGAGCCATCAAAGAAATACAATTCACCCATTGGAGCTTCAGACGTCATGATGATGTCTCCCTTAACAAGCGGCTCTTTCATCCATTTCTTGTAAGTGGATTCATCAATAAAACGAATAGTATCTGGACGAACAATCTTCTTAGACTTAATGTTCTTTGCAGAAATTGCCGGATAACCTTCTTCTACCCAATCGCTGCCAAGCTTTTTAGGTGTTTTCCCTCGATGGTCAATAATCATTGATGTATGAGTATCTAACGTTCCTACATCCCATCCCTCGGGGATTAAGCCAAGTTCAGATTCAACTAGCTTATCTGGAAAAAGCGAGGCAGTGGCGTCATCCATACCTTCGGGTTGTTCACCACGCATTTTTGCTTTGACGGGATCGAAATCAACAAACCATGATTTGAATATCGCTTGTGCCATTTGTTCTAGGGTTTGGTTGGTTGCAGCGTTAAGCTTTATCTTGTTATCGTAATCGTTAAGAACGTTTCCAATCAGCGCCCTTATTGAGGAGTTATTTGGTACTTCGCATTCAACAGCATTCAGAGTTGCTTGATTAAGTAGTGGTTGACCCGAACCTGAACTAAAGTTGTTAAGATTTAGTTTTGTTAAAACATAGAACCAATTCTGTTCCTCGCGATGATTTTTTGAACTACATGAAATTGCATTATCCGAGACCCAGCACTTTTCCATAGAAAAATGAACACTGCCACAGTAACTACCAACCCTGCCGATGACTATTGTATTCTCTGTGCAATTCGTTGATTCAGCTCGACCAATCAAACCATTAGAGCCAAACACAGGAAAACTTGCATTGTCAGCTCGTTCGGGTGATTTTTTACCATTCTTGAAATTTAAGAAGTCACCCAAGGTTGCCTTTTTAATCTCAAAGCTCATAACCCAACCCCGCTAAGTTCTTCTTGATCTCGGCTTCAAGCTTGGCTGATTCGGCAAACTGCTCACTTAATTTCGTCGTTAAGGTTGCCATCTTTTCAGCAAATGGGATTCCGTCATCGACTTCATCTGCCGCGCCTACATAACGGCCCGGTGTGAGTACAAAATCGTGCTTGGTGATGTCTTCTAACTTGGCAGATTTACACAAACCCGCTTGGTCTTCATAGGTCACACCATTAACCGCTTCACCGGTTTTCCAAGCGTGGAATAAATCCGCCACTTTTTGAATGTCGTCCATGGTGAAATCACGCAATACTCGGTCTTTCATATAACCAAGATTACGCGCATCTATGAACAGCACTTCGCCTTTACGCTCACGCAGTTTGCGGCCTGCTTTGTCATTACGAGCGGCTTTGTTTTTGGTTAAGAACCAGATACAAGCTGGGATTTGGGTGTTAGTGAACAGTTGCCCCGGAAGTGCCACCATACATTCAATCAAATCTTCTTCGATCAGCTTTTGACGAATAGCACCTTCGTTATTGGTGGTTGAGCTCATTGAACCATTGGCAAGTAACAGAGCTTGAGAGCCATCTGGTGCAAGGTGATGAAGCATGTGTTGCATCCAAGCAAAGTTGGCATTGCCTACCGGAGGCATTCCGTATTTAAAACGAGGATCGTTTTCATCAACGCCGGTATTCCACTCTTTCATGTTAAACGGTGGGTTTGCCATGATGAAATCAGCACGTAAATCTGGATGCTGAACATTGGTGTAAGTACTGGCTGGCTCTTTGCCGAAGTCATAATCCAAACCACGGATCGCCATGTTCATTGCCGCTAACTGCCATGTGGTGTGGTTGTATTCTTGACCGTAAATCGAAATACGTGATTTTTGCGTTAACGGATCAACTTGTTTTTCATGGGCATGACGCTCGATGAATTTTTCCGATTGCACAAAGAAACCGCCTGAACCCATAGCCGGGTCATACACACGCCCTTCGAACGGTTCAATCATTTCAACAATTAAGGTGACGATAGACGCTGGCGTGTAGAACTGGCCGCCTTTTTTACCTTCCGCTAACGCAAATTGACCCAGCATATATTCATACACATGGCCTAAGATGTCTTTACTGTTGAGAGAGGCATGATCAAAAGGAATAGTCGCGATCAGGTTGATCAGCTCATTGAGTTTGGCTTGGTCGATACGTAGCGCAGAATAGGATTTGTTCAGTACGCCTTTAAGCTTTGGATTATCACGCTCAATGCCTTCTAATGCGTTATCAATTAAGTGACCGACTGAGGTGATTTTCTTCGTTTTGTCGCCGACTTGAAGATCTGCGCCACCAATCACTAATGGGCCGTTATCTTGCAAAAACTGCCAACGTGATTCTTGTGGTAACCAGAACACGTTTTTCTCGGTGTAGTAATCGCGTTGTTCCAGTTCAATTTGAATTTCTTCGGCAAGTTCTTCTGCTGAGTAATCGCTCGGATCTAAGTAGTATTCATTTTCAGGGTTAGCTAAATCTGCTTTGATTTCTTCTTGGCGTAAGGTGAACGCATCCGATACATATTTGACGAAGATAAGCCCAAG
>JBQGON010000184.1:0-6291 GCA_052087065.1 Vibrio sp. | reverse complement strand
GCGCCGCGACATAGTCTTTCGCCACCAAAGTCCTCCCATCACGCAATGGTGTTACAAAACCTATATGCGACATATTATATAGTGCAATGATCGTTTTGCGGCGGAATCCTCGGTTGATATAACGAATCGGAGTCCAATCAAAATCAGCATAAGTACCGTTAACGTGTCCAGCTGATTGTTCAACTTGCTGAGCCAATTGTGCGTAGGCTTTTACATCACCACGTGAGGTCGGAGCAACCTGCATATACACCAGTTTACGATGCAATTTAGAATTGTTTTTCAACAGCAAATCATAAGCCTGAAAACGATGAAAGATACCTTTACTGTAGTCGAGTCGATCAACACCAATAATCAGCTTACGATCACCTAGCTCTTTTCTCAGTTGTTTATATTCCTGAGTATTTTGTCCTCGACTGGCCGACTCAACAATGGCATCGGGTTCGACTCCAATAGGATAGACACCCGTTTGTTGTTGATGCTCACCACAGGTGACATGCCCCTCAACCGTATTCCCATGACAGGACACTCGAATCGCTTCATGGTAGTTATGCTCATCAATGCCAGTATGAAAACCGACAAGATCGTAATTCAACAACTCATCGAGCATTTTTTCGTAACAAGGTAAAGCTCGTAGTAAATCAAAAGCAGGGAAAGGAGTATGTAAAAAGAACCCAATCGGACAAGTCACGCCAGCTTCACGTAACATTTTTGCCATAGGGATTAACTGATAATCATGAATCCAAATGGTGTCATCCGGACGCAAGTGCGCCAATAGATGATTGGCATATTTGCGGTTAACCCCCAAATAACCTGCTCGGTAATGATTACGATAACGCATTAAATCTGGTCTCTGGTGAAATAGCGGCCAAATGACATTGTTGGAAAAGCCAGCGTAAAAGTTTTGGTATTCTTTTTGGCGCAAACCAATCGTGACAAAATCAATGTTGTCCTTGCGCTCTTCACGAACGTCAGTTGTGGGTCGGTTTTCAATACGGCCATTCCAACCAAACCACAATCCACCGGACTCAGACATCGCGGCAAAACCCCCACCGCCAGTCCACCTTGCGCCCCACCTTTGAGCGCTTCTGGTCTGGCGACACGATTGGATACCACTACTAAACGACTCATAATTCGTCCTCCCAACGTTTACTTAACATACGCGCACAGTTAATAATGCCAACCATGCTGTAAGTTTGTGGGAAGTTACCCCATAACTCACCAGTGTCGGGGTCAAGATCTTCAGACAGTAAACCAACGTGATTACGTCGTTCGAGTAGATCTTCAAACAAAGCACGCGCTTCAGCATGACGACCAATGGCAGACAACGCTTCGATATACCAGAAAGAACAAATAGTAAACGCATTTTCTGGTTCACCAAAATCATCTTCAATCACATAACGGAAAATATATTTACTGCCTTTAGGTCGTAACTGGCTTTCTATCGCTTCGACCGTACCGACAAAACGAGGATCATCACCAGATAGAAACCCAAGTGAGCAGGCTAACAGTAAACTGGCATCCATGGTGTCGCCGCCCCACGTTGCCGTGTAACTATTGAGTTCGCTGTTAAACGCCTTTTCATCAATGGTTGCTTTAATTTGGTCGGCGTGTTTTCGCCAATAATCTTGACGACCAGGGAGTTGTAGATTATTGGCTATTTTGGCCAAGCGATCGGCTGCCGCCCAACACATAATACTCGAGAAAGTATGAATATGCTGACTGCCACGTAGTTCCCACAATCCTGCATCGGGTTGGTCGAAATACTGCACGGCTTTTTCGCCAACTTTCTCTAAGATAGGAAATAGGCGCTTATCATCAGGCTTACGAATCCGCTCATCAAAAAACATCTGCGTAGCCGAAAGGACCACCGCACCATAAACATCATGTTGAATTTGATCAGCGGCTTGGTTGCCAAACCGTACAGGACCCATGCCACGGTATCCATCCAGTTTATCAACGATTTTTTCTTCCATCTGTTTACGGCCATTAATACAGAATACTGGCTGTAAAAATTGATCATCGATATGAGTCGCCAAATTCACCAAGTAGCGTAGATATTGCTCCATGGTCGCGGTAACGCCTAAGCGGTTAAGCGCATGAACCGTGAAATAGCTATCACGTAACCAGCAGAACCGATAGTCCCAATTACGTTCCGTATCTTTAGCCTCAGGAATGGAGGTCGTCATCGCTGCCACAATCGCACCGGTATCCTCAAAGGCACTCAGTTTTAACGTGATCGCTGCGCGAATGACCGCATCTTGCCATTCGAATGGGATCGCTAAGTTATATACCCAGCTTTGCCAATGCAGTTCAGTCTCATTGACGAACCGCTGTGAAAGCTGCTGGATTGGCTCTTCTAAACTCTCATCATTACCCAGAACTAAATGAGATTCGCCATCTAAAATAAACCAGCTTTCATCATAAATGCTGGAGATTGACAAATCGGTTGTCAATCGCAGTGACAAAGTATCGCTGCTGTACTTAATATGATTGGTTCCCTCAATTCTTTTGTACGCTTCATTATTCTCATTATCTGCCGGTCGTAAACGAATCCGTATACGCGGTGAACCAACCGGTGTCAAAATTCTCATCAAGGTCACGGGACGGTGCATACGTCCGTACAGCATCAAACGAGGTGCAAAATCGACAATTTTTACGCTATTACCTTGTAAATCATACAAGGTTGTTTCCAGAATGGCGGTGTTTTTACGGTATTGCTGCTCACTGTGAGAAAAGCCATCAAGATCAATGCCATAAGTTCCTATAAGTTCTGACTTATCACCTGTTTTTAATAATGAGGCAAAGACCGGGTCACTGTCAAAACGTGGCATGCACGACCACACCACTTCGCCCATTTTATCGATCAGAGCACTGATACGACAGTTACCGATCAACGCTAAATCTAAGTTATTTTCTATCATTGGTTATCCCTTACCGCTAATCTATCTT
Source organism: Vibrio sp. (assembly GCA_052087065.1). GTDB lineage: Bacteria > Pseudomonadota > Gammaproteobacteria > Enterobacterales > Vibrionaceae > Vibrio. Next base: position 3,342 of record JBQGON010000184.1, on the reverse strand, counting down.
GAAGAAACCCTACCACCTCTTGAGGTGACGTTAATTGGTATTGAGCGTTTGATTCTCCATCACCAATTTTAACTGACACACCGTGACGTTCATTTATCCAAGTAAATGCATCTTCATCGGTGACATCATCACCGAAATACCAAGGTGTTCTACCTTTAAATTCGGCTTGATTCATAAAATAATCGAGTGCGGACGCTTTATTGATACCGGTGGGTTTGAGCTCACGAATACTTTTCCCTGCTTGAATACTCAGGTTTAAAGAAGCAAAACGCTCAGATAGCTGCTGTAGGTAGGTTTCAACCTGATTCTCCATTTCAGGTTTTGAACGGTAATGAATTGCGACAGTCAAAGGTTTGTCCTCAAGCAATAAATCATGCTGCTGACAAAACCGCTGACAATCCTTAATCAATGAATCCGGTAACGTAATAGTCTCTGGATGAAGAAAAGTATCTTCGGATGATCCACACCTAAACTGCATGCCATGGCTGCCACTGACATTGACTGTCGGCATGGCAAGTAAATGATCTAATGAGTCTAAACTGCGCCCTGAAATTAAAGCCAGCGCTTGGTTTACTTCTCTGCCTAACGATTGTAGTAATGTACGTAATTCATCGTCGACGATCACTGCTTCGGGAGTCGCTTGAAGCTCGACTAACGTTCCATCAAAGTCGAAAAAAAGGGCAACGTTGTCAAAAGGCAGCGGGGGTAATGTCTTATTCATTTCCATGCTCGCTTTTGTAAGTTCTTAATTACCATAACGTGATAAAATTAATAAAACAATCTTGAAAAAAATTGCATTTAGTTCTATAGCGTTTACTTATTCACACTCTTATCTGACAACAAAAATTAAAAATAATTCAAATATAATGAATATTTAATTAATCACTACACCTAATAATTTGACAAAAAAATAGCGAACACTCGGTTCGCTATTAATTCGCTAGCGTAATAAAAATATTATACCTTCACTTTATTGCTATATCTCTCTGTCTTATGTCATATTTAGATGTTGAATAGCTTCATTCACTTTATCTGCACCACGTTCAATTTCTTGAATTACTTCCCCGGCACTATTTGACGCTTCTAACGCTTCAGTCGTTTGCGTTTGACATTCGGTGATGAGCTCGACAGTAGACTCTGTTTTCGACAAGTTTTCAGACACCATCGTAATGATTTCATTAGTGGTCGCATTGGTTCTTGCGGCCAACTGTCTCACTTCATCGGCAACCACCGCAAAACCACGACCTTGCTCACCAGCACGTGCCGCTTCTATTGCTGCGTTCAATGCAAGTAAGTTCGTCTGATCAGCAATCCCTTTTATGCTGTCCACTAAATCATTGATCTGTTTTGAGTGATTATTCAGCGCTTGAATTTCAGTGCTCGCTAGCCCCATTTTTTGGGCTAAATCATCCATACTGGAGATGGTAGAATCAATAACATTACGGGCACGAGTGGTTTGCTCTCGGGTTTCAGACGAAACACTGCTAGCTAGCTGAGCGGCTTCAGAAGCTGCTTTTTCCTGCTGTATTTGCTCAGTCACATTGGTCGCAAACTTAACAACTTTGTACAGTTTCCCGCTTTCGTCATGTATTGGGTTATACGAAGCCTCTAACCATAATTCATTGCCATAATGATCGACACGCTGGAAGCGTCCGGCAACATATTCTCCCGAACCCAGTTTTTTCCAAAAACCTTGATACTCTGCGCTATTACTTAGATCAGGATAGCAAAATATTCGATGATGCTTTCCTTTAATATCTGAGAGTTTATATCCAACTGTTTGTAAAAAATTATCATTCGCTGTAATGATGGTTCCATCAAGTTCAAACTCAATGACAGCCATAGAACGGTCTAAACCATTTAATAAGTCCTGCCTTTCACGAGAGTTTTTGATAGTCCGAGTTAACTCATAAGCAAATACATAATACTGTATTATGCCGCCTTCTTTCGACTTCACGGGTTCGACAATCGTACGTAGCCATGCACTACTACCATCATGGTAAGTCGTTTCTAAAGCACCATGCCAATGTACACCTTTTTCAATAGCACTTTGCATATTGGTGAAATGTGGCGTACCTCGTTTTTTATTTGGAACAAGATTGACAAAAGGTTGGCCAATAACTTGATTTGCTTGCCCTCCTATAACCTCTTCATAAAGATTATTGACAGACGTGACCTTGCCTTTATTATCTAATTGAAAGCAGATGACACCTTCATTCATTCCATTATAAATTTGTTGTAATACGTGCAGCTCATCCAGTGCTTCTTCATACTTCTTTTTTATTCCACGGCTATTAAAAAACATGCGCTGTCGCCTCTATCAATCACCCATAAATAAAATTTCGATCTTACTTTTTAAAATATTAGGTTAGTTTTGCAAGAAAGCGTAGATCAAAGAAGGTTTTATTGAAGTGATTGACTTGGCTCACATTATGTAAGCAAAGCAGAAGTTTTTTGCAGTAAAAAGCCCTAAAAACGGGCTGAAGTGACATACTCTTTCATTCATTTTGATACCAAGAAAAGAGATATGCTCGTCATTTTTATCGAGCTCACACCCAATTACAGCGTTCGCCCGTCCATTCATGCACTTCTTCCGGCCATTTATCTTTGATGGGGGCAAATGTTAAACACATAAAAGATGGTTTAAACAAAAACCCCAAAGCAGACCAAAAATAATAGTCGAGTTCGGCGCGAATTGGGCCATATTGATTCAATAATTCTTTATTTCTTCTCGCGACTTTTTCTTGAGTACTAATTATAAAAGCAAAGGGTTCATCCCCTGTCATGTAACGCCTAATGTACTCGTAGTAACCATAGGCCGCAGCATGTTTACCTGTTGACTCGTTCAGGACTAATTTTTCGTGTTTTTGCCCAGTGAGATCTCTATTAACCGCATACTTCGGATTGAGCCACATAACGAGCTGATAACTGTCTTTAACACTCGCCGCCCCTAAGTAAAAGCCGCTATAAAGCACCGAGATCTCACACTCTTGCCAAGGAATACGATATAAAACGCCCTTGTGCTTCACATACACTTCTTGATTACGCTTATGTAAGCGAATGGGTAATGCCACTGGACGAAAAAAACCAATCAATACAATCAAAGCGAATACAACCAAAATGCATTGATCAACGGTATTTAGCGCCCAATCTCCTCCCCAAGCCATCGCATTCAAGCACTTAAATCCTCCCCATAAAAACACCGCCAACAGCATGCTATAGAGGATATTTCCACGCGAATGAGAGGACTCAACCCGCATATCCAAAAAGGTTTCATGGCCGCCCGCACTATAAGCATCCCAGTACTCCCCCATATGCTCTATATTTTCGATATCTCCATAA
>JBQGON010000183.1:0-6398 GCA_052087065.1 Vibrio sp. | reverse complement strand
ATGTCAAATCGATGAAGTCTACAACCTTGGCGGGGCTCAAGCGATAGCGGCGATGGCATACGGTTCTGAGTCAGTGACGAAGGTCGATAAAATTTTTGGTCCGGGTAATGCGTATGTTACCGAAGCGAAGCGCCAAGTGAGTAATGATTATCGTGGCGCTGCAATTGATATGCCTGCAGGGCCGTCAGAAGTGTTAGTGATCGCCGATGAGCATGCCGATCCAGAGTTTGTCGCCGCCGATTTATTGAGCCAAGCTGAACATGGGCCTGATTCGCAAGTGGTTCTTGTGACACCGTCACCTATTTTGGCCGATCAAGTGATTGATGCGGTGCAGGCACAGTTGCAAGATCTGTCACGTGCCGATATTGCTCGCCAAGCATTGGCCTCAAGCTTGGTGATTATTGCTGAATCATTGACACAATGTGTCTCTATTTCCAATTTCTACGGGCCTGAGCACTTGATCGTTCAGACCAAAAATCCACGAGAGTTGGTGCCATTATTTGAAAATGCTGGTTCTATTTTCCTAGGGAGTTGGTCACCGGAGTCTGTCGGTGATTACGCCTCGGGGACCAATCACGTGCTGCCGACATATGGCTATACCCGGACATATTCCAGCTTGGGCTTAGCTGACTTTAGTAAACGGATGACGGTGCAAGAATTGTCAGCTCAAGGCTTACAAAATCTCGCGTCTACAGTGGTTGAAATGGCCAATGCAGAAGGTCTCGATGCTCACCGCCGTGCCGTGACCATCCGAGTAAATAAATTACAGAAATAGGGATCAGTTGTTATGGAAAAGTTGGCTCGTAAACAAGTTCAAGCATTAACGCCTTATTTGTCGGCACGCCGTATTGGTGGGACAGGGGATGTCTGGCTCAACGCTAATGAATCGCCTTTCGATAACGAGTACCAGTTAACGATCAGTCAGTTAAACCGATACAGTGACTGTCAGCCTGAGGCTCTTCTTAATGCTTATGCCAATTACGCTGGGGTTAATGCTGATAACGTATTAACGTCGCGTGGTGCTGATGAAGGAATCGAACTCTTGATTCGCGCTTTTTGTGAAGCGGGAGAAGACGCCATCTTATATTGTCCGCCCACGTATGGAATGTATGCCATTAGTGCAGAAACCTTTGGTGTCGAGCGTAAAACCGTGCCGCTAAACGCGGATTGGCAGTTGGATCTTCCCGCGATATCCGACAATTTAGAGCGAGTGAAATTGGTATTTGTGTGTAGCCCGAATAATCCCACGGGCAATGTCATGAAACGTGATGATATCGTTGAATTATTAGAAATGACCAAAGACCGCGCGATTGTCGTTATGGATGAGGCTTATATTGATTTTTGTTTAGAAGAAAGCACCGTTGATTTACTCGCGCATTATCCTCATTTGGCCATTTTACGCACGCTATCAAAAGCGTTTGCTTTAGCTGGGTTACGCTGTGGTTTCACATTAGCAAATCCAGCGTTGATCCAAGTGTTACTCAAAGTGATTGCCCCATACCCAGTACCCGTTCCGGTGGTCGATATTGCAGTCCAAGCCTTGTCTGAAGCTGGCCGAGCGCGGCAGAAATACCAAGTACTCGAGATCACTGTGAATCGTGCTTATTTACAAGCGGGATTAAGTCAGATCCCCGGAGTGAAGGTTTATGACGGGTGGGGGAATTACTTACTTGTCGAATTCCCTGATGGTGATGCATTATTTAAAGCCGCATGGGATGCGGGAATTATTTTGCGCAATTCACCCATAGACAATGCCGTACGTATCAGTGCGGGGAGCCGTGCAGAGTGTGAAAAGACTGTGGCCTTTATTCGAAATTTTTATCAGTAGCCAGTGTTTATTCACTAATTATTATTCAGTACTGGCCTTGGCTGGCCAGTACCATACTCAGAAAAGGAAACTTCTGTGAGCCAACAAAAAATTCTTTTTATTGATCGTGATGGTACGCTCATTGTCGAACCGCCAGTGGACTTTCAAGTGGATCGACTTGATAAGTTGAAATTTGAACCTTTGGTGATCCCCAGCTTATTAGCATTACAAGACGCAGGGTATCGCTTGGTCATGGTGACCAACCAAGATGGGTTGGGAACGGATAGCTATCCACAAGCCGATTTTGACGCGCCCCATAACATGATGATGGACGTGTTGTCGTCGCAAGGTGTGGTGTTTGATGAGGTACTGATTTGTCCGCATTTTGCAGAAGATAACTGCACCTGTCGCAAACCAAAATTAGGCCTAGTCAAGTCTTACCTGCAGCAAGGCTTGGTTGATTTTACTCAATCAGCAGTAATTGGCGATCGTCCAACCGATTTACAGTTAGCGGAAAACATGGCGATTAAAGGCATCCAATATGATCCCGACAGCATGAATTGGCCTGCGATTGTAGCACGGCTTACTCAGCAGCCACGACAAGCCAAAGTGATTCGTAAAACCAAAGAAACGGATATTCAAGTCAGTGTTAATTTGGATGTGGCGGGTCAGAATCATATCGCGACGGGGTTAGGGTTTTTCGATCACATGCTCGATCAAATCGCCACTCATGGCGGTTTCTCCTTAGATTGTCAGGTTACTGGCGATTTACATATTGATGATCACCACACCATCGAAGATACCGCACTCGCGTTAGGCCAAGCGCTCAAAGAAGCCTTGGGTGAAAAACGTGGTATCGGTCGTTTTGGTTTTAGTTTGCCAATGGATGAATGTTTAGCACAATGTGCGCTGGACTTGTCAGGTCGCCCTTATTTGAAATTTGATGCGGAGTTCAGTCGTGAACAAGTCGGAGATTTGTCGACAGAAATGGTGTATCACTTTTTCCGTTCGCTGACCGATACGCTGGCCTGTACTTTACACCTGTCCTCGAATGGTGAAAACGATCACCACATCATTGAAAGTTTGTTTAAGGCATTTGGCCGCACGTTACGTCAAGCGATAAAGGTTGAGGGTAACGATCTGCCGAGTAGCAAAGGAGTGTTGTAATGTCACCAAGTATTGTCATTATTGATACTGGCTGCGCGAATATTTCTTCATTACGCTTTTCCATTGAGCGCTTGGGATATGACGTCACTATTTCCAAGGATCCCAAGGTGGTACTCGGGGCGGATAAGCTGTTTTTACCTGGGGTAGGAACGGCCACTGAAGCCATGAAAAATTTGCAAGAACGCCAGCTGATTGAGCTTGTTAAGCAAGTGACTCAACCGTTGTTAGGGATTTGTTTGGGTATGCAACTGCTTGGGTTGTGTTCACAAGAAAAACCGTCACACACGACGGCAGACGTTGATTGTTTAGGGTTATGCGCGGCTGCGGTGAGCTTAATGGATACGCAAGGTTTGCCATTGCCACACATGGGCTGGAATACCGTGACAGCCGCTTCTGGGCATCCATTATTTGCGGGCATTGAAGCCGATGAATATTTTTACTTTGTCCATAGCTTCGCCATGCCAGTTGGGGATTACACCATTGCTACCTGTGACTATGGACAGCCGTTCAGCGCCGCGATTCAAAGCGGTAACTACTACGGTGTACAGTTTCACCCTGAGCGTTCATCAAAAGCGGGCGCGACGCTAATTAAAAACTTTTTAACGCTTTAAGGATGAAGAGATGATTATCCCTGCATTGGACCTTATTGATGGCCAAGTCGTTCGTTTATATCAGGGCGACTATGGTCAAGTGACCGAATACAAAGTGAATCCAGCTGAGCAATTTGCGGTGTATCATAACGCCGGCGCTCAGTGGTTACACTTGGTAGATTTGACTGGAGCGAAAGACACGCAAGCGCGACAATTGGATCTGATCGGTCGTTTAATTGACAGCACGCCAGCTCATGTACAAATCGGTGGTGGTGTGCGCACAGAAGATGATGTTAAAAATTTACTCGACGCGGGTGCTGAACGTGTTGTTGTCGGTTCGACCGCAGTCAAGCAACCTGAGCGGGTCAAAGGGTGGATTGAACGTTACGGCGCTGAGCATATTGTTCTCGCGTTAGATATCAATATTACGGCTGATGGTGAGCGCCATGTTGCGATTTCCGGTTGGCAGGAGGATTCTGGTGTCACGATTGAAGCGTTGCTCGACGATTATCTCACTGTTGGCCTCAAACATGTGTTGTGTACCGATATTTCGCGTGATGGCACCTTGGCGGGATCGAACGTATCGTTATATCAAGATTTGTGTGCTCGCTATCCGCAAGTGCAATTTCAATCGTCAGGCGGAATTGGCAGCCTAGAGGATATTCAAGCTTTGCACGGGTCAGGCGTTGCGGGCGTGATCGTTGGCCGCGCATTGTTGGATGGAAAATTTACCGCAGAGGAGGCGTTCGCATGTTGGCAAAACGAATAATCCCATGTTTGGATGTTCGCGATGGACAGGTTGTGAAAGGTGTGCAATTTCGCAATCATGAAATTATTGGTGATATTGTTCCGCTGGCGAAACGCTATGCCGAAGAAGGGGCCGATGAATTGGTCTTTTACGATATTACAGCCTCGAGCGATGGCCGAGTCGTCGATAAAAGCTGGATATCACGCGTTGCCGAAGTGATTGATATTCCATTCTGTGTCGCGGGGGGGATTCGCACTGCCGAAGACTGTGCGCAATTGCTAGAGTTTGGCGCGGATAAGGTCTCGATTAACTCGCCAGCACTGGCGAATCCACAGTTGATTACCGAATTGGCCGATCGTTTTGGCGTGCAGTGTATTGTTGTCGGTATTGATTCTTATTTTGATGAAGCGGCCGGTACCTATAAAGTGTATCAGTTCACGGGTGATGAGAAGCGTACCGCGGCCACCAAGTGTGATACCGTCAGTTGGGTCAAAGAAGTGCAGCAACGCGGCGCTGGGGAAATTGTCTTGAATATGATGAACCAAGACGGTGTGCGTAATGGCTATGATTTAACCCAATTAAACTTAGTCCGTGAAGTGTGCCAAGTGCCGCTCATTGCATCAGGGGGCGCGGGTGAAATGGTCCATTTTCGTGATGCTTATCAAAAGGCGAACGTGGATGGCGCACTGGCTGCCTCTGTTTTTCACAAACAAATTATTAATATTGGTGAATTAAAACACTATCTCCAACAGGAAGGAATCGAGGTACGACTATGAGTCAAGATTCGTTAGCTCCAGCTTTAACACAACGCATTGATTGGGAAAAAGTCGATGGGTTAATCCCTGTCATCGTGCAAGACTATACCTCCAGTGAAGTCTTGATGCTTGGGTATATGAATAGCGAAGCGCTAGAAACAACGCTCGCCACGCAAAAAGTGACATTTTACTCGCGCACGAAGCAGCGTTTATGGACGAAGGGGGAAACCTCTGGCAACGTTTTGCAGCTGAAACATCTTGCGTTGGATTGTGACCAAGATACGCTACTCGCGACCGTTGAGCCGATTGGTCCAACGTGTCATTTGGGCACAACCAGCTGTTTTGACGGTGATGAGCAAGAAGCCTCGCAAATGGTATGGTTACAACACCTAGAAACGTTACTCGGTGAGCGTAAACACGCCGACCCAGACACCTCGTATACGGCGAGCTTGTATGCGCGTGGCACCAAACGCATTTCTCAAAAAGTTGGTGAAGAAGGTGTCGAAGTTGCCTTGGCAGCCACCTCTGGTGATAAAGCTGAGTTGGTTTGTGAATCCGCTGATTTGATGTATCACTTGCTGGTATTATTAAACGATCAAGGTTTATCGATGAGTGATGTCATTAACAAACTCAAAGAGCGCCATCAATAGCGCCCTTTGATTGATAAAGACCTTCGCACTTAGCGGTGAAGGTCTTTCCATTGCCCTGATGCTAAATCGCCGAGGGTAATGTCTCCCATCGAGTAACGAATTAAGCGTAGAGTCGGGTAGCCAATATGAGCGGTCATACGTCGAACTTGCCGGTTACGACCTTCGATGATAGTGATCGCAAGCCAAGTGGTGGGGATATTGGCTCGAAACCGCACTGGAGGGTTTCGTGCCCACAAATTAGCAGGCTCATCAATTTTTTCGACTTTAGCGGGTAAGGTAGGGCCGTCTTTCAATGTCACCCCACGGCGTAGTGGTTCAAGCTCTTCATTACTAGGGTCTCCGTCGACCTGTACCCAGTACGTTTTTTCTGACTTTGATTGTGGCTGAGTTAATTTGGCTTGCAATATACCGTCATTGGTGAGCACCATTAATCCTTCACTGTCTCTATCTAAGCGGCCTGCGGCATAGACATCGTTGACATCAATGAAATTTGCTAAGGTTTGACGACCTTGCCCATCGGTAAACTGACTCAAAACATCGTAAGGTTTATTAAACACGAGCACTTTACGTTCTTCAGGAGCTAAAGCGCGGCGTTTGCGTTGGTTTGGGTTTGAGTGGCGGCGTTGAGTTGAAGACGGCCGTTTTCTCGTGTGTGAAGTATGCGAAGGGCGAGGGCCGTTG
>JBQGON010000182.1:0-6410 GCA_052087065.1 Vibrio sp. | reverse complement strand
ACCCGGTCACAGAGGTAAAGCGTAAGTTTTCACTTACTTGCCAATTTGCCTCCAGCGATAAAAGGTCAAAGCTTGAAGGAAAGTCTCCTTCAATATTGTATGATTGTTTACGTTCAAAAATATCGCCCTCAGGTAATGCATAAACAAATGGAGTGGCGTTAGTGTCTGAATTATTATGTAAATAGCTCAGATCAAAAACCAACTCCTCATCACCGAGTGGCAGCCAACGCAGCGCTAAACGAATTGTTTCTTCATCCTCATTTTGAACATCTTCGCGGCCTGTGGTGATGTTTATAACATCGCCGTCTGATTGACGAGTCTCTAGCACCAAGCGCGCAGCTAATGTATCTTCAGCCAGTACAAGATTTTGCATCAATGCCAACCGCTTAGTATCGTACTGGCCAACTTCTGCACGAACCGAACCTTCGTAACCAAAGAAATCAGGGCGGTTATAATTGATATAAACAGCACCAATCAGTGCATTAGGCCCTTGTAATGAAGACTGAGGCCCACGCAAAACCTCAGCAGAAGTGGCATCAAAAAGCGAGGGTTTTACATAGTTACCTGCAGATACCCCCATAGCCACTTGGTTAATAAGTATTGATGCCAACGCATTAGAACGATTCAAAGAACCCGCTATGCCATCTGTATTTACACCACGGATACTGTATGCCCCCGAGATAGCGCTGCCAGCAGAAACATTTGCCGTCCGGTCAAAGACATCTTCTACGTTGTAAATAACCTGATCTTTTATTTGTTCTTCACCAAAATAGCCAACGCTCGTTGCTATTTCTTGGCGGGTTTCTCCCATTTTACTCCCCACCACAACAATTTTTTCTAACTCTTTCGATTCAGGTTTAGTTAAAGGTACATCTTGTTCAAGCAAAAACGTACCAGACGTCGTTTGCGTAATTCGCAGCCCGCTATTGGCGGTTAATTGCATTAATGCTTGTTGGGCGGTTAGCTTGTCTGAAATAGCCGAGCTTTTGTATTGACTAATGTTGTCAACTTTCACGATAACTTGTTGCTCAGTAACTACCGTAAAGTCACGGAGTGCTTTAATGAGCGGTTGAGCTTGAATTTCAAAATGAAAAGTTAGGTTATCGCCAGCATAGTCTTGGCTAAAGGCGGTGGGTGTAGCGGTTAAAGCTGAAATCAGTGCCAAAACACACCATAAATTAACACGATGTTTTTTATTTCGGTATTCCATGCATACCATGCTTAATATCTCCATTGAATATTAGACGCCAATGACAAATTTCATTGACTCTTAGTGAAGGAGACACTAAAGCAGCTTATACCCGTAAAAAATAAATCAATAAATTTTAAAACTAGTTTTTATAGCGGTCGCTCTGGGGGAAGTGAACGTAATACTAGCGTATTGCGACCTTGAACTTTACCCGACAAATGATAACCTTGCATGATTGCACGTAATGCTTCATCGCCTTTATTTAATACAAAGGTACCTGATACTAGCCTATCAGCCTCATAGATCAAACGGGTGTCTAATTCATAGGACGTATATGACTGCAGCACCTCAAGTGCTTCTATTAAAGGTCGCTGCTCAAAAACAATGACTCCATCTCGCCAAGCCCCCATTTCATCAAGTGCTCGAGTTTTTATGTCACCAAGTTCACCTGCTGTAATGCGAATAACGTCATTTTTTGTTAAGCGTGCTTCTACTGGGGCTTTTTCTGCCTGAACACCAACGGCTCCTTCAATAACCTCTATTTCTACAGCTTGTTCACCCAGTTTATGAAACACAAACTCGGTACCTAATACCCTTGCCTCTACCTGTTCGCTTAGAACAGAAAATGGCCTATTTGGTTGCGAAACCACACTAAATAAAGCTTTCCCGCTGACTAACATCACTTGTCGCTTTGCCTCTGTCATTGTTACCTTAAGTTCGGTGTTCCAATCTAGCCAAATCTCTGTTCCATCTTCTAGCGTTACTTTACGCTGCTCTGCCCAACCTGTTTGATAATGCTGTGGTTTACTGACCGGATTGGTTTTTTCTATCCTCTGCACAATCTCAGTTTGAGGCACTGTTGGGCTGCTAAAATCAAAACCAAAAAGGGCAAATATAATCAAAACCATTGCAATACCGGTTGTAGGTAGCATTCGGATGGGTGTTTCTGCTAACCGTTCAAATTGAATTTGAGTAGCCAATTTAAACTTGTCGACCAGTGAAAGGGGAGGGGGATCAATTAGCCCTAACAATGCCCAGTTAGCTTCAGCTTGCCTAGCTGCAATTTCATGTAAAGATGACTGATTGCGCCAAGCATCTAGTTTAGATTGGTTATTTGGATCATTGAAAGCCGCAACGACTAGGTTATACGCTTCACGCTGTAGGCGCTTGTCGGTATCTTGATTATTCACAGCTTTTTCCTCAGTTAAAGTGTCGCGATTTAACCACAGAGTGCTTTTACCGCCCTGTTATTATAGAACACACTTCATGTGCAAAAAACCGTAATATTTACTCATAAAGACACCTAAATTCGGAGAGAAAGTGCTTTTTTCACATGCTTTTCCACAGTGGAAAGACTCACACCCATTTGCTCGGCAATATCTTTTTGGTTAATACCATGAAGCCGATACATAATAAAAATTTGACGAGTCAGTACAGGTAAACTCTGAATAATCTGCTCAACTTTTTGTACATTCTCTGTAGATTCAATAATGTTCTCAGGGCTACGTTCATCCCATTCCTCCATTATCGGTGCTAATAATACGTTTAATTCAGCTCGAGTGCGCTCAGAACGCTGTAAATTAAACGCAGCATTTTTCACAGCTCGATATAAGAATGCGCGTACATCTTTAATTGGAGGATCGGGATCCCGGCGCAACAAGTTCTCTGCAACAGATTGGAAGATATCAGCAGCCGTGTCGGCGCAGCCTACCCGTCTGGTCAAAAAGCGGTTAACTTCTCGTCGATACCCTTCGATTGAGCGAGTGAGATTTTCGGCACGAAGTTTCAAGGATTTTTTATTTTTTACCGATAAATACATGCTAAATTCTTAATAAAAGGTTGAACAAAATACTTATGACAAAACGATAAAAACAAATGATGCTCAACGTTTCCCAAAACACTACCACGAATAAAAATCATTCTCAACAACAATTCCTTATCAGGTCTTACTTTACTTAAAAAATGTAAAGCACTGTAAAATAATATTATATTTAATATATATCACGAATAAATGCAGTATAAGAACAATGGAGAGATCTTAGGTGAGAGCACTAAGCGCGCTAAGGTTGGACAACGCCAGACTAATGTAGACTGGCGTTGTGCCGATAAAGCAGAACTTAATTATTTTTCAAATTTGAAACGCTCAGGTAACGTATCTAAGTCCCTACCTTCGCTTGGTTCTCTGAGCTTAGCAGTACCATTTACCAATTTACGTATATAATTGTATGCTAGATCACCAAACATAGGGCAGAACTTGGCACTCTCATCAACAGCCGCCTGAAAATGTACCCCTCCCCAAACGCGGCTTTGGCCACATTCTTGAGCAAATGTAGTCCAATTATTGTATGAAATTACAGTATCGATTGCGGGTGTCACACCAGACTCGATGCGTGACTTTCCTGCGGCTATAGACAGATTATAAACCATACTGTCATCGCCAAAAAACTGCCTTGCGGCCTGAGCGTGGGCATAACAAAAACATGTTGAAGCAGAAGGATACTCTGGGTGATCCGCTTCTTCAAGGTAACTTGTCCATTCACTCCCTTTCATAGTAACAGTTCCCTTTCCTGGCCCACCCCAAGCTTCTATATCTGCATCTTTAAATAATTTTTGAATGGCACTAAAAGGCCTAACTGCATCATATTTGTACTTTTCCTGCCAGACAAAAATCCCTGCATCGAACGTTGCCATATTCACTACAAATTCAAACTGCATAAAATCTAATAAAGATAAATTTCTTGCATCAGTATTTGTTGCAACTGAGAATGATAATGAACGAAACTTATCATCAAATAATTCTGCTTTTAATTTCAGCTCATCAGTTAAATCTGCCGAAGCTTGCACCACCTCTTTTGCTTGCTTGCGATAAGCTTTACGGTTGCGGTGATTACTATTGTGCGGAGGTGAAATTTCAAACTCTCGAGGATCTTCATACGAATATGGCTCAGCAAGTGCAAACTGTGGGGTCACGAACTGTTGGATCTTATATAAACCCAAACCTTGACGTTGCATATCTGGCTGCCAGTGAGATGGGTTACGTAACTCATAAGCCGTATTAACTGGTTTATAATTGGTATAGTCCGCATATGGTGTGGGATTGAAGGTTTTGCCAACATCTCCATATTGGTTCATGCCATCATTTAGGCGACCAGCAACAACCGCATTACCTGCAACATTACCTAAGCCAACAGCCGTTGTGATGTCTGTGCTATTGTTATCTGGGTCAAGACCAACATTTAACAGCAACTGGCGCCAAGTTTGCTTATATGACGGCATATAGCTATTAAGTACACGGTAAGAAGCATAAAATACTGCAGTATTAATATTCCTGTTTGTTGCTTCACTTTGTGGTCTGCGACCAAGGTGTGAATACACGCCTACAGCCGTTGGATGATAAGCCGCTGTTGCATCGTACCAAGCGTTTGTTAGTAAGATAGCGTAGCGAAAAACCAAAGAAGCATCACCATAATTTGCAGATACATATTCACGCAGAGCAGGAAGGCTACCAAAACCGATGACATCTAATGCTGCGTTATCAGCATCAAAGTCAAAATCCTCTTTGACTTGTGCGACGCTGTGTAGCGAACAAAACAGTGTAGATACTAATAACCCTATTTGGCAGACACTTTTCAATTTATGTATTTGATAAATCATATTTCTAATAGAAAGGTACATTTTTATTTTCCTTGTACGAATGTGAACCAGAAAATTCAACACCCAGAGGCTCGCTTAGTTGGGTGTGGTTATCGCTGGTATGTCTAAAGTGAAGTAACCAAAGAGCCTGATAGCAGTGGCGCTAAAGTTACGCAAGTTAACCGTTACCCAGTTTATGTGTTCCTTTGTTACCTGTGGTGATACTGTGTTTGGTTCGCCAATATTGCGTTTGCTGAGCGATATACCACTGAATTATTTCGTGATATAACGACTCTATGTAATCAGCAGGTAACTTATGTTGCAGTGCCCACTGTCGACGTTCTAGCAACATTTCAGCGACTCGGTCAGGGGCTGGAATACTTGCTTGGTTTGGCTTAAAACGCGCTGCGGATAGCACATATTCCATGCGCTCTCCCAACAGTTTAATGATCTCGTGATCAATGGAATCAATACCATCGCGAATATCCTTAAGGCTTTCGCATTCTGACGGGCTTTTCATAGATTTCACAAAATTATCCTTCTTTTCTAACCTTGGCTGTTTCTTAGTATTTCATACATCGCTTTAGCCACATGATGAGTTATAAATTTCACTGACTACCGATAATGAAAACACTTCTAACCGTTTTACCCGTAACTGTGGAGCAAAAGTTTTTAGAAGTAGCTTATCTATGGAGCTCAAGGTGGGTTTCCAGCACATCGCCAATACAATGGAGTAATTCTGATTGACTAGGTTGATTGAGATAAAAGTGCCCTCCGGAGAACATTCTCATAGAAAAGTTACTTGTCGTTTCTTGACGCCAAGCATCAAGTTCTGCTTCTTCAAATTCGCGTTCATCCTCACCACCAAAAGCGTAAATTGGACAACTAAGAGGGGCTTCAGGCGCATAAGTGTAAGTATCGGTTAAAGCAAAATCAGATCGGATTGTTGGCATGAGAAGGGCCATTAGCTGAGCTTCTTGAAGCACAGCTTCAGAAGTTCCCCCTGCATAGTTAGTTCGTAAAGTGTCTATAAATTGTTCATCTGGCAACGTATGAAAATACTCTCTGGGTAGAGGAGACTGAGGTGCACGCCGCCCGGATATCAGTAACGTCAATGGCATCGGATCACCTCGCCTGCGCAATTCTCGTGTCAATTCAAAAGCCAATAGTGCTCCCATGCTATGACCAAAAAAAGCAAAAGGCTTATCTAGATATGTTTGCAATCCAGAAGCCAAAGCCCGCGCCGCAGTTATCGCTTCATCAAAACAGCTTTCACCAATCCGCATCTCCCTTCCAGGCAATCTGATGGGACGCAACTCAATATGCTCAGGAAGTTGCTCAGCCCATCCTCGAAAAGCCAACGTTCCACCACCAGCGGCTGGAAAACAGAACAGCCTCATCTTAGCTTGGGGGTTATCAGTTCCACCGAGCCATAACGACTTCTCTAGACTCATGTTATTCTCCTTACTGTATTTAATTTCTGTTTAAGTAATGTTCGAGGAGTGTCGCAATTTTTTCCGCGCCCATTCGATTATTCCTCACTAACCAAGTAATGAATGCAGGAGCGCTTTATAAAATAACCTCAAAT
>JBQGON010000181.1:0-6498 GCA_052087065.1 Vibrio sp. | reverse complement strand
ATCAGTTACTACGTGATTGGTATGATTATCGCAATTACTATTTCTTTTGTGATCACTATCTTACTGGGTATGCGTCAGTCCATCACCCTATCAAAGAAAGCAGCAGCATAATATCACCTCTCTTCTGTTGATATATTTCGCCCACCAATTTTATTGGTGGGCTTTTTTATCGCGTTTGGCAAAATCAATCGTCACTTTACGTCCATACTGATCATCTTCGGCCTCATAGTGCCAATCATATTGTTGAATGATCCGATTGGTGAGTTCTAAGCCTAATCCAAACCCCAGCTCTTCGGTCTGTTCGTCTATCACTGAATTACGATTGATGATCGTCACTGTGGTTCCGGATTGATGGATCGCCACCTTTCCAGCTTGCGTATGCTGGTAGGCATTGCGAATTAAATTACTGATAACGATACGGCAGAGAGTAGAAGGCAGTGGAAATGTCGCTTCTTGCACATTGATTTCGACTTCAACGGGCTTATCACGCAATAGATAGCTGAGATCGCGGCTGATATTATCAATCATTAATGCCAGATTTACCGGGGTAAGTGGTAGCTCACGTTGCTCACGACGATTTAGCCATAATAGTGTGGCACACAAATCTGTCATGGTTACACCTGCGCGCAAAATGCGCTGCATCACCTGAACTTGCTTATCGTACAACGCAGCATTGTCTGTTTTTTCAATCAGTTTATCCATAAGCTCAGCGTTACTGCGCACAACGGCAATGGGCGTTCGTAACTCATGGCTCGCACTGGCTAAAAATTGCTGCTCGCGCGCTAACATATCTTGCGCTGATGAGACACTGTCTTTGATGATCGCCGCCACACGATTGAGCTCATTCAAATGAAAATCTGGGGTGGGTTTATTGAGTTCTTCTGTTGTTAACGTCTTCGCCCATTCAAACAATCGCTCTTGTGGGCGCGCGGTATAATGAAAGAGAAAGAACAACCCCAAACCAAAGGCAGAGAGTGCCACGAATGCATACACAAGCAAACTCACCCCATAATGATTACTTTCTAGATGGAAATCATTAGACGTATGTTGCATCGCGAGATTGCTGAACACTCTGGAGATATAGACTGTCTGTCCTGAAGGGCGGTCATAACGCATGACAAAATAAGTTTTGACGGGCGGTGTCAGCCAGCCATTCTGCAACATCGCTTTTTCAAACTGAAGGTGTTTAGTTGGCCGAGTGAAATGCTGCTTGATTGGCGTTTGTACATCTTGCCAACGGGGGGCGATTTGATAGCCCAACAACTGCTTAGGTTTACCATCGCTGGTATCGACATGCTTTACGACGCTCAGCATGGAATAACGTAAACTGACATCCATACCCGACACAAAGTAATTCGCCGCTAAAGTAGAAAAGCTGACGACCGTGATCGTGGCAATCGCCATGACCTCGCAAAAGAAATAGAACTTATAACTGCGGCGAAATTTCATCATGATTAGCGTATCACTTTATACAAAACCCATAACCAGGCACCGTATGGATAAGTGGCGCCCAATCTGGCTTATCAATTTGTTTACGGATATTAAAAATATGCACTTTCAAGCTATTACTGTCTGGCTGCTCATCACCCCATACAGATTGTGCTATTTTTTCTCGCGATACCGCCTGCGGATACTCACGCATCAATACCTCCAAAATCTGCAGCGCAATCGGAGATAACTTAATTATTTGACCGTTACGGCTCACTTCACGATTGGTTAAATCAAGCACCAAATCCGCGACCACTAACTTAGATATCTGTCCACTTCTTCTTAACGACAAGGCCTTCAAGCGTACGATCAGCTCTTCTGTTGCAAAAGGTTTAACTAAATAATCATCTGCGCCATGACTAAAGCCTTGCAGTTTATCATCCAGCGTGTCACAAGCAGTCAACATCAAAACGGGCGTAGAAATACCTTGTTCACGTATGCGCTGACAGACTGCAAGCCCTTTAATTTTGGGTAAATTTAAGTCTAAGATAATGACATCATAACGATTTTGTGTAATCAAGTTATAGCCAACTTGACCATCTGAAGCATAATCGCATTCAATGTCATCCAACGACATATAGTCAATCAGCGCGGTCGCCAAGTCTAAATCATCTTCAACTAACAAAGCTTTAAACATGAAGAGTTACCATTGAGATTAAAGGAGGAATAGGCAAAATTGAGACTGTCTATCGTACAATCAAACAAGATAAGAGGTAATGTACCGCTAGTGGATGACTGCATCAGCACCCTACCCCATACGCGGTTAATAATAGGTTAATAATGGCTAAATAGCGTGTCACTATTTAGCAACCTATTGTTGTACTACACCACGAATACCCATACACCAGCCCCACAGATCCCGACAACCAGAGTTGCGGATACCATCCACCAGCTTATGGAACGAGGTGGCTTTAATTGACGTTCACGCTCCGACTGTTCTGCTGCATACACATCATCAAATTGGTCGAGAAACTGGCCTTTTTTGGCGTCCAATTGCTCATTTGCGGCAATCGCCTGCTCAGGACTACCACAGGGGACTTGCTTTGTCACAACCGAGAGTTGACCACTATAGGAGTGCATCTCGTATTTGTATTTATGCTTAGAAAAAGGCGTGACATGATGCTTAATCTGCAACACAGCGTTGGCATTACAGTCATCAGCAAGCATCAATAAATGTTCTTTCGCATCATACTCTTCTTCAAAAAACCGTGTTTCAATAAAGGCTTTGGCTTCAATACGTCCTAATTTGGGTTGATCGCGTTTACTCATAAAAAAATCGGTGAGCTGGCGCTTAAAAAACACCTCAGAGATGACGACTTTTGTCGCATAGTCGCCCTTGGGGGTTCGAATGGGATCAAATTCGACAGGAATACCTTTGACAAGATGCTTTTCGTCTGTCACATCAACAAGATGACGGCTATTCAAAAAATAGCGGATCCCATTATCACCTAAGATAAAACCATAACGTTTACCAACCAAATATGAAACCACTTGACCTTTCAATCTATTCGCCTGCTTTTATCTCTAGAAAGTACGGATGCCACATGAGTATGTGACGGGGCTTAATTATGCCTATCTAATGGGCGAGAAAAAAGGAAAAAAAACGACAATGCGTGATTGTGCAGATAATTAGCCGTATTCGCCCTATCGCGTAAATCCATTCTCTTCCAGCGCGTACAGGTAGCTATTCATTCTGAAAAAGCGAAGTTTATGATGAAACCGGTTCCAATTTTCAAAGTATTCGCTAAAATGAGTCATATATCGACATTTATATGAGCTAATCAATAACGAGGTATCGCATGTCACAAGGATTTCCAAATAATTTTTTATGGGGTGGAGCCGTTGCTGCACACCAAGTTGAAGGTGGCTGGGACCAAGCAGGCAAAGGGCCAAGTATCGTTGACGTATTAACGAAGGGCGCACATGGTGTACCGCGCGTCATCACGCAATCGGTTGACGACCAAATGTTCTATCCCAATCATGAAGCCGTTGATTTCTATCATCACTTTCGTGACGACATCGCGCTGTTTGCTGAAATGGGATTTAAGTGCTTTCGCACATCGATTGCATGGACGCGTATTTTTCCTAAAGGTGATGAAAACACACCCAACGAAGCCGGCCTGCAATTTTATGATGATCTCTTTGATGAATTAATCAAACATGGTATCGAACCGGTGATCACACTCTCTCACTTTGAAATGCCTCATCACTTAGTGACAGAATACGGGGGGTGGGTAAATCGTCAAGTGATGGACTACTTCGTTCACTTTGCGCAAACCGTATTGGAGCGCTACAAAAATAAAGTAAAATACTGGATCACTTTTAATGAAATCAATAACCAAGCAAATTGGCAAGCGCCTCTGTTTGGTTATTGTAATTCAGGCGTTATCTACCAAGATCATCCGCACCCAGAGCAAACGTTATTTCAAGTGGCTCACCACCAGTTTGTCGCACACGCAAAAGTGGTCACACTGGGACATGAGATCAACCCAGACATGCAAATTGGTAGTATGATCCACATGATGCCTTTATATCCAGCGTCGTGTCGTCCAGACGATATTCTAAAAGCCCAACAAATGATGCATACCAAATATTTGTTCAGTGATGTGCAGGTTCGCGGTTACTACCCAACCTACCTACTCAAAGAATGGCAACGCAAAGGTATCGATGTTGCGATGGAACCCGGCGATGCTGAGATATTGCGACAAGGATGCTCCGATTATCTGGCAATCAGCTATTATATGACGAACATCGTCTCCGAAACGCCACTCAATTCTGGCAGTGACAGTCTGTTTGGCGACAGCTACCTCAATCCACACTTACCCGCATCTGACTGGGGGTGGCAAGTGGATCCACAAGGTTTACGTATTGCACTATCAGATCTTTATGAACGCTATCAAAAACCCATTTTTATTGTCGAAAATGGCTTAGGTGCCTACGATACTGTCGAAGAAGACGGCCGTATCACTGACGATTACCGCATCGACTACCTCGCCGCTCATATCAAAGCAATGAAGCAAGCCGTTGAGTTCGATGGCGTTCCGGTGATGGGATACACGCCATGGGGCTGCATTGATTGTGTCTCCTTTACCACGGGTGAATACCGTAAGCGTTACGGGTTTATTTACGTGGATAAACATGATGACGGTAGCGGCTCAATGGCACGCTCGCGTAAGAAAAGTTTTTATTGGTATCAAAATGTCATTCGCTCCAACGGAGAACAGGTTTGATGACCCTTGGCAAATGTACATGAAATGTCAGTAATTTCTGCTATGATGAGCCGTCCCTAGATGGACGGCTTTTCTGTATAAAGAGGCAATGCAATGGCAACCATTAACGATGTGTGCAAGACAACTGGCTTATCTAAAGCCACAGTATCGAGAGTGATCAACGGTAGTAGTCAAGTCAAGCCTGAGACGAGAGAACTCGTCTTGTCCGTCATGCAACAGCTCAATTATCATCCTAGCAGTGTTGCACAAGCCTTAGCGACGAAAGTCTCCAATACTATAGGATTGATATTACCCGAATTCCAAAGCAATTATTTTGGCAGTATTCTCTATCAGGCTGAACAATGCGTACAACAAGCCAATAAAAAACTCGTGGTGGTGAATAGCAAAAAACAAGCAGACGGAGAGAAAGACTCAGTCCGTGCTCTGGCCTTCCAACGCTGTGATGCGATTTTGCTGTATAGTCGTCACCTAACCTGTGAGCAATTAGTTGCTCTACAAGCAGAAGTCAATGTGCCATTAATTGCACTCAATCGCCAATTGTCGACAGACAAACTGATCAGTTTTGGACTCGAACAAACCCAATTGGCACGCATCGCGATGCAGCACCTGCTCGATTTAGGTCATCGTGATATTGCGTGTATCACCTCACCGTTAGACAGCGAGACGGGACGTCGCCGTTATGAAGTATATCAACAACTGTTAACGCCGCTGCATCCCGAACTCCCCACCAGTTGGATCGCCGAAGGCGAAAATACCATGCAAACCGGGTATGACTGTACCGTGAAGCTATTGCACTCCCCTTCACCATTTAGCGCTATTTTCGCCTGTAATGATGATATGGCGTTAGGGGCACTCCGCGCCTTGCATGATGCGGGGCTAAAAGTCCCCAATGATGTGGCTGTCATTGGCATTGATAATGAGCCAGCGGCGGGCTTTTCTATCCCGAGTCTGTCAACCGTATCCTTACCTATCGTAGAACTGACCGATGCCGCCATGCAGGTCGCAATTCGCTATAGCAACAAACAAGATGTCAACCTGACACATCACATTTATTCCGGTGAGCTGATTGTACGAGAATCCACCCGATAACGAGGCAAAACACTTATTTTTAAAAGAAAAATATAATTTTAAACAATAAGTTAATAAGATACTAGTTTCTTATCTGTGTGTATTTATTTCGAATTCCGTGATGATATCGATTGATACTCATGCCAATACTGCCTAACCTTAGCATACGCCCATGAATTATGTGTCTTGCCTCCCCCTAAATGAGACCATCTTACATGGGCGCTTCTAAAAAAAGCGCCTGTAGAAGGCGCTTTTTTGCAGATAATTCACAATAAAAATTAACGTAAATCTGGGTACTTACGCAGCAAGAACACCATCAATAATAAAGCCAATCCGGCAAAGGCCATCCCTGCAAAACCGATATTGTGCAATGATGACAGCTGAATCACTTGAGAGCCAAGCAGTGCGCCAGAACCAATTCCGAGGTTAATGATGCCTGAATACATCGACTGAATCATATCGGACGCATTGGGGTCAATACTCAATACTTTCACTTGAATAGCCAATGTCGCCACCATCAATGCTGTCCCCCAGAACATCACCGTCACCATCAGTGACCAAGTATGATCGACAGCCAGTAGCAAACTTCCCGTACACACAATCATTAGTATTAATTGGCTGATCAGCAACGGTGTATTATGGCTTTCTCCATAGCGGCTGAACAACATACTACCAACAATACCCGCGCCACCAAATAGCAGTAGCAATACCG
>JBQGON010000180.1:0-6508 GCA_052087065.1 Vibrio sp. | reverse complement strand
ATGGCAACGTCGATAGTGCGCAAACTCATACATTTCTACAGGATAAATTATAATTATGTTTGTTAATGAGTTTAGTCAAAATATAACGCTTGTCATTAATAAAGGAAGTAAGATCGCAAAAAAGAAAAAGCCACGGGGTGAAAACACCCCGTGGCAGTCACAAAATACAGACGTTAACAGTTTAAAAACACGAGGATTAATAGGTTTCAAACACCCCATTATTAAAATCATCAATTGTCTGTTGTATTTCATCAATACTGTTCATCACGAACGGCCCATAATGCACGACAGGCTCGTGTAAAGGTTCACCACTCAGTAAGAGCGCTCCCGCTTGTGAATCGGCTGCAAGTTTGACAGTATCGCCTTCGTTCAAAATGACAAGCTCGCCACTTTGCACTTGGATGCCTTCAACCAGCAATGAGCCCGCATAGACATACACGAGTGTATTGTGAGTGCTTGGCACCGTTAATGTCACGGTTTGTGAAGGCGTTGCTCGCCAATCAGCTATAATCGATTCGACCCCTGTATCTTGCAACGGCCCTTGCAATGCCTGACCTTCTGCATTGATGTTGCCGGCGAGTACACGCAATAATCCCGACGTGTCCGTTGTAAACTCTTTCATCACTTCGGGCTGAAAGTCATGGTATTTAGCGGGGTTCATCTTATCTTTGGCGGGTTGGTTAATCCAAATTTGGAAGCCATGGAGTTTGCCATCTGTCATAATTGGCATTTCACTGTGGATAACACCGCGACCGGCTGCCATCCATTGTGCACCACCATCACGTAATTCACCGACATTGCCCATATGATCTCGGTGTTGGAAATGCCCAGTCATCATATAAGTAAAGGTCTCGATGCCACGATGTGGATGAGGTGGAAATCCGCCGATATAGTCGCGACTTTCGTCAGATTTGAGTTCATCGATCATAAGGAACGGTGAAGTCGCCGCATTATTAAATGACGCAATACGTTTGATTTTGACGCCATCGCCGTCTGATGTGGGTTGCGATGGAATACGTTGTTTCACTGTTCTGATTGTTGCCATAAATGATCTCCTCACTGTATGGATGTAGTGTAGCGACAAGGCAGGCAAAACATGAGTAGACTCTCTTGAGAAAGTTGTTTGAAAAATTTGAACATCTTTCGTCAATGCGTTCATTGGTTGATACAAAAGAGGAGCGTATCAACCACACTCTGATAACAGCGTATTACCTAGTAGTTGCCGAACTCGACTCTCATCCAATGGCGTAGAGAGAGAATATTTTCCTCGGTCAGGCGCTCATGGGCACAGACAAAATAAAAACCTTGAGTGGGATGCAAAACAGGGTGGCCGAGCAGAGTCAGAATACCCTGCTGAATATCATCTTTGACAAACAATCGGTGCGTGACGAGCAAGCCGAGTTGCCGGTAGGTTGCTTGGACTGCTTGTGCCGAGGTCGCAAAGGTTAAATGGTCGGAAAAGGTTGGAACGGGGATCTTATGCTGTTTACACCATTGCGCCCAATCATTCGCGCGACGTGCATTGGTCGCCGCGATCACCGGATATTGTTGTAGGAGTGTTGAGATCGCTTGCGTTTCTTGGCACAAATTGGGATGGCACACTAGGACGAGTTCATCGTCTGCCAATTTTTCACAATAATAGTTCTGCCATTCGGAAGGAATGCCATGTATTAAGGCAACATCCACTCCTTCTTCTTCCAGAGAAAACTGGCCAATTAAGTTCGACGTTCGCACATCAATTTGAGGAGCATAGGCTTGAAATTCGGGCACTTTGGGAATCCACCACTGCATAGCGAGTGAATTAATCATATTCAAAGTGATGCGTTTGGAATCGCTTGGGGTTCGTAGTGCTTCTGTCGCATGTACTATTTGCTCTAACGATGGCGCCACCGCTTTGTAGTAGCGTTGACCTGCGGCATTAAGCTCGACTCGTCGGCCGATTCGATGAAATAGCGGTTGGTCCACTAAAGTCTCAAGAGACTTAATAGCTTGACTCACAGCTGAGTGGCTAATGTTTAACGCCTCAGCCGCTTGGGTCATACTGCCCGTTTCAGCGACCGCAACAAAGGAATACAGTGCTTTTAGTGGAGGAAATCGTCTCATAGTTAAGTTTTTCTTACAGGTTTAGTTAGTTTAACTCGTTATTTTTCTGTGTAATGAACCGTTATCATAGCGCCTAGTTGCTAAGGAGTCATTATGCTGAAGTCAGTTTATCCGGTTATTTTCATGTTGTTTTCGACCTTTTGTTTATCTTTATCTGGTTTGCTTTGTAAACTGGTCAGTGATGAGTATTCACCAGAATCCCTTACATTTTTCCGTTATCTGATCCCGATCGTTTTACTGGGTGGATGGATGTTGAGAAAACACATTACGTGGCCTTCAAAATCGGAAAGACGCATATTGTTGATTCGTGGCGCCTGTATGGGAGCTGGACAAATGTGTTTCATGTTTGCGTTGCAACATTTATCGCTGGTGGAGTGTGTGGTGTTGTTCAGTACTGGGCCGTTGTTCATTCCAATCATGGAACGTATTGCCTTTAAACGCTCACTACGCTGGGGATCGATCGTCACATTATTGGTTACTTTTGTTGGCGTCATCCTACTTTCTGGCGGTATCAGCCAATTTCATTGGGATTGTGCCTTGGGCTTAGGGTTAGCTGCTGGCATCTTCAATGCCGGATCACAAGTCACCTTGTATCAGGTCTCGCAAACTCGCCTTAGCAGTCAGGAGATGAATTTATGGAGCTTTATCTGCGCAGTCATCATCTTATCTCCGATGTTAGTTATGCTGGACTCATCTAATTTCAATGTCGTCTCGCTTTATGAGTCGCACAGTGCTTTGGTTCTTTGGGCATTACTCGGTATTGGCATGTTGGTGGTTGGTACTCAGTTGTTTAGAGCGAAAGCTTATCGTTTGGCCTCTTCTGGCTCACAGCTTGCACCGCTCATCTTCACCAACTTAATTTTCTCGGCGATTTGGCAATTATTGTGGTTCGATGTCAGTTATACCACGCAACAGGCGCTCGGGTTAACGGTGATAGTGTTGGCCAACTTGGCTCGCTTTGTTCCCACCATTAAACAACAATGGCAGCGTCGCCATGCTGTCGTCTAACTACTCAGACACTACGTTTCTAAACGTGAGATTAATTCTCGGTTCCACTGGCTTTTGTGTTTTTGGCAATGCGTGTTGCCAGTGATGTTGGAGGGAGCCGGCCATGACTAATAATGACCCAGGTGTGAGTTCAAACTCCATTTTAGATTTACATTGTAAATGTTTAAACACAAAACGACGTGTGCCACCTAGAGACAGCGAAGCAATCACTGGGTTCACTCCCAGCTCTTTTTCATTATCTTGATGCCACCCCATAGAATCTTGTCCGGTACGATATAAGTTGGCAAGCACGGTATTAAAGCGATGTTCGGCTGCCTGTTCGCACCGTGATTTGAGCTCCAGTAATTCTGAAGTCCATGGATTGGGGTGCATGGTCAACCCTGAATAGGCATAGGTCTTATCTCCGTGCCAAGCCTGCAGGCGAGGTTGCATGATGGACTTGCCAAATAATGTAATGGCTTGTTGCTGCCAATCGAGTTCTTGATATAACGTCTGGTAATAGTCATTGGCCTCGCTAAGAGACAAGAAGTCTGGGATCCATAGGAGTTTCCCATGCTTGACGGGGAGCCATTGTGGAGATTGGGAGTCAAAAAGTGAAAGAGTCATCGTGTTGCCGTCGCCAGTTATGATTACAGACTAAATATAGTGTCAGAAAGTGGCGGTTAGTCAAAGCATACTCGTGAGAGATCGATGTCTATTTGTTATGTTTTCTTTGCATTTTGCAATAAAAGTTGCGAAATGCAAATAAAGGATAGGATTGTATTGATCACTTGTATTTTTTTTCAGCAATAATCATGGTTTTATCTGTGATTTTTTAATTTAAAACTTGGCACGGTATATGCTAAATGTAGTTCGACTCCTTTAAGCCAGGAGTCACCTAGCCAACTGACGTTGTTAGTGAACCTTTTTGTTCACACTTATATGTAGCCAATCACACATTTTGTGATTGGCTTTTTTTTGCCTGTTTCAAATCGCTGCATGGTTATTGCGGTTGCAGGCTTTGTTTAGCTTGTTGGCGAGCATGAATAATTTGCGGGAGCAGAGAGGTGAAGATCATCGCTAGCATTATAATAAATTGCTCAGGTGTATAGGACTCGTTTAATAGCACTAAGCCGCAACTGATACCAGCGATTGGATTGGCGATCCCACCAAATGTAAAATCAACAATCGACATGCGTTGAATTAACCACACATATAAGCCATATCCTAACGCGGTATTAAAGCCACTAACCCACACCAAGCCCATCATATTTTTCCATGAAAAAGCACTGATCACTTGAACGTAAGCGTCGGTATGCATCGAGGCATGGATGAGTGTGACGGGTATTAACACCATGCCGCCAAACAATAATTGCCACGTCACTACGGTCCACCAGTGTACATTCTTGCCTATTTTTTGGGTGAGCAGAGAGCCAATGATCAAACACAGCATCGCCAGTGCCATCGCGAGTAATCCCATACCATTGAGCTGTATGGAGCTCGGGTTAAAGAGTTGCCAAGCGAACACCAGTAAACCGATACCGCACAGTACTTTGAGTGCAGAGGGTTTGACGCCGTTAACTATCCAGTGAATCAACATTGCGACCACTGGCACTCCCATCATACCGACACTTGAAATTGCTGAGGGTAGGGTTTGCGCCATCACAAATATGCAGCAGAAAAATACACCGATATTAATTGTGCCAATCAATAGTAAGGGTTTCCATGAGGCTTTTGTTGGTAAACTGGGCTTGATTAATAACAGTAACAGCCCTGCGGGAAGTGCTCTCAACACGCCCAATAATAAGGGAGGCCACCCATCAAGCGTAAATTGTGTCGCTGAATAAGTGGTTCCCCATAGAAAGGCCGGAATCATGGCGAGTATTATATTCATGTTAAGTATCTCTATGTTAAGTATCTCTATGTTAAGTTAGTTTACGTTAACTATACAGTTTGACAGCAATTCGGTAAAGTATCTTAACGTTAAAATATAATATCGCAGATTTGACGCGGTTTGATGAGAGTAACCACAGCTAATGGATTCAATTGATATAATTCGTCGTCAATGGGCGCAAGAATGCCCCAATCTCAATACATTACCGATGGGCATTCTGGGACGTATGCTGCGCTTGACTAAATACTTAGAAGCGCAAATCAGTGATTGGCTAAAATCTCATGGTTTATTGATGGGGGAGTTTGATGTGCTCATGACGTTACGTCGACATGGCGAGCCCTATCGTTTAACCCCATCTGCCATTTTGCATTCAATGATGTTGACCTCTGGCGCAATGACCAACCGTTTAGACAAGTTAGAAAGCAAAGGGTTGATCGTACGTGAACACAGTCAAGAAGACAGGCGCAGTGTGGAAGTAGTGTTAACGACAACAGGTTTCGAACGTGTCGACGGGATGTTGAATGATTACGTCGCGTTACAAGAAACATTGGTTGCCGAATTACCTGAAGAAGAGCAGCAAGCATTGTCCCAGCTGTTGAGTCAGTGGTTAGGTTCAATCGATAAAGGCTGATTTTAACTTAACTAGGCTGGTATTCTAGTAATACAAAAGGCAGCGATCTCTCGCTGCCTTGTTATTTAAGTCAATCGGTCGGTTACACGGCTAGCCGACAGTGCTACTTTTGTATTCTTCAATGCGTTTAGCACCGCGCAGCATAGCTTCAATCAGTTCAGTCGCGTTGAATTTCTCGAGTGCTTCATGTGCGCCGACTTGATGAGCCCTATCCACACAAATTTCACTGGATAGTGAAGTGTGTAAAATGATGTACGCATGTGACAAGTGACTATCGCTTTGAATTTCAAAGGCGAGTTCATAGCCGTCGAGGCTCGGCATCTCAATATCGCTGACTAATAAGTCAATCGGCGTGCCTTCGCTGGCCAATTCCTTCATGCGATCGAGCGCTTCCGCTCCGTTTTTACAAACAGTGTAAGCAATATTGATACGGTCTAATGCATCAGCGAGTTGCTTACGCGCAATCGAGGAATCATCGACCAGCATAATGTTAAGTAACTTCAAGCGTTCTCGCTCTATGTCTGTCAACATCGGCACTTTGGTCGATTCATACTGCGGATAAATTTTAGAGAGCAGTAACTCAACATCCAGCAGTTGTACCAGTCTATCTTCAAAACGGGTGATGCCTGTGACAAACACATTGCGTCCCGCTGACTTAGGTGCCGATTCAATCGCTCGCCAGTTACATTCAATAATTTTTTCGATACTACGCACCATGAATGCGACAACGGTGCGCAAGCAATCGGTGACAATCAGGTAGCAATCTTTATATTCGCTTGGATCAATCCGACGAAAACCAATAGCCGCAGGCATATCGATGACAGGGACCGTCATATTACGAAAATTGACGGTACCGACAACGTCATGATGCGAATAGGGAATTTGCGTCATGG
>JBQGON010000179.1:0-6604 GCA_052087065.1 Vibrio sp. | reverse complement strand
GTGCATAACTACTTTTTGACAGCTAAACCAAACGATGTCCCCTAATTGCTTGGTTGCCTTTATTTTTTTATCAAATACAATAAAAGCCACGTAGTAGCCACGTGGCTTTTTTTGTTGCTGTTTTTATATTTTTGACTATCGTTTACTTCGAGACTGACAAAAATTTGTCATATCTTGACGATATGGACTCATCTAACGATAAGCAACTTTCCGGATTTAAGGCATTATTCTCACCTATGCAAGGTTTAGCGAAACTCATTGTGATTGAAGACGACCAAAATGTTCGTTTGAATCTCAATACAATTTTTGAATTTGTCGGAGAACAGTGTGTAGCTATTTCCTCATCGCAAGTGGATCAAGTTGATTGGTCGTTAACTTGGGGAGGCTGCATCCTTGGCACACTGCACGAGCAGTCGCAACGTCCACATATTGTGGACATAGTGCACAGTGCTTTTCATGTGCCGTTATTGGTGGCGAATAAACAGCCATACTCTCTTGAAGAATGTCCTAATTTTATCGGTGAACTGACGTTCCCGCTTAACTACCCACAGGTAAGCGATGCGTTACGTCATTGTAAAAGCTTCTTAGGTCGGCGAGGTATTCAAGCGAACTCTGCCTTGAGAAATACCATGTTGTTTCGCAGCTTGGTCGGACAAAGTAACAGTATCCACCATGTCCGCCATATGATTGAGCAAGTCGCTCAAACCGAAGCCAATGTATTAATCCTTGGTGAATCGGGAACAGGTAAAGAAGTTGTTGCGCGCAATATTCATTATCATTCGGTGCGTAAAGATGGTCCTTTTGTGCCGATTAACTGCGGCGCCATTCCAGGGGATCTCTTGGAAAGTGAGTTATTCGGCCATGAAAAAGGCGCATTTACTGGGGCGATAACCGCACGTAAAGGCCGTTTCGAGTTGGCTGAAGGCGGCACATTATTCCTAGATGAGATTGGTGATATGCCAATGAGCATGCAGGTAAAATTATTACGTGTGCTACAAGAGCGATGTTTTGAGCGTGTTGGTGGAAACACGACCATTAAAGCTAACGTCCGGATTATTGCAGCGACACATCGTGATCTTGATAAGATGATCTTTGATGAATCTTTCCGTGAGGATTTATATTATCGTTTGAATGTGTTCCCGATAGAAATGCCAGCATTGCGCGAAAGAAAGGAAGATATCGTGCTATTGCTTCACGAGCTGTTGTCACGATTAGAATCAGAAGGCGCCCAGCCGATTTGTTTTACGCCGCGAGCGCTTAATTCATTGGTTGAGCATGAATGGCCCGGTAATGTCCGTGAACTGGCTAATTTGGTTGAACGAATGGTGATTTTATATCCCAACAGTTTGGTGGATGTTAATCATCTACCGACCAAGTATCGCTATAGTGATATCCCTGAGTTTCAGCCTGAGCCTGAGCAAATCAGCTCAGTCGAGGAAGATGAGCGCGATGTCTTAGCGAATATTTTTTCAGAAGGGTTTAGTTTCGAAGAATCGCAAGAGCTCATTAATGAAACGGAAAGCGCTCAAGCATTGCCCCCAGAGGGCGTCAATCTTAAGCAAATGATTTCTGATTTCGAAATCAATATGATCAATCAAGCATTAGAAGCTCAAGATGGTATTGTTGCACGCGCTGCCGATATGCTTGGAATGCGCCGTACCACGCTTGTCGAGAAGATGCGTAAGTATAATATGCAGCGTTAAATAGTGTGACTTATGTCACGATTGTCATTGTCGTCAATAATATGGCACCGCATTAATGCTATGAAATATAAGGTTTATTTTATGGCATGCATCTTGCGTATGTCATGAGTAGTGACTTTTATTGACGGTTTTTCGACAATGAGCAATGAGCGAGAGCAACATTCCCACTTAGATTCTTTGGATGAGCAAGTTGCTCGTTATCGGCAAGTTTTAGATGTTATGCCGGCAGGCGTAATTCTATTAGATACCCAAGGCATCGTACGCGAAGCTAATCCTGAAGCACATCGACTATTAGACATGTCTTTGGTCGATGAAAAGTGGTTTCACATTATTCAAGAAGCGTTTTCGCCACGCGAAGATGATGGACATGAAATTTCATTGCGTAATGGGCGCAAGGTTCGGTTAGCGATTTCAGCCTCAACCACAGGGCAACTTATTCTCATTACCGATTTAACTGAAACACGGTTATTGCAATCGCGTGTCAGTGACCTACAACGCCTCTCTTCATTAGGTCACATGGTGGCTTCTCTTGCACATCAGGTGCGAACTCCATTGTCGAGTGCCATGTTATATGCCTCTAATCTTGGCTCCCCCAATTTAGCCAATGCAACACGTGAGCGCTTTCAATCCAAACTGGTCGACCGATTGCATGATTTAGAAAAGCAAGTCAATGATATGCTATTGTTTGCAAAAGGCGGCGATAATAAGGTCGTGGATGCATTTTCCTTGCAGGATTTAGTGGATGAATTTCACCCGATGGTTGAGGCGGCGGTTCGTACCAACCAAATCGACTATGCTCAAGAAGTTGAACAGCCAGATACTCAGTTACTTGGCAATGCCAATGCACTCGCTTCGGCATTAAGTAATTTGGTGATGAATTCTATCCAGATCGCTGGGAAAGCGGCACAAATTGATGTGTTTTTCCGAGCGGTTAACGGCGAAGTAAAAATTTCCGTACAAGATAATGGACCTGGCATTCCCGAGGCGTTGCAAGAAAAAGTAATGGAGCCTTTCTTCACCACCCGCTCGCAAGGAACCGGTTTAGGGTTGGCTGTCGTACAAATGGTCTGTCGTGCTCATGATGGTCGCCTAGAATTACAGTCACGAGAAGGGGATGGGGCATGTTTTACCATGTGTATTCCATTAGATCGTCAGGTTAATCAAACCACATTCGAAACTGGAGAATCATAATGGCTCAAAGTAAAGTCTTAATTGTAGAAGATGATGAAGGTTTGCGTGAAGCCTTGGTAGATACGTTAGCACTGGCTGGTTATGAGTGGCTTGATGCCGATTGCGCCGAAGATGCTTTAGTCAAGCTGAAAAATGATTCAGTTGATATTGTGGTATCCGATGTTCAAATGGCTGGCATGGGCGGGCTCGCACTGTTACGCAATATTAAAGTCCACTGGCCGAATGTCCCCGTATTGCTGATGACTGCCTATGCCAATATTGAAGATGCGGTTTCGGCGATGAAAGAAGGCGCGATTGATTATATGGCCAAGCCATTTGCGCCAGAAGTGTTATTGAATATGGTCAGCCGTTATGCACCGGTAAAATCGGATGATAATGGTGATGCGGTTGTCGCTGACGCAAAAAGTCTCAAGCTACTCTCGTTAGCGGATAAAGTTGCGAAAACCGATGCGAATGTCATGGTACTAGGGCCGAGTGGTTCCGGTAAAGAAGTGATGTCTCGCTATATTCATAATGTTTCGCTACGTAAAGATGGGCCTTTTATTGCTATCAACTGTGCGGCAATTCCCGATAACATGTTGGAAGCAACGCTGTTTGGTTATGAAAAAGGTGCATTTACGGGGGCGGTGCAAGCGTGTCCAGGTAAGTTTGAACAAGCACAAGGCGGGACGATTTTACTCGATGAGATCAGTGAAATGGAACTGAACTTACAGGCTAAACTACTACGCGTTTTACAAGAGCGTGAAGTTGAACGTCTGGGGAGCCGTAAAAGTGTCAAACTTGATGTGCGCGTATTGGCAACCAGCAACCGCGATCTCAAACAATATGTGCAAGAAGGCCATTTTCGCGAAGATTTGTACTATCGTTTAAATGTCTTCCCGATTACATGGCCTGCTTTGTGTGAGCGCCAAGGGGACATTGAGCCGCTTGCTGCACACTTGATTGAACGCCACTGTAAGAAATTGGGTTTACCCGTTCCGGCTTTATCACTCAGTGCCACAGAGAAATTATTACAATACTCTTGGCCTGGCAATGTGCGTGAATTGGATAACGTTGTGCAACGTGCATTGATTTTAAGTGATCAAGCGACCATAGAAGCATCACATATTTTGATTGAGGGACTAGATTGGCAAGATGCATCTGGTTTGCAACACGCAGTAGAGAATCATCAAGAGGTGTCTCCCTCAATAAAGCCTGTTGCCGATCCTGAATTATCGCGAGCGTATTCTCAGCCAGAGGCGAATACTGAGCCCAATGGGTCTACTGGGTTAGGTGATGAGCTTCGCGATCAGGAGTATACCATCATAATGGAAACGCTGGTGGAGTGTAATGGACGTCGTAAAGAGATGGCAGAAAAGCTGGGTATTAGTCCGCGGACTTTGCGCTATAAGTTAGCCAAAATGCGTGATGCAGGCATCGATATACCCAATTGATGTATTAGTAATGTATATGGCATGCAACTTGCTCATTACTAGATAACGAATGTTTTTTGTCAAACTTTTGGCACCGAGGTTTCTATGAGATTAGATGGCTTACAAAGTGAAATGCAAGCAATGCGCTTGGAAGCAGGTAATAAAATAGCCGCACCAACTGGACAAAAAGTTGGCGCTGATTTTGGTGATATGCTCACCAAAGCCATCAATAATGTGAATGGCCTTCAAGAAACTTCGAGCGCACTGCAAACACGCTTTGACCGCGGAGACGAAAGTGTGTCTCTTGCCGATGTCATGATTGCTCGTAATAAAGCGAGTGTTTCTTTTGACGCAACGATTCAAGTACGTAATAAGTTAGTCGACGCGTACAAAGAATTAATGAATATGCCGGTTTAATAAAGGTAACCGATAGTGGCTGAAGACAACCAACAAACCGATCTTGCTGTAAGCGGCAGTGGCGATCAGGCCATGACTTCAAGTTCAGGCACGAGCCTCAGCTCGGATACACAAAATCCGGATATTGAAGAAAAAAGCACCAATAAGATCGATTTCGCTATGGGCGATTTAGACTTATTACGACAAGTGGTTTTGGTGCTGTCTATTTCAATTTGTGTGGCCTTGATCGTGATGCTGTTTTTTTGGGTTCGCCAACCTGAAATGCGTCCATTAGGGGTCTATGACACACAAGAACTGATCCCAGTTCTTGATTATCTTGATGAGCAAAAACAAGACTATAAGCTAGATGGCAATACCATCTTGGTACCGGTCTCTGATTACAATAACCTCAAATTGAATATGGTGCGCGCCGATCTTAGTACCAACACAGATGGTGCGGGTGACGATATTTTACTGAAAGATATGGGGTTTGGTGTCTATCAGCGTTTGGAAAAAGAGCGTTTAAAATTAAGTCGTGAGCGGCAACTTGCGGCTGCGATTGAAGAAATGCGTCAAGTGACTAAAGCGCGTGTGCTATTGGCACTTCCTAAGCACAGTGTGTTTGTGCGTCAAAACCAGCCAGCGTCTGCTTCCGTGTTTCTCACTTTACGTACCGGTGCCAGTCTTAAGCAGGAAGAAGTCGACTCTATCATTGATATGGTATCGAGTGCGGTTCCCGGTATGTCACCGACCAAAGTTACGGTCACCGATCAGCACGGCCGCTTGTTGAACTCAGGGTCACAAGATCCCGCCTCGACGGCACGTCGTAAAGAGCAAGAGCTTGAACGTAAACAAGAAGCCGATGTTCGTCAAAAAATCGACTCTGTTTTGATTCCGATTCTAGGGATTGGTAATTACACTGCGCAAGTGGACATTGATTTGGATTTCAATGCCGTGGAACAAACGCGTAAGCGCTTTGATCCAAAAACGCCGTCGACACGTAGTGAATATACTCGTGAAGATTATAATAATAGTAATACGGTGGCAGGCGTTCCTGGCGCCCTAAGTAACCAACCGCCAGCAGATGCTTCGATTCCAGAAGACGTTGCAAAGATGAAAGATGGCTCGGTTATGGGACAAGGCTCGGTGCACAAAGAAGCGACCCGCAACTATGAGTTGGATACCACCATCAGTCATGAACGTAAACAAACCGGCGCTATCGCAAGACAAACAGTGGCTGTTGCGATAAAAAATCGTGCGAAAGTGGACCCGAAAACGGGTGATGTGAGTTATACACCGGTGAGTGAGGCAGAATTACAGTCTATCCGTCAGGTCTTAGAAGGGACGGTAGGCTATAATCAAAATCGGGGAGACGTTCTAAATGTATTAAGCATGCAGTTCGTTCAACCAGAGGTCGCTGAAACGCAAGATGTACCAATTTGGGAAAATCCTAACTTTGGTGATTGGATTCGCTGGTTAGCCAGTGCGCTAGTCATTATCGTGGTGATTTTAGTGTTGGTACGTCCAGCATTGAAAAAACTGCTCAATCCATCCGCTAGCCTAGACGAAGATTCGATGTATGGTCCAGACGGCATGCCAATTGGTGCTGATGGTGAAACGAGCCTGATTGGTGGTGACATTGACGGCGGCGAACTATTTGAGTTTGGTACAGGTATTGATCTACCGAACTTGCATAAAGATGAGGACGTATTAAAAGCAGTACGTGCTCTTGTGGCCAACGAGCCAGAACTTGCGGCTCAAGTAGTGAAAAATTGGATGCAAAATGCCTGATAATGATGAGAAAGGAAAAGAAGTGGTTAGCACTGAAGATATTGCCGATATTCCTGGTGAAGAGCGTGCTGCCATTTTATTACTGAGTCTAAATGAAGACGATGCCGCAGG
>JBQGON010000178.1:0-6726 GCA_052087065.1 Vibrio sp. | reverse complement strand
CCTTGATGACCGACATGGCGACATCAGGACGCATCGATCCTAAACTCTATTTGATATTCTTAGAGCAGGATCTCTACCTAGAATATGCCGCCAAATACCTAAATAGGGCGCAATGCGACGAGTTTGATAAGTCCGTCTTCATTAAACGTACGAAAGATTATCTCCGTGAATGCTAGACATTTATCAAGGTATCGCGCTTGTTCTGCACGTTTATTTGCAATTTATTGTATCGCGACGGATATTTCCTGCGTTTTAGCAATCAAAAGGTGATAGCACTCAACGTTTTTACTGGAAAGTTCTGATAAAGAACCAAGAATAAATAGTTGATGTATATCAAAGAGTCGTAGAGAATAGTTAATCAGGTCTGTCTACTTTGGATTAATCGTCGGCGGACACACCCTCACATGAAAGATGAGGGTGTATGGTTTTGCCTATATCATTGATAGAGACAGCCTACTTTAGCTTTGTGTATTGTGCTGCTACGTTGAAGCTCAATGCTTGATACCTCGTTTTTAAGGGAAAGATGATGGTAATACCAGATAACAGTAGCATCGTAATTTTTGGTGCCTCGGGAGATTTAACTTACCGGAAACTTATTCCGGCACTGTATCACTTGTACGCAAGTAACCAGCTTCCAGAATCCTTCGCTATTCTTGGAGTCAGCCGTACAGAATACAGTGACGAGTCGTACCGAGAAAAACTGAAACGCTCCATGCAGGAGCTTGAAAAAACAGAACCAAAAACCTTAGAAAAGTTCTGTGAACACATCCACTACCAGCCGCTTAATACGTCTGAAGAGCAAGAATACGCGAAATTAAAAGACCGCCTTGAAACGCTCTCTGAACACTACAAGTTTGAGCAAATTAATACGCTTTTCTATCTGGCGACACCGCCAAGCCTTTATGGCGTCATTCCGGGCTGCCTGGCCGCGCACCAATTAAATGATGAGTCCACGGGTTGGAAACGTATTATTGTTGAAAAACCTTTCGGCTATGATCTTGAGTCCGCGCAATCATTAGATATCGAAATTCATCGTCATTTCTCTGAAAGCCAAATCTACCGTATTGACCATTACTTAGGTAAAGAAACCGTACAGAACCTACTGGTTCTGCGTTTTGCCAACGGTATGTTTGAACCACTGTGGAACCGTAACTTTATTGATTACGTCGAGATCACTGGCTCAGAATTCTTAGGGGTTGAAGGCCGTGGTGGTTACTACGATAACTCTGGCGCTGTGCGTGATATGTTCCAAAACCATTTGCTACAAGTCTTAGCAATGGTGACGATGGAACCACCATCGGAGATCGATTCCAACTCCATTCGTAATGAAGTCAACAAAGTTCTTCAGAGCGTTCAACCTCTGTCTGAACAAGATCTGCGCACCAATCTCGTATTGGGGCAATACACGGAATCGAATGTCCGAGGCCAGTTCCTGAAAGGCTATCGTGACGAAGAAGGTGTGGCTGACGACTCTCGTACTGAGACCTACATGGCGCTGAAGATGTTTATCAACAACTGGCGTTGGAATGGTGTGCCTTTCTATGTGCGTTCAGGTAAGCGTTTACCGACTCGTGTTACTGAAGTCGCTATTCACTTCAAACGTACGCCACACCCTGCCTTTGATAAAACAGCACCAGAAAACAAATTGATCATCCGCATTCAGCCCGATGAAGGCATTTTGATGAACTTTGGTCTCAAAGAACCTGGTGCTGGCTTTAAAGCCAAAGAAGTGGGTATGGATTTCCATTATGCCTCGCTAGAAGAAACAAAAATGCTAACTGCATATGAGCGTCTATTGCTGGACTCACTCAATGGTGATGCCACCTTGTTTGCTCGTACCGATGCCGTGGAAGCCTGTTGGAAGTTCGTCCAGCCAATCCTTGACTTCAAACAAGATCCACAAGCGCTATATGGTTATGCTAGTGGCACTTGGGGGCCAAAAGAGGCGGATGACCTGCTGAAACGCGATGGACGAGATTGGCGTTTCCCATGTAAGAATTTGACCAATACGGATTATTGCGAATTATGATTAAACCAAGAATTTTTCCGACTGCCCCTCAGGTAGTCGAACATCTTGCCAATGAAATGAAAGCATATAGTGAACAAGGACAACCTGTTCATGTTTCATTGTCTGGCGGAAGCACTCCGAAGATGTTGTTTAAGTTACTGGCAACCGACGCGTATGCCACCAGCATCCAATGGAAAAACCTGCATTTTTGGTGGGGTGACGAGCGCTGTGTGGCACCGGATGACGCAGAGAGTAACTTTGGCGAAGCCAACGCGTTACTCTTTACGCAAGTCGATATTCCAGCTGAGAACATTCACCGTATTAAAGGTGAGGACGATCCAGAGCAAGAAGCCCAACGTTTCGCCACCGAAATGGCGGAAACGCTGCCAACCAAAGATGGCGTGCCTGTCTTTGATTGGATTCTGCTTGGCGTCGGCCCTGATGGCCATACAGCCTCATTGTTCCCGAACAAAACCGATTACAATGATAGCGGTTTGGCGTGTGTCGCCAGTCACCCAGAATCGGGGCAAAAGCGAATTTCAAAAACCGCGCAAGTTCTCGAAGCAGCAAAACGTATTAGCTACCTCGTTCTTGGTGCGGGAAAACAAGATATTGTACAAGAAATTCATACAACTCCTGCAGCAGAGCTTCCATACCCTGCTGCAAAAATCCAGTCAAAATCTGGTGATACGGAGTGGTTTTTAGATAGTGACGCAGCAGCAAAAATTGCGTGAGGAGAGAAAAATAATGAAAGGTGATATCGGTGTAATTGGCCTAGCAGTTATGGGTCAAAACCTTATCCTAAACATGAATGACCACGGCTTTAAAGTGGTTGCGCATAACCGTACAGCTGCCAAAGTGGATGAGTTCCTAGAAGGCCCAGCAAAAGACACAAATATTGTTGGTGCCCACACACTTGAAGAGTTAGTAGACAAACTAGAAAAGCCTCGTAAAGTGATGTTAATGGTTCGCGCTGGCGAAGTTGTCGACAAGTTCATCGATAAATTGGTGCCATTACTCGACAAAGGCGACATCATCATTGATGGTGGTAACACCAACTACCCAGATACTAACCGTCGTGTTTCGTCTCTACGTGAGAAAGGCATTCACTTTATCGGTACCGGTGTTTCTGGTGGCGAAGAAGGTGCGCGCTTTGGTCCGTCTATCATGCCTGGTGGCTCACCAGAAGCATGGGAAGCGGTCAAACCTATCTTCCAAGGCATCTCTGCGAAAACAGACGCCGGCGAACCATGTTGTGACTGGGTCGGTAACGACGGTGCTGGCCACTTCGTGAAAATGGTTCATAACGGTATCGAATACGGTGACATGCAGTTGATCACTGAAGCTTACCAGTTCATGAAAGACGGCCTAGGTTTAAGCGGCGATGAAATGCAAGCCGTGTTCGCTGACTGGAACAAAACCGAACTAGACAGCTACCTGGTTGAAATCACAGCCGACATTCTTGGCTACAAAGATGAACAAGGCCAACCACTGGTTGACAGCATCCTCGACACTGCGGGCCAAAAAGGCACTGGTAAGTGGACTGGCATCAACGCATTGGATATGGGTATTCCTCTAACGCTAATTTCAGAGTCTGTTTTCTCTCGTTGCCTATCGGCACTGAAAGATCAACGTGTGGAAGCTGAAAAACTCTTCGGTGCGAAAGATACGAAAGTATCTGGTGATAAACAAGAATGGATTGATGCACTGCGTCAGGCACTATTGGCATCAAAAATCATTTCTTACACGCAAGGCTTTATGCTAATGCGTGAAGCATCAAACGAGAACAACTGGGATCTTAACTACGGTAACGTCGCGCTGATGTGGCGTGGTGGTTGTATCATCCGCTCGGCATTCCTAGGTAACATTCGTGATGCCTACGCAAAAGATTCAGAATTGGCCTTCCTCGGCTCTGATGAATACTTCAAAAACATTCTAGATAACTGTATGGCGGCGTGGCGTAAAGTGGCAGCGAAATCGATGGAAGTCGGTATCCCTATGCCATGTACAACATCAGCACTAAGCTTCCTCGACGGCTACACCACAGCACGTCTACCGGCTAACTTGCTGCAAGCTCAACGTGACTACTTTGGTGCTCACACTTATGAGCGTCTCGATCGTCCACGTGGTGAGTTCTTCCACACCAACTGGACAGGCACAGGCGGTGATACTGCCTCTACTACCTACGACGTATAACCCTCTAATACTTGAGAGTAATTCTTTAGTTTAAACGGTAATATACAACGAAAGGAGGATGCTAAATCATTTAGCATCCTCTATTTTTTGTCTACGACCCGCTATGAGGATTCCGTCTATGACATTTAATTACTACTACGTAATCAAACCCTCTGCGTTGAATACCGCCAACGCACTGGTACATCAATACAAAGTCCCAGACGATCCCAACGAACTACGCCAGTATTGGGTTGCACTGGCTCAGAAAAACGGTGGACTGGGAGTCCAAGACGTATAGTCATAGACAAAAAAAGGAACGCTTATGCGTTCCTTTTTATTGCTCTGTTAAACACTACGGCTATTGAACTTTAAATTGCTCAACAACTTGAGAAAGACCACGCGATGTTTGCCCTAAGTTCTCACTGATCGAGTGCGTACTCGACGCATTGGTATTGAGCTCGGTAATCAGATCCTGGATTTGGGCCATATTACGGCTAATTTCGGCGGTAACATGACTTTGCTCTTCCGCCGATGTTGCCATCAGCGTGTTAAGATCATTAATTTCCATGACAGACTCTGTCATCGTATTCAATGATTCCATGACCTGATTCGTCGTTGTGGCCGTGGCTTCACAGCTCTCCCGAGTCGAATCCATTTTCACTACCACATTTTCGGTTGTGCTGCGTAACTGACTCAACATCTTATTGATTTGTCCGGTACTATCTTGAGTACGGCTGGCGAGTGCGCGTACTTCATCCGCAACAACAGCAAACCCTCGGCCTTGCTCGCCCGCTCGTGCCGCTTCAATCGCCGCGTTAAGAGCCAATAGATTGGTTTGCTCCGCTATCTCACCAATGACGCCAAGCACTTTCTCAATTTGTGCGGTATCGGCGCTCATCGCCACAATGGTCTCCGACATCCCAGTAACATCGGCTTCCAACGCATTCACACTATCCACGGCTTGGTTAATCACTACTTTCGATTCTGACGCATACGCACTGGTCGACTCAGTTAACTTCGCTGCATCCGTCGCACTTTGTGCAATAGAGCCAGCCGTCGCATTCATTTCTTCAATCGCCGTAATCACTTGCTCAGTTTCTACCGTGTGCGCTTCTAGTGCACTCACATTAGAGCTTGCTTGTGTTCCAAGCTGAGAGACCGCATTATCAATCTCATTGGACGATTTAGACACGTCAATAAACATGGTTTGTAATTGGGCGATAAACTGGTTAATTGAGTGACTGATTTGTCCAATTTCATCACGTGAAGTGACGGCCAGACGCTGAGTTAAATCGCCATTGCCCTGTGATAGCTCGGCAATAACCGCCTGCAGTTTTAATAGTGGCTTAAAGGCCACAGATAAAACAATAATACCTAAACTGATCACGACGACGGCGCATAGGATCAAAGCCATCGTAATTTTCCAGTTCAGTGAATTGGTCTTGGTTTGAATGACATCATTATTAATATAGCCATCTAACTCCCAGCTCTGCCCTGCGACATCAATTGGGTGACTAATTTTGGTAAGGTTGCCCGCTTTTTTATTGCTAAAAATAGCAATATTATTGGGCGAACGCAGTTCTAAATAGCTGCCAGACGACGCGTAATTTTTTAGCGTTGCTTGCAGTTTACTTAAATCAACGATAAAGAAATCAAACGACTCGTCTTCACGGCGGATCGAAATCGTGAGAGTAGGCTTGTCACCTTTCATGCTAACCGGAGACACTTTCATCTCTTGAGTTTGGCTATCGGCTAGCGCAACGTAGGGTTTGGCGTTGGTATCATCCATGTTACCGTCTGCATCAAAGGCATAGCCATTCACCACTTTAATAATGCGTGAAAAGCCAGAACGCTTTTGCGTATCGGCAATATCCATCATGCTGAACTGCAAGGTTTTTGCGAGTTTAATTTTCGCATTCAGCTCAGTATCAATTTTCTTGTTCACTAAGCCGATATTGTGGGTAATGTTCTGAGTACTAGTTCGCTCAATATAATTGCTAATATAATAATTAACACTAAGATTAGAAACGAGAATGGTAATGAAAATAATAGCAACAATGGTGGCTATTATCTTATTTTTAAATGAAAGATTTCGCATAACACCTTAGGTCCTTCAAAAGTGATGACTGGGATTGGCCCAAATTTTTAGCCTCTAAGATCAATCTACGGGCTGATATTTTAATTATTAAGCTGTATGCTATGCGAGCCTGCCAAGAGTTGCAAATCTTTCCCGTAAATATTTTCTGTCACGAATAATCTTTACGCTCGCGGAACCTGCATGAAAGGCTGTTACTGGCGAAATAAATGCAATTCCACGACATAATAGTGTGAACATTCTCACTAAAGTGCATGTTGATGCCTCTCCTGATAAGGTTTTTCCTTATTATGGAGTTTGACGTCCAATTATGAATTTAATGGTTGCATGTCGAACCAATACAATTTAGATTGATAGCCGTCTAAACGTCCGTAACTGCAATTAGGTTGAACCCGAGGAAGTAACATGTCAAAACACAACATCAGTATTCTGGATGGCGGCATGAGCC
>JBQGON010000177.1:0-6828 GCA_052087065.1 Vibrio sp. | reverse complement strand
CCATGCGTTGAAGTGCGTGACCAACACAAGATTTCTTTACCACCAGCAACCTAATATAACTCGGTTTAATTATCAGGATGGCTTACTTGTTTACGTTGCACCGTCAATTGCTTAGCAATTTGATTGACCTCATCACGCGCAAAAATGTGCTCTAAATCCTGTGATAGTTTACGGCGCCAATTCGGGTATTCATCGACGGTGCCTGGCACATTCACGGGGTTATCCATCGCCAACCAATCTTCCAACTGTACACTTAATAACGCAGACTGCCCAGCGGCAACGTGTAACTGCAACGCATCACTTAACGCGGTGCTCATCGGCACCGATAACGCATCCATCCCAACGCCTTCGGGCAGACGATCATGGCCGGCAATCGAATCTAATATTCCTTGCTTATCGCGTAAACGTTCATCAAATAGACGCTGCAATACTTGCGCATCTGGATATAAGCCGATCTCTGCGCCCATTTTGAGATCCTCACAATGCCAAAAACCGCGTAACGTTGGCATATCATGCGTGCATAACGTCGCCATCGACTGCTCAGGATAATGAGAAGGAGAGAGATAACCGCCATCGGTTTTCGATGTTTCGAAAAAAAACACCTTGTAAGAATAAACACCCGCATCACGCAGTAACTCTGCTATTTCATCAGGCACCGTGCCTAAATCCTCACCAATCACGCTGCATTGCTGCCGATGAGATTCTAAAGCCAAAATAGAGAGCATATCTTTTACCGGATAATGCATATAGGCCCCATTAATCGCGCTGTCGCCGCGAGGAATCCACCATAAGCGCAGTAGCCCCATGACATGATCAATACGTAAAGCGCCACAATGCTGCATATTACGCCGTAATAATTGGATAAAGAGTTCATACCCTGTCGCGTGTAACTGCTCAGGATTAATCGGAGGTAAGCCCCAGTTTTGCCCCAGCGGCCCAAGAATATCAGGCGGGGCGCCAACACTCGCGGCCAACACAACACCGCTATTATCAGACCACGTTTCCGAGCCTGAATCTGCCACGCCAACCGCGAGATCGCGGTAAAGACCAATCGACATACCTTGTGCTAATGCCGCATGCTGGACCTGCGCTATTTGTTCATCAGCCACCCACTGTAAATACAAGTGCAGCTCCACTTGCTCACGGTGCTGCTCAGCAAACTGAGTCACAGCCTCATATTCATAACGGCGATACTCGTCTGGAAAAGCAGGCCAGCCCCACACAGTATTGGGCAGCTGCTGGAGGTGGCTATGCAATGCATCAAACGTCGCTTGCTGCAATAAGCTCGCGCCCCCCGCTTCAACAAACTGATGAAACTGCTGCGCTCGCTCACTGTTGTGGGCAAGGTGCTGCAGTTTAAATTGTGCATACAACAGCGGGAAGGCCTGCATTTTTAATGCCGCAACCTGAGAATAATCGACCCAGTCAGACTCACGCGCTTGCTGTATCTGACACTGAAACTCAAAGCTCTGAACGAGTTCCCTTAGCTCAGCACTGGCCGAAAATTCAGGCACGGC
Organism: Vibrio sp.; assembly: GCA_052087065.1. GTDB lineage: Bacteria > Pseudomonadota > Gammaproteobacteria > Enterobacterales > Vibrionaceae > Vibrio. The sequence continues at coordinate 5,311 of JBQGON010000177.1, read as the reverse complement.
TTCGACATCAATGTAAAAAACATTGAGCCAACGACGTGATGATGGGCTATATGGGCTGGCAGCTTCTGGATTTGCTGGAAATAATGCGTGGATTGGATTTAAACCAACAAAATTACCCCCTCTCTCAGCAATTTCTTTTACTAAATGCTGTAAGTCGCCAAAGTCGCCCATTCCCCAGTTGTGCGCACTTTTTAGCGTATATAACTGCACACTGGGCCCCCACAGCTTTTGACCTTGTTGCAAATCAGGCTGCTTATAACAAGATGTCGGCGCAACAATGATGCGCATGGTATAACGCAATGAGTCAATGTCATTGGTCAGCATCAGTTGATGATACCCAAGCGGTAGCTCAAGAGGCAACGTGGCTTTGCTTGGTTTATCGGCATCATCAATGTGAATGATGTCACTTAATGTGCCGTGATACTGCTCTTGCTGCTCGGTAAGCACTTGCCATGACCAGTCATTGATTGACCATGATTCTGGCAAATGCAGTGGAAATGTGATGGCGTGTGCTTGGTTAATGACCTGCACACTTGGGATAACCTCCACTCGATGTCTTTGCTCTACACTCGCTAATAATGCTTCATCGCTACTGGTGTCATAACCTAGTGCGAGTAATAATGCCTCGATGACATTAGCGGATACCTTGGTATATTCACCACGCGCGTTGATATAATGATTGGCTATCGGAATGGACTCAGAGATACGTTGCAACGTTGCGGTATTAATCATCGACTGACAGCCTCCCAGCTTGACGTTGAATGAGTACTCTCACAGGATACAAAAGGCAAAGTGAGTATTCACTTTGCCTTTATCGTTTAGCGCTTAATCGGTTTTAGTTTCCAGATACGATTGACGTAATCACGAATACTGCGGTCGGAGCTAAATTTTCCCATCATGGCAGTATTCAAGATGGCTTTCTTTGCCCACACTTGAGTATCACGATAATCATGGTCAATATTTTCTTGCGCTTGCACATAGGAAGCAAAATCCGCTAACACTAAATATGGATCGCCCCCATTCAATAAGCTTTCATAAGTCGCTCGTAGCTTACCCGGCTCACCAGGGGTAAACGTTTCTCCTGCCAAGAGATCCAATGATTCTTTAAGCAACGGGTCCGCTTGATAGCAATCGTAGGGGTTGTAACCGTTCGCTCTTACTTCATCGACACCATCGACATCCAACCCGAAGATATAGATATTCTCATCTCCGACTTCTTCACGAATCTCGACGTTAGCACCATCCATCGTCCCTATCGTTAATGCGCCGTTAAGCGCTAACTTCATATTGCCTGTCCCAGACGCTTCTTTACCTGCCGTAGAAATTTGCTCAGATACATCCGCTGCTGGAATAATAATTTCAGCGATACTCACACGATAGTCAGGAATAAAAACAACTTTTAGTTGGTCGCTAATTTCCGGGTCTGCATTGACGGTTTCGGCAATTTTATTAATCGCGTAAATGATTTCTTTGGCTAAATAGTAGCCCGGCGCCGCTTTGGCACCAAAGAAAAACACGCGCGGTTGCATGTCAAAACTCTTATCCGTTTTTAAACGATGATAAAGTGAAAGGATATACAACATATTGAGGTGCTGACGTTTGTACTCATGTAAGCGTTTAATCTGCACATCAAAAATAGCATCCGTATTTAACTCGATATCCATATGTTCTTGAACCCACGCAGCCAGACGCTGTTTGTTGGCTTTTTTGACCGCCATAAACTGCTCTTGAAATTGGGGATCATCCGCGTACTCGGCGACTTTCTCAAGCTGCTCCAAATGGGCAGGCCATTCATCACCGATTTTCTCAGAAATCAGTTGCGATAAATCAGGATTACAAAATTTCAACCAACGCCGCGGGGTAATGCCATTTGTCACATTAGTGAGGCGATCTGGATAAAGTTCATGGAAATCAGGGAATAAATGGCGTTTCACTAGATCAGAGTGTAATGCCGCGACCCCATTGACCGCATACGCCCCGACGACACATAAGTTCGCCATGCGCACCATACGGTGGAATCCTTCTTGAATCACTGATAGCTTCTGCTGTTTAGATACATCGCCTGGCCACTTCGCGCTGACTTCAAGTAAGAAGCGCCGGTTGATTTCATAGATAATTTCCATATGGCGAGGCAGTAAGCGTTGGATCAAGCTTTCATCCCAAGACTCTAACGCTTCGGGTAATAACGTATGATTGGTATACGCAAATGTTTTGCTACATATCCCCCACGCTTGATCCCAAGGCATCGAGTGTTCGTCGATAAAGATACGCATCAATTCAGGAATGGATATCGTTGGGTGGGTATCATTAAGTTGAATGGTTTCGTATTCTGGAAGCTCATCCAATGAGAAACCGGCTGCTTGATGACGGCGTAAAATATCGCGTATGGATGCGGCACTGTGAAAGTATTGCTGCATCAAACGCAGTGTTTTGCCTTTCTCATGGTTATCATTGGGATACAGTACTTTGGTAATGTTATCTGCATCAATCAGCGCATGCTGCGCTTCAAAATAGTTGCCATTGTTAAAGCTTTCTAAAGAGAAAGGCGCAATGGCTCGTGCTTCCCATAAACGCAGCGGATACACAGTATTATTTTCATAGCCAACAATGGGTAAATCCCATGGCATCGCTTGCACTTGCATACCCGGCACCCAGGTTCTACGCTCTTCACCATCAACGTATTGCACATCAACATGTCCGTAAAAACCAATGTCTTGCTGCAGTTCTGGGCGTGCAACTTCCCATGGGTAGCCTTCAATACCTTGCCAAGCATCAGGGGCTTCTTGTTGGCGACCATCTTGGAAAGACTGTTTGAACAAACCGTATTCGTAATGTAGGCCATACCCCACCGTTGGGTACTCCATCGCGGCGCATGAGTCCATGAAACACGCAGCAAGACGGCCTAACCCCCCATTTCCCAAAGAGGGATCGCGCTCTTCTTCTAACAAATCACTTAAGCTATGTCCAAGCTCTTGCATCGCTTCATGAATCTCGTCATAAAGGCCTAAACTGATCAGGTTATTACCCGTTAAGCGGCCGATCAAAAATTCGAGCGACAGATAATTTAAGCTTTTCGCTTTGATCACTTTTTCGTCTTGCTCGGTTTCGAGCAAGTTCAACATGGTTAGCTCTGCCAATGCTCTTGCCATAGCTAAGTACCATACATGAGGAGAAGCATTCTCTACCGTTGTCGCGTACGTTACATTCAAATGGCGCTTAACGTTATCTTGAAATAACTTTTTATCGAACGGGTGGGTCTCAGTCGGTTTCATCGAAAGTTCTCGCTTATTATCATCAATCGAAAAGGCTACGTGCTATACCTTATGATGACCACGTCATTTCAACTTCGAATCATCCATGGTTTATCTGCGGTGTAGCACACATCCTGTCACTACTGTGTGGTCATCCAACCGGATACTCGCTAATCAAATCAATATGATAAAAACGGTGGATTTACACTAAAACATAGTCCTGTATAAACATTAGTTGTGCTTTAACTCAGACCAATACTATTTCCGATAATTTGTGTTCAATATGAACTTCAGATCACATTCTGCATAATATGATGCAACCTGTTACATTAAAACCCGCAAACTGGTTAAATATTCTACACAATATACTCTACGATATTGTGAGAACTTTCACAGTTAAAGCTGCTGATTTAAACGCTAAATTTGCATAGTGGCAGCACCGTATTGCCATACGGAGCAATGCTCATATTGAGAGAAACGAGAGGCACGATTGGCAAGCACAAGAGAAGGGAGAGCCGTGGCAGGGCCTAACAGAGAACATCTGAGGGAAAGGAGGCCTTGGCGCGAAAAATAGGATAACGAGGTAACGATACACGTTACCTCACAAACAATGCTTTCTCGCTTAGAACGGTTTTGGGGCAAATCCCGTCATGGCTTCTAAACGTAACGCTTTACCTTCTTTCGTCATTGGGTGGACAACGACCAGGCCCTTGACCGATTTTTTCAATTTACCTAAATCCGCTTGTTCTGCTTTGGTGAGTTCACGAGAGAAAGGCATATCATTCAAAGAGCGGCGTTTTTTATCCACATCGTATTGAAGCTTGCTTTTTACTTGATGCAATTGTTTCTCAAGCTCAGCAATTTCATTGGTAAAACGACTAATCAGTTCTTGATCGCCGCGCTGACGAGCCGTATCCAGCTTTTTGCGACGCGTCTCAAGACGATTGTTAAGGTTTTGAAGTTCGGTATTTAAACTCATGAGGTTCTCGGCTCTATCTATAAAATAAGGGCGGCAGTATAACACCCATAAAGAAAAAGGCACCCTAAGAGTGCCTTTTTATATCAATCATTCTAGCGATGTTTGCTAAATCAATGCCATAGTCGCAAGTTCTAACCCAAGAACAGAGCTAATCCCCATGACGACAATCAGAGAGACTTTGAAAACCGATTTTGACCACGTCACGTAATCGTTATTTTCAATGGCTCGGAAAGTCACACGCGTCCACATAAAGCATACCGCACCAGCGACAACCAAATATTCATAGCCGGCTTGGCCAAAGTAGTAGAGCGCGAAAGTAACCAAGTTAAAAGCAACGACATAAGCCATCATATGTTTGCGAGCTTTCTCTATACCTGCCACCACGGGCAATACAGGGATGTTTGCACTGCGATAATCATCCATTCTAAACATGGCAATCGCATAGGAATGCGGCATTTGCCATAAACAAAATAGAACGAATAATAACAGCGCTTCTACGTTAATATAATTGGTCACAGCCACGTACCCGACAAGCGGTGGTACTGCGCCAGAAATACTTCCTACCAACGTGCCATAAACCGATGAACGCTTATACCACATGGTGTAGAAAAACACGTAAAACACAAACCCTAAAAGTACGACGACAGCAGATAACGGGTTTACCTCCCGATAAATTAGGCCGGTACCCGCCAACAACAGTACAAGAGCAAAGACAAAAGCACGATCACTATCGACTTCACCTTTGACCAACAAACGGTTGCGAGTACGCTGCATTTTGGCATCAATATCTCTATCAAAGATATTATTCACAACACAGCCTGATGCAATGACCATTGCCACGCTCAACAAAGTACACATCAGTGTATAAGCACTGAACGCCTCTGATTGAGCAGCGAGGAAAAACCCCGCTGCTACTGAGATGAGATTACCAATGATAATCCCTGGCTTAGTTATAGAGAGATAACCTTTAAGCATACAAAAAGCCTACATTGCCATGTTGATGTTGAGGTTCCACATAATCCAGATAGAACCACCAATCACGATGAAAACAACAATTGCTGAGAACATCAAAGAGACAAAG
>JBQGON010000176.1:0-6960 GCA_052087065.1 Vibrio sp. | reverse complement strand
GTGATTTGCAAGGCAATGCTTTTGAAGTGGTACTCTCTGAGGTCTCTGATATAGATGATGTACTGGCTCGTTTAGCAACAGTGCAAGAGCAAGGGGTACCAAACTACTTTGGGAGTCAACGCTTTGGCCGCGAAGGCAATAACTTACATGAAGCGCGTCGTTGGGGGCGTGAAAATGTTCGCACTCGCAATAGTAATAAGCGCAGCATGTATCTCTCTACTGCCCGTTCTTGGATTTTTAATCATATTGTGTCGCAACGTATTGAACAGGGAATCTTTGAGCGCGTCATAGCGGGCGATGTTGTGCAATGCGACGGCGAATTACGCCTTGCAGAGCAAGCCACGGTACCAGCGCTGCAAGCCAGCGTGGATAATCAGCAGGCCATGATCACGGCGGCACTGGCTGGCGATAATGCCTTACCAACGCAAGGTCGAGTGTTAGAGATTGAACAGGCTTGTGTTGATCAAGAAGACGATCTAATGGCTTTGATTCGTGGCAATCGGATGCGCCATGACCGTCGTGGTGTGTCTTTGCACGCGCAAAACTTTCACTGGAGTGTCGATAACGATATGATTACATTAAAATTCGAGCTGGATTCTGGTAGTTTTGCTACTGCAATCACTCGTGAACTTATCGAAGAAATTCCAGTAGAGCGTCAGTATGACTGAAAAAAAACTCAAGATATTACTCAGTAATGATGATGGCGTTCATGCTGAGGGCATTCGTGTCCTTGCCGAAGCGCTGCAAGACATTGCGACGATAACCATCGTCGCTCCTGACCGTAATCGGTCTGGCGCATCAAACTCGCTCACTTTAGAACATCCCTTACGAGTTAATGAAATTGCTCCCCGCTGTTACTCGGTGCAAGGTACCCCAACCGATTGTGTACATTTTGCTTTGAATGAATTAATGCAAGACTGTCGTCCTGATTTGGTGCTGACGGGGATTAATCATGGTGCGAATTTAGGCGATGACGTGCTGTACTCTGGGACGGTTGCTGCCGCAATGGAAGGACACTTCATTGGTGTGCCTGCTATGGCGTTTTCTTTAGTTGGCAAACAATGTTTTGCTACTGCTGCGCAGATTGCAAAACAGTTGGTTCTACAACATGTTGCGACACCTATTCCTGAGAACCGTTTATTAAATGTTAATGTTCCAGATATTTTGTTTGAACATATCAAGGGCATAGAAACAACCCGCTTAGGTGCGCGTCATCATGCTGAAACAATGATTCGTCAGCAAGATCCGCGTGGTCATGATATTTATTGGTTAGGGCCTCCAGGACAAAAGCAAGACGCGGGGCAAGGCACTGATTTTTATGCAACGGAGCGTGGGTATGTCTCTGTTACTCCTTTGCAGGTCGATTTGACCGCTCACGAAGCAATGAACTCTATAAATCAATGGTTGAAAGGGTAGGGATAATGGCTAACCCCAAAGCTGAAAAGCTAGTTGAGTTTTTGGCCGAACAAGGCATTAATGATGAGCGTGTGTTGGCGGCCATCTATGCTTTGCCAAGGGAGCAGTTCTTATCGCAAGCAATGATGCATCAAGCTTATGATAATAATGCACTTCCTATCGGACAGGGACAAACTATCTCTCAGCCATATATCGTAGCAAAAATGACCCAGTTACTCGACCTCACGCCGCAGAGCCGGGTGCTCGAAATTGGTACAGGCTCGGGGTATCAAACGGCGGTATTATCACAATTAGTCGAACATGTTTACTCAGTTGAGCGGATAAAATCTTTACAGTGGAATGCTAAGCGTCGATTGAAAAAGCTCGATATTTATAACGTATCGACCAAACACAGCGATGGTTGGGAAGGCTGGGCGAGTAAAGCCCCTTTTGATGCCATTATTGTGACGGCGGCTGCGGATAACATACCTCAGGCATTGATCGAGCAATTAGCCGATCATGGTCGTTTGGTTATTCCTGTCGGCAACGAGCAGCAGCAACTCTATAAAGTCGTTCGTCAAGGTGGTACGTACTTATCTCAACCGGTAGAAGAAGTTCGCTTCGTACCTTTAGTCGCAGGTGAATTAGCATAATGATTCGATCCCAACTCAAATGTGCCGTGCTGATGACAACGTTATCTAGTGTCTTACTAGGTTGTGCTCCCCATGCACCAGCGCCAGTTTCTGGGTTGGGAAAAGATTATGACTCGATCAGTCGCGGCAGTTACCGTGGTAGTTACTACGAGGTAAAAACCGGAGATACACTGTATTTTATTTCCTATGTCACTGATAAAAGTATCAATGACATAATTAGTTACAATAAACTGACTAAACCTTACGTTATTCATCCTGGAGATAAGCTCAAATTATGGAAGCCTAAATATGAGGCTCCTTCATATGGTCGTAAGTCTAAGACTATTGAGCAAAAAATAACCACGCCTCCAACTCCGTCCCCAAGTAAAGCGGTGTTCCCTCATGTGGCAAAAGCGTCATCTTCCTCTAAAAAGCCTAAAAATACCTCTAAAGGGGGTGGAAAAACCACCACTCGGGGGATTGATTCAACAAAAACAAAAGAGTATGTTGATCATGAACGTAAAGATAATGTAAATGCGAGTTTGGGTAAGACTCACTTTAGTAACCAAAAAATTACCAAATGGTATTGGCCAACTAAAGGTCGAGTGGTGAGAAACTACTCTTCGGGGAACCAAGGTAATCGAGGTATCGATATTGCGGGTCAACGAGGGCAGTCCATCACGGCGGCAGCCGCAGGAGTTGTGGTTTATTCTGGTAATGCGTTACGAGGATACGGCAACTTAATCATTATCAAGCATAATGATGATTACATTAGCGCTTACGCTCACAATGACAAGTTGTTAGTCAAGGAAGGACAAAATGTAAGGGGTGGGCAAAAAATCGCCACTATGGGAAGTTCCGGCGCATCCAACGTTCGATTGCATTTTGAAGTTCGTTATAAAGGTAAATCCGTTAATCCTAAACGTTATTTGCCGTAATTATTTATACTTTATAGATAGAGAATTTAGCTGCATTGAAGTTGTGATGTTCGCTGAGCTCGCCATGGGGAGGCACTATGAGTATTAGTAACACTGCTACAAAAGTAGAGGAATTTGAATTTGATGCAACGCAATATGATGTAACAGATTCAAACCCGACCAAGAAAACCGCCAGTTCTCAAGAAGACTTTGAAGTGTCATCAAAGAGTTTAGATGCGACTCAAATGTATTTAAGTGAAATTGGTTTCTCGCCGCTGTTAACCGCTGAAGAAGAAGTTTTGTATGCTCGACGTGCATTGCGTGGTTGTGATACTGCCCGCAAACGTATGATCGAAAGTAATTTGCGTTTAGTCGTTAAAATATCTCGTCGTTATGGCAACCGTGGTTTGGCACTTCTTGATCTCATAGAAGAAGGCAACCTTGGTTTGATTCGAGCCGTAGAGAAATTTGATCCAGAACGTGGATTCCGTTTTTCCACCTATGCGACTTGGTGGATTCGTCAAACTATTGAGCGTGCTTTAATGAATCAAACACGTACCATTCGTTTACCGATTCATGTAGTTAAAGAACTGAATATTTATTTACGTACCGCACGTGAACTATCGCAACGTTTAGATCATGAGCCGACCGCAGAAGAAATTGCCCAAGAACTGGATAAGCCGGTTGAAGATGTCAGTAAAATGTTGCGTTTGAATGAGCGAATCAGCTCAGTAGACACACCGATTGGTGGCGATGGCGATAAAGCGTTGTTGGACATTATTCCTGATGGTCATCATTCTGATCCTGAAGTATCGACGCAAGATAATGACATTAAAGCGTCATTAGTAAACTGGTTAGATGAACTCAATCCAAAACAAAAAGAAGTGCTTGCTCGTCGTTTTGGCTTATTGGGTTATGAACCATCGACGCTAGAAGAAGTGGGTCGTGAAATTAGCTTGACGCGTGAACGTGTTCGTCAGATCCAAGTTGAAGGGTTACGACGCCTACGCGAGATCCTTGTAAAACAAGGGTTGAGTATGGAAGCGTTATTTAACGTTGAAACTGAATTCTAAAAATATATTTAAGCTGTCTATTCAAAAGGCACTCCTGTTGGAGTGCCTTTTTTGATCAATTCCGCTAAGGGAAAGGCGACTACAGCATTTTCTTTAACTGGTAGATCAGATCTAATGCTTGTCGCGGTGAAAGATCATTAGGATCGAGATCGGCGAGATGCTGTTCGATTTCGCTTGGTTCTGGAATCAAGCTCAGTTGGTTGGCAATATCGACCGAGTTCTGTGGTGGTGGCGCTGATTGGTGGCCAATTTGTTCCAACTGAGTTAATTTTTGGCGGGCATTTTTAATTACTGCTTTGGGCACGCCTGCCAGTCCGGCAACCGCTAATCCGTAAGATTTGCTCGCTGCGCCTTCATTGACTGAGTGCATGAAAGCAATGGTATCCCCGTGCTCGACCGCATCTAAATGGACATTCATTAAGTTAGGATACAGTTCTGGCAGTTCCGTCAGCTCAAAATAATGGGTGGCAAATAGCGTTAACGCGCCAATTTTCTTTGCTAACCATTCTGCACTTGCCCATGCCAGTGATAGGCCGTCATAGGTGCTGGTTCCACGGCCAATTTCATCCATTAACACTAAGCTTTGCGCCGTCGCGTTATGCAAAATATTAGCGGTTTCTGTCATTTCGACCATAAAGGTTGAACGGCCAGAGGCGAGATCGTCTGAGGCGCCAATCCGAGTAAAGATACGATCAAGTAAGCCAATACTGGCTTGCTGCGCAGGAACAAATGATCCAATGTGTGCCATTAAGGCAATGAGTGCCGTTTGTCGCATGTAGGTGGATTTACCCCCCATATTCGGCCCGGTAATGATCAACATTTGCCGTTGTGGATCGAGATCGATAGGGTTGGAAATAAAAGGGTCATCCATAACTTGTTCAACCACCGGGTGACGACCCGCTTGAATATGGATGCCAGTCTTATCGGTTAGTTGTGGACGGCAATAATCTAAGCTTTCTGCACGCTCGGCTAAGTTTTCCAAAATATCGAGCTGGGATAGCGCTGAAGCCAGGTTTTGCAGTGTTTCTAAGTGGGGAAGTAGCAGATCAAACAATTGATCCCATAACTTCTTCTCCAGCGCTAGTGCTTGAGATTTTGAATTCAGCACTTTATCTTCATGTTCTTTTAATACAGGAATGATGTAGCGCTCGGCATTTTTCAATGTTTGACGGCGAATGTAATGAGGGGGGACCAAATGGCTTTGTCCACGACTCACTTGAATATAGAAACCGTGGACATTGTTATATCCAACCTTAAGTGTATCAATGCCATGACGTTCGCGTTCTTCACGTTCAAGCTTTTCTAAATATTCAGTGGCACCGTTAGCAAGATCTCGGCAATGATCGAGTTCTTCATTGTAGCCCGGAGCGATGACGCCGCCATCGCGGATCACTACTGGCGGATTATCAATAATGGCTGAGCTCAGTAATTCACACAAGTTGGTTTGAGGGCGCGTGTATTGAGCGAGTTTATGTAAATATGGATGATTAAACTCTTGAGTAATGTCACTCAATTCATCCAATTGCTGTAGTGCATTACGCAGACGCGCCAAATCACGTGGCCGAGCAGAGCGCAGTGCCAAACGAGCTAAAATACGCTCAATGTCGCCAATCGATTTGAGTGTCGGTTGGATATCGGTAAATAAGCCCGTATCCTTGAATTCGGCAATCGCATCCAAGCGTTGATTTAAGGAATCAATATGGCGCATTGGCTGATGAATCCAGCGCTTTAACATCCGGCTGCCCATCGCCGTAGCGCAATGGTCAAGCACTTCTGCTAGAGTATTATCCACACCGCCAGACAAGTTTTGTGTCAGTTCTAGATTACGTCGAGTTGCGGCATCTAAAATAACCGACTGATCTTGTCGATCAAAAGTTAACGAACGAATGTGTGGCAGTGTTGTGCGCTGTGTGTCTTTGACATATTGGATTAAGCAGCCCGCGGCACATAAGCCTCGCTGGGCATGTTCTACCCCAAAACCGATTAAATCTTTAGTTCCAAACTGCTGATTTAATTGCTGCTTAGCGGTATCAATTTCAAATTCCCAGATCGGACGACGTCGGTTACCTTGGCGGTGCTCCATTAAATGGACGGGCGTGAAATCTTCCGGAAAGAGCAGTTCTCGTGGTGCGGTGCGTTGTAATTCCGCAGCCATGGCTTCTTCCGATTCTGGTTCACATAATTGGAAGCGACCTGATGTGATATCCAGCGTAGAATAGCCAAAGCGACCGTCTTGGTAATAGATAGCAGCAATGAGATTATCGACGCGCTCTGAAAGCAGAGCTTCATCAGTAACGGTGCCGGGAGTGACAATACGGACGACTTGACGTTCAACGGGTCCCTTGCTGGTGGCAGGGTCGCCAATTTGTTCACAAATCGCAACGGACTCGCCTTGCTGAACTAATTTGGCTAAGTAGTTTTCCACGGCATGGAAAGGAACGCCTGCCATAGGAATAGGTTCACCTGCTGAGGCACCCCGTTTGGTTAGCGAGATATCGAGCAATTGCGATGCTCGTTTGGCATCATCGTAAAAGAGCTCGTAAAAGTCTCCCATACGGTAAAATAACAAAATATCTGGATTCTCAGCTTTGAGTTTCAGATATTGCTGCATCATCGGAGTATGTGATGCTTTTGTATCTTTGTTTTTAGTGGCTTCTTTTGGCATTAATTTACCATAAATCAATAAGTTATGAGTTTTTTGGGGCTTCAGTGAGTCCGACTAAATATCAAAGGGTTTCACTACAGAGCGATCATTAGTTTAGGTAAAAGTATAGTTTTTTAGTTCTTATACTAGATAACACAATCGCCGCACAATATTGCGATAAAGGACCTCGATAAATGGCTGAGAAGAAGAATATCAAATCTATAACGAATAAGACACTTGAGGTGCTAACTGCTAAGAAAGCTGTGTTGACTAGTGATGTAGCATCACCTTTGCCCCGT
>JBQGON010000175.1:0-6992 GCA_052087065.1 Vibrio sp. | reverse complement strand
AGCTATTGATTGATTTGTTATATAATTATTTTAAGAGGCTTATTCCAAGAATTATTGTTTATATACAGCGTACTGTTATTTAATCGTGCTACTGGACGATAATCTGTAAGTCTTTGTAAATAATAGTAATGAACAGCCGTTTATCACAATGGTCACGATGTGGTTAAAAAAGAGTGATGGGTGAGTATAAAAAAGATAAGCATTGGCGAATAGGTATCGGTGGAATAGGAATGATTAAATAGCGGGGAATAGGTAATCGTATGATGTTCTTAATATCCTCATAATAAGAGCATCGTTTTTTGAGATAGCCAAGTAACAAGCGGTCTTGCTTATTACTTGGCAAGAAGACGTTGCCGTTTATTCTATTCACATTAACCGTGTACTTGCTCTGGTATTGGAGAGTAAGTTGCCGTCTTCTAGAATTTGTCGGTCACTATTTTTTACTCGGTGTGGGATGTGCGCCAAATACGGTCTTTAACTGCTTAGCGATGCCTTCTGCGGCAAGCATTCCGCGGTTAAGTGACCACAGTTGTGGTGACACCGGGATCGCCTGACCATTCTTACTGATTTTGAGCAGTTGATACAAAGGATTGCGTTGCCAACTATTCAATACCGTTTGCGAGGTCGTTTTACTGTAAAATAGCCAATCGGGGTTCACTTTTAGTAGTGTCTCCAAATTCGCTTCCAGTAGATGGCTGTCTTGTAGATGGGGTAACGCTGGTTTTAGGCCAAGATAAGCAAGCAAGCTGCCGGTAAATGATTTTGGCCCATGCATCCACATACCTCGGTCATTGACGATGGCAAACTGAACCGTCCCTTTATGAGCGAATTGGCCTTGATAGCGAGCCATTAACGCACGATGCTGCGCAATGCGCTGTCGCATTGCTTGCTCTTTCCCAAGCGCCTGACCAATTTGTAATGCCGCCTGTAAACTCTCTTGATAGGTTTCGCCACGGCTTTTTAGTAAGATGGTCGGTGCAATTTGTGAGAGATCATGCAAGCTAATTTTATGCCGGTATTCATCGGCGATGATTAAATCCGGTTTAAGTTGTGCGATGACTTCTAAATTGGGTTGCGAGCGCATTCCCACTGAAGTCCACGGCTTGATGAGCTGTCTCACCTGAGGAATGATACGCTTGGGATCACCGTCATCGGCTACGCCAACAGGAGAAACACCGATGGCGGCGAGGGCGTCGACAAATGAGTATTCCAGCGCGATCACTCGCGGATTTTGCGAGTGTACCATGGTGGCTAATTGAGGTTGCGCAAAGGCGAGTTGCGCTGTGCATAGGCACAGCGCAAGCAGAGCGCTTTTCATCCAGTGACGATACTTCATCAAAATTTACCAGAAAAGCTTAACGTAATATTACGCGGGGCGCCGGTGTAAAGTCGGTGACTGTCTTTACCGCCCACGTAGTATTCTTTATCAAAGAGATTCCCGACGTTTAGCGATGCTCGATATTGGTCAATATCGTAATGCACGCCGATATCCACGGTCACGTAAGACGGTAGCTTCACACGGTCAGCGGGATCTTCGCTAGTGTAACGGGCACTTTCATAATTCGCGCCCAATGTTGTGCCGACGACACCACCGGCAATTTCATAAGGGAAATTATACTTGGTCCAGAAGTAGGCATCGTGGTAGGCAGTCATCGGTGTACGGTTGCCTTGAATGGACGGATCGGGGTTTTCTGTCACTTCCGAGTCAACATAGGCATAACCGAGTTTGATCTGCCAGTTGTCGATAGGCATAGCGAGCATTTCCGTTTCTACGCCTTTACTCCGTAGTTTGCCTAGTAATTCATAATTGCCCGCATCGTTTTTATCGACCACGTTGGACTTGGTAATGTCGAAGTACGCCACGGTTAGGTTGGTTTTCTCGTTGATGATGTTGGTCTTGGTTCCAACTTCGTATTGACGACCTTCTTCAGGATCAAACGCATGGTCATTGCTGTCTTTCTTCTCCACGCTATTTGGATTGAAACTTTCACCATAGCTGGCGTATAGAGAAGTGCCTTCGAGCACTTTATAAACGATCCCTGCTTGAGACACTAAAGCGTCGGTAGTTTGGGTATCGGAAGATGACTTGCTGACATAATCGAAGTCCACATCTTGGCGGGTATAGCGTAAACCGCCCATTAGCGTCCAAGACGGGTTAAGATACATGGTATCTTGCGCGTATAGGCCGTAATTGGTGTATTTGGTGATGCGATGATCTTGTTTGTATTTATTTTGGTTGCGCCCACTTGGATCTTGCGGGTTAAGAAAATCGACCTTGGTGGTGGCATAGGTCTTACGCAGGAAGTCTTTTTCCTCAAAACCGAGGTTGGTGCCGATCAACAATTGATGCTCAATGTTTCCTGTCCAGACGCTACCTGTCGTGCGCACATCCAGGTAATGGTATTCGCGCTTATTGACTTGATCGCGATCACGCACGCTGACTTTTTGCGTGACATCGTTGATGTTGCGGGTCTCATACAATTCACGGGTGTCTTTATGCCAGACACTACGCCAATCGATGGTCAGGTCAAAATCATCGATTAATGCCGTCTTAAAGGTTGCAAAAGCCACGGTGCCTTTATCTTCATCCGTATCGTTTGCCGACTGGTAGTGTGTATCGATTGGGGCGACTTGATGAATGTCATTGTTGAGCGCGGCAATGCCGTTATCTGCCACACGTTGCTCGGATTCGAGCTCTAAACCGAATGTCAGTTCAGTTACTTCTGAAGGGCGATAAGTTAACGTTGGGAATAGATAATAATTATGTTCATCCACATCATTACGATAAGAATCGGCATCTTTGCCGCTGATGATCATTCGATATAGCCAAGTTTTACTCGGGTTTATCGGGCCTGTTGCATCAATGGTTCCCGTAAATCCATTGTCATCACCAAAGCCGCTAACTCCAGTATCATAGGTGCGGCTAGAAATATCATAGTTGATTGAGGCTTCGTCCTGAGGCTTTTTCGTGATGATATTGATCATGCCTCCTGGTTGCACCTGACCGTACATGATGGAGGCGGGACCTTTTAATATCTCAACCTGTTCGATATTGGCGGTCGTTGGGGAGCCAAAGCGTGAGGCCAGTCCGGGTAACCCATTGACTTGGATAGTATTTAGATCCGCCGGCATGCCACGTAAGGTAAAGCTATCGGCGTTGACTCCAGAACGAGTCAGTCCCGTGGTATAACCATAAGCATCAGCCAGCGATGTGGCACGGATATCTTTAAGAAATTGTTGGTTAATGACGTTAACCGTGTTGGGTGTATCAAGAGGGTCGATATCGGTCTTTGTTGCTGTGCTGACTCGTGGGTTGAGATAAGAATTCTGTTGGCCGACGACCACGATAGTATCATCGGCAGTTGGTGTGTCTTGCGGTGATTCGTTGGCGATAGCGTAACTATTGATACCAAGGGTCAATATTAAGCTTTGTGTAATGGTGTTAACGGTCAATTTCATTTCTTTGCTCTAAAATCATAAATATGCGCAAAAATGCATACTAATTAAGGGGATGTCATAAGGTTTGCCCAGAGTATACATTCAATCTATATAATAATCATTCGCATTATTCTTTGGTGCGGAAATTATTATGTCATCGCGTGTTTCTCAATGGGTATCGGGAGAAGAGATGTGGGTGTGCCTTGCTGGTGGTATATCTTAGTTTGCTAGTGCGTTGTGTTAGGTGCTGGGTATAAATAAGATTGATTATTATTTAGCATAAAGTTAATATCTGAGCCACTTATACATAAATAGTCACAAACTGTATGTCTATGTTTCCCCATTCCTTTTTACGAGTAATTAGCTGATTCCATGCAAATCAATGCGCCGCGACCAATAACTTGGTTCACTCTTATTGCCTTTTTCTTGCTAGGAAGTGTGTTTTCTTTACTGTCTTGGTCGAGCTTCCCTCTGACGTTGACGAGCTTAACGGGTTACTTATTTTCATTTGATCCGATGAATGTTGAGCAACAGATTCTTGCCTCAATTCGCGTTCCTCGGTTGCTGGGTGGCTTACTCATTGGTGCCAATTTAGCGATAGCAGGCGCATTAATGCAAGGGCTGAGTCGTAACGCTTTGGCATCGCCGTCGGTGTTAGGTATTAATGCGGGCGCTGCATGTTGTATGGCACTCGCTAACATTGGCATGCCGTTATTAAGTGATTTACCCAGTGTGCTGGTAGCCTCAATAGGAGGAGTTGTCAGTGGCATTTTGGTCATGACCTTGGGCGGCTTTTTTGCCGAGCGCCCTCATCCTTTAAAATTGGTATTAGCGGGTATTGCTATCAGTGCTTTATTAATTGGTGTGACTCGCGCTGCGGTGATTTTAGCGGATGATAAAGCCTATAGCGTTATGAGTTGGTTGGCCGGATCGTTATCGTCGGTGGGTTGGCAGCAGTGGCACACGCTCTGGCCTGCGAGCCTTGTCGGTATCATCTTGTCAGCGTATGTGGCGAAACACCTCAATCTCTTGGCTTTAGGGAACGATGTTGCGACCAGTCTAGGTCTCAATATCAAACGCACGTGTGTTTTCACTTGTATTGCCGTGGTATTGCTCACCGCTGCGAGTGTGGCTGTGGCTGGATCCATTGGCTTTGTCGGTATGCTCATTCCTCATATTGCCAAGCGTCTTGTCGGTCATAACTTTCTGGTATTACTGCCAACCAGTGCGCTGCTGGGGGCTGGTCTTATCGCTTGGACTGACAGCTTCTCACGAGCTATTGCTTTTCCTGCCGAAACGCCCGTAGGAGTGCTGACGGCACTGATTGGAACGCCATGTTTTGTGATGCTGGCTATCAAGGGGAAATCATGAATAATGCCTGGAAATTAATAACGCTGGCTGGCGGTTTGGTGGCTGTAGCATTGATTAGCTTGGTGGTAGGAGCCACCGATATTCCAGTTCGGAGCATCACCGACACGCTCTTATCGGGAGGGCAGTTCGATTTTATTATCAATCAATATCGCTTACCACGCATGATGTTAGCGGTAGGGGTTGGCGCTGGCCTTGGTTTATCAGGCATGTTAGTTCAAGGGGTGATTCGTAACCCTCTAGCGTCTCCTGATTTAATGGGGATAAGCTCAGGAGCTGGGTTGGCCGCAACGGTATTGCTGGTATGTTATCCCGATGCGCCTCTGTTTTATTTACCTATGGTTGCGTTGTTGGGCGGCGTGGTTGCGGCGGCGGTGATCCTGACGATTGGTTATCGATTACAGCCGACGCCAGCGCGTTTAGCGCTTATCGGGATTGCAATCAGTGCATTTTTAGCCAGCGGAATCGATTTTTTAATGATCGTTAATCCGATTGAAATCAACACGGCGATGGTTTGGTTGACCGGCAGCCTCTGGGGTAGAAATTGGACTCAAGTGCCTTATATCTGGGTGACGTTAGCGCTGATGTTGCCCTTTGCACTGTGGCTAGCTTGGCGTCTTGATGTGATGGGGTTAGGTGAAGAGACCGCAACCTCCCTCGGTGTGAAACCCAAAAAAATGCAGCTCGTGGCGTTGATGAGTTCTGTGGTACTCGCCAGCATCAGTGTGTCGGTGTGTGGCACCGTTAGCTTTGTCGGTTTACTTGCCCCGCATCTGGCCAGAATGTTGTTTGGTCATAATCATAAATTACTGGCGCCGAGTGCGGCGTTACTCGGTGCGCTGATGATGTTGCTTGCCGACACATTAGCACGCGGCATTCATCCGCCATTAGAATTGCCCGCAGGAGTGCTGACTTCATTAATCGGTGCGCCGTATTTTATTTTTCTTTTGCAACGTTATAAAGGCTGGTCATGATCGAAGCGAAAAATCTGCAAGTATCGTATGGTGATACCGTAATCATTGAAGAGTTAAACCTAACGTTGCCCAAAGGAAAAATTACCGCATTAATTGGTCCAAACGGCTGCGGAAAATCCACTCTGCTGAAAGCGTTAGCCCGAATTAACAAGCCAACCAAAGGCGAGGTTCGGCTCAACGGTACTCCTCTCAATCGCTATCACGATAAACAGCTAGCTCAGGAAATGTCACTCTTACCGCAGGTGCTGGTAACGCCAGAAGGCATCAATGTGCAACGGTTAGTTGAGTATGGGCGCTCGCCATATTTGTCTCATTGGGGCAAGTTGGGCAAAGAAGACCAAGCGAAAGTTGTGCAAGCCATGCAGGAAACCGGTACGACTGAGCTTGCTAAGCAATCGGTTGAATCACTCTCTGGTGGTCAACGACAGCGAGCGTGGATTGCGATGATATTAGCGCAAGATACCAATATCGTGATGCTGGATGAACCGACCACCTATTTAGATCTTTCTCATCAAACTGAGTTGATGAAAATCATGCGTGCAATGAACGAGCAAGGCAAAACCGTGATTGTGGTGTTGCACGATCTCAATCAGGCGTGCCGATATTGCGATCATTTGGTGGTATTAAAGCAAGGTCAGCTTGTAACACAAGGCGCGCCAGAGCAAGTCTTCACCGAAGCATTATTAGAACAGGTGTTCTCACTGAAAGCCAAAGTGATCAAAGACCCGATCGCCAATACGCCGATGTGTATTGCCTATTAGCGGTGCCAGCAAAGTAGAACCGCTGGTGTTACTCAATCATTATCTATCATTAAAGTATTTATGGAGCCGTAGTCATGTGGCTCCCTGAACATGATGCTTAATAAAGTAACTCAATGGATGTTAACTCTTTGTTGCTCTTTATAGTCAATTATTTGCTGTATCTTCGTTGTTTGCAGCGTTATACGTAAAATTAATATGTAGGTGAAATAGTAATGAAAAAAGATGATTTACGTGAGCTAGTCGTTGAGTATTTCAAGAAAGTAGATGCAGGTGACCCTAGTTATCTTGATTTGTTTTCAGAGGATGTTGATTTTTTTCTTTCCTAAATTTGGACAGACCAAAGGAAAGAATGCTTTAGTCGAGTTTGGCAATAGAGTTGGTAGCTCGTTGGCAAGTATCTGGCACGATATAGACGGCTTTCAATAACGACTGCTGGAAATAAGGTAATTGT
>JBQGON010000174.1:0-7012 GCA_052087065.1 Vibrio sp. | reverse complement strand
AGTTTTTTGATAAAATCTGTTCGATTCCACATCCATCCAAGCATGAAGAACAACTCGCTCAATATATTATTGAATGGGCGACACAAGAAGGGCTTGCCGTACGTCGTGATCCTATCGGTAACGTGTTTATTAAAAAGCCAGCGACACTGGGCATGGAAAACAAGAAAAAAGTGGTTCTCCAAGCCCACTTAGATATGGTACCGCAAAAGAATGAAGACACCGATCATGACTTTGCGCGAGATGCTATTCAGCCATACATTGATGGGGAATGGGTGACAGCGAAAGGGACAACCCTAGGGTCAGACAATGGTATTGGTATGGCTTCTTGTTTAGCCGTTCTAGCGGCAAACGATATCAAACATGGGCCGATTGAAGTGTTGCTCACCATTGACGAAGAAGCGGGTATGACCGGTGCGTTCGGCCTACAAGAAGGCTGGCTTGAAGGTGATATTTTGCTCAATACCGACTCAGAGCAAGAAGGCGAAGTCTACATGGGCTGTGCTGGCGGCGTTGATGCAACCTTGACGTTCCCGATCGTTCGCGACACACAACCAGCAGGGTTTACTACGCGTCAATTAACCCTTAAAGGGTTGAAAGGTGGACATTCCGGTGCTGATATTCATACAGGTAGAGCCAACGCCAATAAGCTACTCGCACGTTTCCTCGCCGATCATACCGCAAATATTGATTACCGGCTGATTGAATTCCGAGGCGGTAGCTTACGTAATGCTATCCCTCGCGAATCCTTTGCTGTGATTTCAGTGCCTGTCGAGCAAGCTGAGGCATTAGATAGCGCTTATCAAGCATTTGGCGAGCTAGTCGCCACAGAATTACAGCAAATTGAAACGACGATTACACTACTCAATGATGCGCATGATACAGAACAAGGCGTTTTTTCTGTTGAATCGCAACGCGCATTTATTGCAGGATTAAATGCATGCCCGAATGGTGTTATCCGAATGAGTGATGATATTGCAGGCGTTGTAGAAACTTCCCTTAACGTCGGTGTGATTACCACAGACAATGACCATGCGACCGTTTTGTGTTTGGTACGCTCACTGATTGACTCTGGTCGCCAGCAAGTAGAAGGAACTCTCACGTCATTATCTAACCTAGCCAATGCCGAGGTGAATTTCGCCGGCGCTTATCCCGGATGGAAACCCGATGCCGATTCAGAAATAATGCATATTTTCCGCGATATGTATGAAGGGATCTATGGGCACAAACCCAATATCATGGTCATTCATGCCGGGCTAGAATGTGGCCTGTTTAAAAAACCTTATCCAGAAATGGATATGATTTCGTTTGGACCGACTATCAAGTTCCCACACTCTCCCGATGAAAAAGTCAAAATCGACACTGTCGGTTTGTTCTGGCAGCAAATGATTGCCCTACTCGAAAATATTCCCAACAAAGCTTAACGAGCTAACAAGCCAGGCGAATTGTCTGGCTTGTACCTTCCCCATGTCATCACATTGCTATTTTTGCGATTATTTAACACTCAACCACAATAATTAACACGCTTTCTCACTAATATGATTAATACTGGTTATCAACACGACTGAAATTTTTCGTTGGTCATACGATTCCACGCTTTGCTAGAGTGCGCGCTTTATGCGCTATCTAACGCTAGTCACTTATCGAGATTACATAACGTTATGAGTTCAAAAATAATCACTGGGTGGCGTGAATATGTTGCCCTGCCTCAATTGGGGATCAATCGCATTAAAGCCAAAATGGACACGGGCGCACGCACATCGAGTCTCCATGCATTACACGTCACCCCCTACACTCACCAAGGTGAACAACGGGTGACTTTTTTTCTTTTCCCTGATCAACATGATGACACTATACGGATTGAATGTAATGCCGCCGTGGTTGAACAGCGCTCCATTCGTAACTCGGGTGGCGAAGAAGAAATACGCTATGTGATTATGACTGAGCTGTGTTTAGGCGAGAATACATTTCCAACGGAAGTAACCTTAGCCGATCGGACGAATATGGGCTTTCGTATGCTGATTGGACGTACGGCGATGACAAACTTGCTGGTCGATCCGAAAAAATCTTTTCAACTCTCTCTCAAGGAAATGTGCATATGAAAATCGGAATACTGTCTCGTAACGCCAACCTCTATTCGACCCAACGATTAATCGAAGCGAGTTAACAACGTGGACACGAAGTCAAAGTGATTGATGCGTTGCGGTGTTATATGAACATTAACTCCAAACGGCCACAGATTCACTGCAAAGGCGAAGAGCTGAATGATTTCGATGCCATTATTCCACGCATAGGCGCTTCTGTGACCTTTTATGGTACCGCTGTACTTCGCCAATTTGAAACGATGGATGTATATACACTCAATGAATCAATCGCGATCAGCCGCTCTCGCGATAAACTTCGCTCCATGCAGTTGTTATCACACCGAGGCTTGGGAATGCCGATTACTGGCTTTGCCAATAAGCCTGACGACGTCAAAGATCTTTTAGACATGGTTGGCGGTGCTCCGGTGGTCATTAAGCTCCTTGAAGGTACTCAAGGGATTGGCGTAGTCCTTGCGGAAACGCGCAAGGCTGCAGAGAGTGTCATTGAAGCCTTTATGGGCCTAAAAGCCAATATTATGGTGCAAGAGTACATTCAAGAATCGGCAGGCGCAGATATCCGCTGTTTTGTTTTAGGTGACACCGTCATCGCTGCGATGAAACGTCAAGGTGCCGAAGGCGAGTTTCGTTCTAACTTGCACCGCGGTGGTTCCGCCTCTTTGATTGACATTACCGAGGAAGAAGCGCAGACCGCAGTTGCCGCAGCCAAGGTGATGGGGCTGAAAGTCGCTGGAGTCGATTTGTTACGCTCACAACGCGGCCCACTGATCATGGAAGTCAATTCATCCCCAGGTTTAGAAGGGATAGAAAAGTCCACGGGAAAAGACATTGCTGGCATGATCATCGATTTTATTGAAAAAGAGAAACTCGCATCAGGACTCGACAATGGTAAATAAAACGCAGCATACGATGCCCGCTTTTAACATTTTAGGCCAATCCGTGCCTGCGGGAACCAGAGTCATTACAGAATTAGAAGTAGCAAAACTCTATACCAACACGCCGCTTTCTATTCCAATTGAGATTCTACATGGCGCGTCACCAGGCCCAGTGATGCTGGTCAATGCTGCTATTCATGGTGATGAGCTCAATGGCGTCGAGATAGTACGTCAATTAGTGGAAAGTATTGATCCGATGAAACTCAAAGGAACGCTGATTGCGGTTCCCGTTGTGAACGTATTTGGTTTTATTCATAAATCGCGCTATCTACCGGATAGACGTGACTTAAACCGCAGCTTCCCCGGTAGTGAAAAGGGCTCACTAGCCTCACGCATGGCGAATATCTTTTTTACAGAAATTGCCAAATCCTGCCAATATATCATTGATCTACATACAGGCGCCCAACACCGTACTAACCTGCCACAGATCCGTGCGGATCTTAGTGATGAGGAAACACTGCGCATTGCGAGCGCATTTGGAACTCCAGTGACGATTGATTCTCCACTGCGCGATGGTTCTTTGCGCAGCGAAGCAGGCAAACTAGGCGTGAGTGTTTTGACCTACGAGGCAGGAGAAGCATTACGTTTTGATCCCATAGCGATTCAAGCCGGATTACAAGGGATTAAGCGAACTCTACAAGCGGTAGGTATGCTACGAAAAAGCCGTAAAGCACTCCCATCGACATTCATCTCAAGATCCACTAACTGGGTTCGTGCCGATACCGATGGGATTGTTCGGTCACTGGTATCTTTAGGGGACAAAGTCGAAAAAAATCAGATTATCGCCTACATCAACTCACCGCTAGGCGCGACAAAATCGGATTTGAAGGCGGCTAAAGGCGGGATTGTTATCGGTCAACAGACCTTACCTCTCGTCAACGAGGGGGATGCTCTCTTCAACTTGGCATATTTTGATCATGATGACCACGAAGTGGAACAGTTGGTAGAAGAATTTATCGAAGACATCAGCGACATGGACTTGGAAGGGCCAAAAACCGGCGAGTTTTAACCTCGTTAAAATAAAAAATAACGGCAAGTGATTAGTCAACTTGCCGTTATATTACTCATTAGGTAAATGATGCCCAAATAATGGCGGTTACGGTCAGTGGACACACTAAACGCACATACCAAGGCCAAATACGGCCAAATAAACTGGTGCGGAAACTAGCAAAGCCAGATGATAACTCTTTAAATTTCTGGTTACGATTCCAAACCCAACCACCAAACAAACAAAACAGCAGCGCAGCAAATGGTTGTAAATACTGAGTAGCAACCATCGCGACCAATCCAAATAAGCTCGCGAAATGGTAAACAATCACCATACTAAATAACGCGATAATGCCGCCAAGAACCCAGCTGGTTGGCGTTCGGCGAGTATTAAAACGTTCCCCAACCAAAGCGACCGGACACTCCAACATAGAAATCGATGACGTTAACGCTGCGATGGTTAATAGGAGGAAAAAGACAATCGCGAACAGTTGTCCGAACAGCCCAAGACTATCAAACATCATGGGTAATACGGTAAAGACTAACGTATCAGAACTCAGTAACGCGCCGTCAGCAGCATAGATTTGAACCCCGTGTTTCATGGCGACAAACATTGCAGGCATCACAACTAAACCAGCGACAAATGCAACCGCAGTATCTACCAAGGTGACATTCATTGCCATCTTTGGCAGGTTTTCTTTCTTACTTAAGTAAGAGCCGTAAATCAGCATGGAACAACCGCCAATCGTGAGAGAAAAGAACCCTTGCCCCATGGCGGCCAAAATTAATTTTTTATCCCATACCTTATTAAAGTCTGGGATTAAATAATGTCGTAGTCCTTGCATTGCGCCATCTTGCATCATGATATAGACAAACAACACGCCAAATAAAATAAATAAAGCCGGCATCAAACGGGTTGACCATTTTTCAATGCCATCTTTCACGCCACCTTGGACAATCAGAATCGTCAATACATAGAACACGATGGTACCAAAGGCGTTACGCTCGACGCTGAACCCTTTAAACCATGCGGTTGCCGCTTGTAATCCTAGAATATCGGTCATGGCCCCGAGTAGATAACAGATCAACCAACCACCAACGATACTATAGAATGCCAACACCGCGCTCGGCACACTAAGTCCTAACCAGCCAACACTAGCACCAATGCGCTTACCTAGGGAGTTATTGGTCAACGAACGCATACTATCCACTGGATTCGCTTGACCGTATCGACCTATCGACATCTCTACCACGAGCATCGGATAAGCGACCACCAAAATTAGCACTAGGTAAACCAATAAAAAAGCTCCGCCACCGTTACTGGCAGCCTGAGTTGGAAACCCCCAAATATTTCCCAGTCCCACCGCAGCCCCTGCTGCCGATAGAATAAAGCCTAAGCGAGAACCAAATGTCTCACGAGATGATGGTGTTGTCATATGAACCCACTAATACCACTAAACTAGTTGGCTAGTACATTAATGTAAAAACACATAAAACGCAAATACCGATAATTGATTTTATTGTGAATAATCGTTATTGAGCTGTAAATGTATAAAAAGCCCGCAGAACAAACTGAGGGCTTTTTGATTAAACATCGGAAACGGAATACCACTAATTAAATAGTAAATACCTGATATTTTTTTAATTCAGGAATTTTTTCATGCAGCGCATGCTCTTGCTGCACAATATCGTTGAGGCTATCACACATTTCTTTACTATCTTTCTTAATTTTCTGCTTATGGGTCTTAAGCTGTTCGGTGACTTGTTGCTTCAAACTTCCCATGGTTTCACTGAGTTTAGAGAGGTTCATCCCCCCATTTTTCTTCATATTCTCACTGATACTATTAAACGAACTGGTCAAAAACTCGCTGGTAAACACCGCTTTCATTTGCTCAAACTCATCAGCCCATTGCTTCTTCATCTCTGCATAGGTATTCGCAGGCAACACAAACTCGCCATTTTTATAGTAACGCTGCTCCATTTTAGAGGCATAAGATTGAATGCTTTGCTTTACATCATCGAAGGCATGAGGCGTATTTAAACTCGTGGAGACCTTATCAAGCACATCATCGGCAATCTCCAAACTGTCATCAATGACTTGTTTCATTTTAGGCACACTGTCATTCATACTCGTGCGAAACTTATCAACCATCGAGCGTTGCTCAGAGTTGAGTGGTAACGCCTGACCATTGATGCGCACATGATTATTTTCGTCTAATTTGGCCACACTGCCATCTTGACGATGGATCTCTACTTTTTTGCCATCAAGATGGACTTCGTTATTCACGTCAACATGGCATTGGCTCGCCCATACGGGCAATGCACTGAGTAAAACGACGATCGCGATTAATGATTTCATTTGGTCTTCCATTCACTCGTGGTGATAACAACTTATTCAATCAGCAGTGTATCTAAAAGAAACTCAACTGTTCAACTGGCAATTGCGGCTTCAGCATCACTGACAGCCCCAATAAACGAATTTCGCGTCCATTCTGGCGCTTTAAGACTTCCCTCAATAACTCGCGAAAATCATCCAGTTCCAACTCTTGGTGAAGATGTTCAATCGTGGTTAATTGAAAGTCGGCAAATTTGACTTTAATACCTTGCTTAATAATGGCGCGCTTGGCACTCGCTTTGGTTAGCCGCTGGTCAAGTTCTGGAAATAACTTATTTTCAATCACCGCCCAACATTGCTCGTATGTCATAATATTTTGGCTAAAAGTGCGCTCAACACCGACGGATTTTCTTTCTCGTTCGACAATGACTTCTCGTGGATCAATACCATGACTCTTTTGCCAGAGCGAGGCGCCTTGACGTCCAAAACGAATCAATAAATCACGATAGTCGGTGTTTTTAATGTCTTCACATAAATAAAATCCCGCACGGTGCAGCTTCTCTAAACTCACTTTGCCAATACCGGGAATGACTTCCAACGGCAGCTTATCGACGACCTTTTGCACCTTTTCAGGGGGAACAACAAACTGACCATTT
>JBQGON010000173.1:0-7048 GCA_052087065.1 Vibrio sp. | reverse complement strand
AGAAGGGATTCGTAAAGGTATCTACAAGCTAGAAACTTACACTGGTGCTAAAGGTAAGATCCAGCTGATGAGCTCTGGTACGATCATGAACGAAGTCCGTAAAGCGGCTCAAATCCTAAGCGATGATTACGGCGTAGCGTCTGATGTTTACTCAGTAACGTCATTCAACGAGATCACTCGTGAAGGCCAAGCGGTAGAGCGTCACAACATGCTTCACCCAGAAGCGGAAGAGCAAGTGGCTTACATTGCACAAGTGATGGGTACAGAGCCTGCAATCGCTGCGACTGACTACATGAAAAACTACGCAGAACAAGCTCGCGCGTTCGTTCCTGCTGAGTCTTATAAAGTACTTGGTACCGATGGTTTCGGTCGTTCAGACAGCCGTGAAAACCTACGTCGTCACTTCGAAGTTAATGCCGAATACGTTGTAGTTGCAGCACTGAGTGAACTTGCAAAACGCGGTGACGTTGAAAAATCTGTGGTTGCACAAGCGATCAAGAAATTCAACATTGACGTAGAAAAAACAAATCCACTACACGCTTAATTAAAGGTAAAGAAGCAATGGCAATCGAAATTTACGTACCCGATATTGGTGGGGATGAAGTAGACGTTACTGAAATCCTAGTGAACGTGGGTGACAAAGTTGAAGAAGAACAGTCACTAATTTCAGTTGAAGGCGATAAAGCTTCAATGGAAGTTCCAGCACCTCAAGCGGGTGTGGTTAAAGAAATCAAAATATCAGAAGGCGATAAAGTGTCTACTGGTAGCTTCATCATGATCTTTGAAGAAGAATCAAGCGCAGCGGCTCCTGAAGCGCCTGCGGCTGAAGCAGCTCCAGTCGCACCTGCAGCATCGTCTGCACCGCAAGAAGTAAACGTACCTGATATTGGTGATGACGAAGTAGAAGTTACTGAAATCATGGTAAAAGTTGGTGATACAGTTGAAGAAGAGCAATCTCTTATTTCTGTAGAAGGCGACAAAGCATCAATGGAAGTTCCAGCACCTTTCGCAGGTACTGTGAAAGAAATCAAAGTGACTGAAGGCGATAAAGTGAAAACTGGTTCGTTTATTATGATCTTTGACGTTGCTGGCAGCGCTGAATCAGCTCCTGCTCCAGCAGCAGAAGCGGCACCAGCGACTCAAGCTGCAGCGGCTCCTCAAGAAGTTAATATTCCTGACATCGGCGACGACGAAGTTGAAGTCACTGACGTTATGGTAAAAGTTGGCGACACAGTAGAAGAAGAGCAATCGCTTATTTCTGTGGAAGGCGACAAAGCGTCAATGGAAGTGCCAGCACCTTTCGCCGGTACAGTGAAAGAAATCAAAGTCTCTGAAGGCGATAAAGTAAAAACTGGTTCGTTCATCATGGTCTTTGAAGTGGCTGGTGCCGCGCCTGCAGCTGCTCCTGCTCCTGAAGCAGCACCTGCGCCTGCAGCAAAAGCGGAAGCGCCTAAAGCTGCGCCTGCCGCTCCTGCAGCGACTGGTGAGTTTGAAGAAAACAACGAGTATGCTCATGCAACGCCAGTTGTACGACGTCTTGCTCGTGAGTTCGGTGTGAACTTATCGAAAGTCAAAGGTACAGGTCGTAAGAGCCGCATTCAGAAAGAAGACGTACAAAACTACGTTAAGAATGCACTTAAACGTCTAGAATCAGGTGCTGCTTCAGCTGCATCTGGTAAAGGCGACGGCGCTGCACTTGGTTTGCTTCCTTGGCCAAAAGTAGACTTTAGCAAATTCGGTGAAACCGAAGTGAAGTCTCTTTCTCGCATTAAGAAAATCTCTGGTGCTAACCTGCATCGTAACTGGGTGATGATCCCGCATGTTACACAGTGGGATAACGCAGATATCACTGAACTAGAGAAGTTCCGTAAAGAACAGAATGCGATTGAAGCGAAGAAAGAATCCGGCATGAAGATCACGCCACTTGTGTTCATCATGAAAGCAGTAGCGAAAGCACTGGATGCCTTCCCTTCTTTCAACTCGTCACTTTCTGAAGACGGTGAAAGCCTGATTCTTAAGAAATACGTGAACGTAGGTATTGCAGTTGATACACCAAATGGCCTAGTTGTGCCTGTCTTTAAAGACGTGAACAACAAAGGCATTCATGAGTTGTCTGATGAACTGAAAGCGATGTCTAAGAAAGCTCGTGACGGTAAATTGACAGCTTCTGATATGCAAGGTGGGTGTTTCACTATTTCTAGCCTTGGTGGTATTGGCGGTACGGCATTTACGCCAATCGTTAACGCGCCAGAAGTAGGTATCCTAGGTGTATCTAAGTCTGAAATGAAGCCAGTATGGAATGGTAAAGATTTCGTTCCTCGTCTACAGCTTCCGCTGTCACTATCTTACGATCACCGTGTGATTGATGGTGCAGAAGGCGCACGCTTCATCACTTACTTGAACGGTTGTTTGAGCGATATTCGTCGCCTAGTTCTTTAATAGTAAGTTTAAGATAAACAAGGCGGCGAATACGCCGCCTTGGTTTAATTTATCTTGTCAATTCAGTTCGGGGATTAAACCCTAAAATGATTTGTCGTCTAGCTCACAGGCTGCATGGAATTTCCTTTCAACGTGTTATCGTAGCGTTAAACTGTTAACACTTGCATAGGCTTCGCTTTACATACTATGGATAGCGCCCCCCTGCACAGCCTGTTAGGGATATTGACTACAAGAGGTCGAAATGAGCAAAGAAATAAAAGCCCAAGTTGTTGTACTTGGTGCCGGTCCTGCTGGTTACTCCGCCGCCTTCCGTTGCGCAGACTTAGGTCTAGATACGGTTCTCATCGAACGTTATAACACCCTAGGTGGTGTATGTCTTAACGTTGGTTGTATTCCTTCAAAAGCATTGCTTCACGTTGCTAAAGTGATTGAAGAAGCAAAAGCGCTTTCTGAGCACGGCATCGTGTTCGGTGAACCCTCGACAGATATCGATAAGATTCGTCTATGGAAAGAGAAGGTAATTAACCAACTTACTGGCGGTCTTGGCGGTATGGCTAAGATGCGTAAAGTTAACGTAGTTAACGGTCTTGGTCAGTTTACTGGCCCTAACACTATCGAAGTGGATAGTGAAGAAGGTAAGACGGTTGTTAACTTTGATAATGCGATTATCGCCGCTGGTTCTCGTCCAATTAAATTGCCGTTCATTCCACATGAAGACCCACGTATTTGGGATTCTACCGATGCTCTAGAACTGAAAGAAGTTCCAGAAAAACTGCTTATTATGGGCGGTGGTATCATCGGTCTAGAAATGGGTACCGTGTACGATGCACTTGGTTCACAGGTCGATGTGGTTGAAATGTTTGACCAAGTCATTCCTGCTGCCGATAAAGATGTAGTAAAAGTCTTTACTAAGCGTATTTCTAAGAAATTCAACCTAATGCTAGAGACGAAAGTGACAGCAGTTGAAGCGAAAGAAGACGGTATCTACGTTTCAATGGAAGGCAAAAAAGCACCAGCAGAAGCTGAGCGCTATGATGCTGTTCTTGTTGCTATCGGTCGTTCACCGAATGGTCAATTGCTTGCCGCTGATCAAGCAGGCATTGAAGTTGATGAGCGTGGCTTTATCAACGTTGATAAGCAAATGCGTACTAACGTACCACACATCTATGCGATTGGTGATATTGTTGGTCAACCTATGTTGGCTCACAAAGGTGTGCACGAAGGTCACGTTGCGGCAGAAGTGATTTCTGGTAAGAAACACTACTTCGATCCTAAGGTTATCCCATCAATCGCTTATACCGATCCAGAAGTTGCTTGGGTTGGTAAAACAGAGAAAGAAGCGAAAGCGGAAGGTATCAACTACGAAACCGCTATTTTCCCATGGGCTGCTTCAGGCCGTGCGATTGCTTCTGACTGTGCAGATGGTATGACTAAGCTTATCTTTGATAAAGATACACACCGTGTTATTGGTGGCGCAATCGTTGGTGCTAACGGTGGTGAGCTACTAGGTGAAATTGGTCTTGCGATTGAAATGGGTTGTGATGCTGAAGATCTTGCATTGACTATCCATGCTCACCCAACTCTACACGAGTCAGTGGGTCTTGCTGCGGAAGTATTTGAAGGGTCAATTACTGATCTACCGAATGCAAAAGCGAAAAAGAAATAAATTTTCTTAGCAAGCAGATACAAAAAACCGCTGTTAATAACAGCGGTTTTTTTTGTGTTAACTAATGTGAGACCAAGTGTTAGAAAGCACGTTAAGGTCTATTTATTAGCTTTCTTTTGCGTAGATACATAACATATCTAAGTAGTTGTCAACTAGCTGGTGAACACTATGTTCGTTGGGGACGCGGTTCGTTTGTACAAACAGAGAATAGCAAAGGCCATGGAATAGCGTCGCCATATCTTCTGCCGCGTAGCGATTATCTAGCTCACCACGCTCAATGGCTTTAGTGAACATATTTTTCAGCAGCAGTTGATTTGTATGGTTCGAGGATACAAAGAGAGGCCATACTTCTTCACGGGTAGAGGCACTCCATTCAAACCAGACTTTCAGCCAGTGACAATCGTCAATTGCAAGGTCCACAATACCGTCAGCAATGTTTTTTAGATTTTGACGTGCATGGATATCAAGATCGATATTATCAGTTAAAAAGTTAGAGAATTGACGGACCACAAATGTCAGTACATCGTCGACTAAGTCTTCTCTGGTTGGGAAATAGTTAAAGACAGTCGCGACTGATACTTGTGCAATTTCGGCGATATCAGCATGACCGCCACGTCCAATTCCCCGTTTTGCAAAAACTTCGAGCGCAATTTCCATTAACTGATGTTTACGCTTTTGAGGGGATAAGCGGGTACGCGGCCGCCTTTCGATAGAAGCATCCATATTATTAATCCTTTGCCTTGATTACTTACGTTGTTATTTGAATGGAACTTGATACTAGTAATTATTTTATTTTTTAGTGTCTATAAGAGTGTACTGATGCATATTTATAAGGTCAATCAAATACGTATTCTTGGGATGTTTTTCATCGAATTTTGTACCAATTATCAGTATTTACCATCAAGTTCCCGTGGTTTGCAGAGGAAATAATTTCCTCATAAGAGTGAGAATGATACTATACGGCGTTCAATATTTGGAGTTATTTTGGGCAACATATTGTCCTTTTCGTGGTCAAAAATAGCTTCTAGACTAATCATACGAGAGCAGAATGAAACATAAAGTTGAAGTGATGATCTCTGAGCAAGATGTTCAGAAGCGCGTTCAAGAGTTGGGTAAAGAAATTTCTCAGCACTATAAAAATAGCGAAAACTTGGTATTGGTCGGGTTATTGCGCGGTTCTTTTGTATTTATGGCTGATTTAGCCAGAGCTATCGACATTAACCATCAAGTCGATTTTATGACCGCTTCTAGCTATGGCAATGGTATGGAAAGCTCTCGCGATGTGCGAATCTTAAAAGATCTCGATGATGACATCCAAGGGAAAGATGTGTTGTTGGTTGAAGACATCATTGATACCGGGAATACACTGACACGAGTGAAAGAGTTCTTGCAGCTAAGAGAACCAAACTCGATTGATATTTGTACATTACTTGATAAACCGTCGCGCCGAGAAGTGGACGTTGACGTCAATTGGATTGGTTTCTCTATTCCTGATGAATTTGTCGTCGGTGTGGGAATTGATTACGCGCAGAGCTATCGTCATTTACCCTACATTGGTAAAGTGGTACCGCTAGAGTAGTGGGGATTCTGCAGCCATACCATTGACAATGGCTGCAGCGCTTTATCGACACAAAAGGGCGTGGTCGTCATTTAAAATACGCAGCATGGCTTGATGGTAGCTGTCATTGACCGTTTCTGGAGAATTAGAGCGCACGCCCAAATATTCTAAGTGACCATCTTCAATGCCATAGACCACACCGTGTAACTCAACATCCTGGCCTTGCTCCCAAGCACTTTGCAGTATGGTGGAATTACCTAAGTTATAGACTTGTTCTGCCACATTGATTTCTGCTAATTTATCCGATTGTTCCATACCTGCCATCGCATCCAAGTAGGTTCGATGTTTAAAATACAAATCACGAATGTGTAATAGCCAATTATTGATAAGGCCTAATTTGGGGTTATCAATGGCGGCGGTTATTCCCCCACAGCCATAATGACCACAGATAATGATGTGCTTTACTTTTAATACATCGACAGCATACTGAACCACGGAAAGGCAATTTAAATCGGTATGTATGACTTGATTGGCGACGTTACGGTGTACAAACAATTCTCCAGCAAATAGGCCGGTTAAGCGCTCGGCCGGCACTCGGCTATCAGAGCAACCAATCCACAGAAAATCTGGGTTTTGTCCTTGAGCTAAGGTGGTAAAATATTCAGGCGTTTTCGCCCTAAGTGAGGCTGACCATTTAGAGTTGTTGTCGAATAATTGCTTTAATTCTGGCATGTTGCTTCCCTCTTTAGTGCGTCAACTATACACAATCTCTTCATCGCAATCTGTAATTATTCATAGTGTTTAAATAATTTAGCTAGTTTTTGTACAGATATTTTTGCTTTGGATTAATCTTTGTGCTTTTTTATCTCGCTACGGTAGAATCTAGTTATAATCCAGTGACACCGATTATAGTAGATACTCGGTAACGTCGGGGTTCCATTCATGAACAATGAGAGTGATATGTACGCTTTAGAATTAGAAAAATTGCGTAAAACGTATTCTGGCGGGTTTGAGGCTTTAAAAGGCGTCAGCTTGAAAGTAGAAAAAGGCGATTTTTACGCATTATTAGGGCCTAACGGTGCAGGAAAGTCGACCACAATTGGTATCATTTCCTCCTTGGTGAATAAAACATCTGGGCAAGTCAAAGTGTTTGGTTATGATATTGACCAACACTTAGAATTGGCGAAACAAAAGATCGGTTTAGTTCCTCAAGAGTTCAATTTTAACCCATTTGAAACTGTTGAGCAGATCGTCATGCAACAGGCGGGCTATTATGGTGTTAAGAAAGCGCTGGCACAAGAACGGGCGAAAACCTACCTGTCTCAGTTAGATTTATGGGGTAAACGCAACGAGCGTGCTCGTAATCTATCGGGGGGGATGAAACG
>JBQGON010000172.1:0-7105 GCA_052087065.1 Vibrio sp. | reverse complement strand
GCCCGTTCGGCCATGTTCACTGAGCGCGACAACATAGCCGACCCGATGAGTTAATTTGTTGTTACGAAGCACGACACCACTGTCCATTGGCAAAGTGTAGCGATAGAGTTTTGCGCTGCGCATAACACGTCTAACCTTTTAAAAAATAGAATGATACGTAGTGATACTGTTTGAGCCAATACCACAACGTATCAAAATAGCTCGCCAATACACCGTCAGCAGGCATACCAAGCTGACGGTGTATACGGTTACTAAGGATTACGTGGGAATTTATCAAAGTCTGGATGACGCTTCTCATTAAAAGCGTTACGACCTTCTTGGCCTTCCTCGGTCATGTAGAACAACATTGTAGCATTCCCTGCAAGTTCTTGCAGTCCTGCTTGTCCATCACAATCGGCATTGAGCGCCGCTTTTAAGCAACGTAGTGCCATCGGGCTATGTTGTAATACTTCACGACACCAACGCACGGTTTCTTGATCAATACTATCAAGCGGAACCACCGTATTGACCAATCCCATGTCTAAGGCTTCTTGGGCATCGTAGAAACGACATAAGAACCAAATTTCACGCGCTTTCTTTTGTCCAACAATACGTGCCATATAAGACGCGCCCCAACCACCGTCGAACGAGCCCACTTTTGGTCCAGTTTGACCAAACTGAGCGTTCTCAGCGGCAATGGTTAAATCACACATCATATGCAGCACATGACCGCCGCCGACTGCCCAACCAGAAACTTGGGCAATCACTGGTTTCGGACAGGTACGAATCTGGCGTTGAAAATCCAACACGTTCAAATGGTGGGTACCTTCATCGTCTTGATAACCGCCGTAATCACCACGGATTTTTTGATCGCCACCAGAGCAAAACGCTTTTTCGCCAAAGCCCGTTAAAATGATCACACCAATGCGTTCGTCATAACGCGCATCAGCCAGCGCATGAATCATTTCTTTCACCGTTTTAGGGCGAAACGCATTGTGGACTTGTGGACGAGCAATGGTAATTTTTGCAATACCATCAACCGACTTGTGAAAATGAATGTCTTCATATTGAGCGCTACAATCTCGCCACTCGACCGGTGCGTACAGTTCTTCTTCTGAAATACCGACAGTTTTTGCCATGGTGAACCCCAATTATTATGCTAAACAACCGACCATTGTGGTTGTAATGAAATGATGAATAAGAGCCGCGAAGGTATTTGGCTGCTCTTTGTGAACGTTATGACCCGCGCCAGGAATGACACGTGTTGGCAAGCCATACCCTTGCGCTAGATGCATGAATTTTTCGTCTTTGTCGCCACAGATATACAACATGGGGAGCGACACACTTTGCAATTTCGCCAATAAATTAGGCTGAGTTCCCAGTGATGTCGCCGCGAGCATGTGGGCGATCGCCTCCCCCGAATTGTGCGCTCTCGCCTTAATCAGCATTTGGCGTTGCTCGGTGTCTAATGAGCCAAAAACCGGCTGTTGATACCAAGCGTTCAATACTGTTTCTAGGGGCTCGTGAGCAAAGCGCTCAGCCCATTGCTTATCATGCTCGATACGTGCCACTCGCGCAGGCTCGTTTGCTAGCCCCGCATTCCCACTTTCTAAGACTATGGCTTGTAGGTTCAAGCCGTTAAGCTTGCCACTCTCTGCCGCCACCATCGCCACGCGTGCGCCTAAAGAATAGCCAATCAACACCACGGGTTGCTGGTTTCCCAGCTGCTGGGCAATGGTGTCCACGACCTGTTGAGCACATGCTGGTAAATCTTCACAGCGCATTGCTTGGCTGCCGCCATGTCCGGGTAAATCAATCACCAGATGGCTATAATCGGGTAATGCGTGAATGGTTTCTAACCAATCCTCGCCACTCCCTAATAAACCATGCAACCAAACCAAAACAGGCTGCTGAGCAGACGGCGACGTCAATAACCGTTGGCTATAAAGCATGCACTTGCTCCAATAATTGTTGGATATGCTGCGCAGCTTCTTGCGACGGCGTGGGCACTTCGACCAGTAAAGCGCCCGTCCCGCTTTCCCAGTGCTGTTGAATCAAACGTTGGTAGTCATGTAGCGAACTTGGGCTGGCATAGCTCAAACCAAATTGCGCAGCCGCATGGGCGAAGTCATAGCCATGAGGCATGCGATATAACGCTTCTCGTTTATCCGCATCCACGGGAAGCATATCAAAAATGGCGCCCCCATCGTTATTGGTCACTACCACCACCATCGGTTGTGTCACTGAATGCAGTAACGCGAGGGAATTGAGATCATGCAACAACGCAGTATCACCAATGACCACCAGCAATCCATCCTGTAAGCCCTGTTGTACCCCCGCAGCAGTTGCAATCAACCCATCAATCCCCGATGCTCCGCGATTGCTATACACTGGCACATCGGTCAGGGTACTTAACATATCGATCATCCGGATCATTAAGCTATTGCCTAAAAAGAGCGGATGCTGCTCTGCCACTTCATTGAGCGTGAGCGCCACGGCCACTTCTGATAAACGGTCTTGATTTAGGTGCAAGGTCGCAAGTAAGGCACACTCATCAGCAAAATGCCACAAGGCATCTCCCCACCCTTGGTATAACGACGGTGCTTGCTCATCGGTAGCCTCACCAGAGGTTAAATAGGGTGCCGTCCAAACTTGTGGGGTCATCATCCAGCGCTGCTGTGGCAAGTGGCTTTGGTTATGCTGCCCACTGTCTGGCGTGACTACCTCATAATGGGCACCACGTCGTTGAACTTGCTTAGCAAGCCACTGATTGAGTCGTTTCGATACAATACGGCCACCAAACTGTACGATATGCTCACATTGCGAGAGGATTTCATTCGCCTCTGGATTGGTTAACCAAAGATCGTAATGTTCCCATGGGCTAGTGATACCCGATTGCGGATCACATAAGTATGGCCACCCCATTTTACGAGCAAATGCCGCTGCCGATTGCGCTTGGCGCAGCGCCACGGCGCCAATCACTACCAATCCTTTTGTTTGATACAGTGGAATACCCGGCGCATCAAGGTGCTGCATAATCGAACGCTGAGAATAAGGGTGAGTCGAGGCTTGCCAAGTGGCAATGGGCGCGCAATAGTCCTCATAGATGGATTCGCTTTGTGAGGCATACAACGGCTCGGGATACGGGCAATTAATATGTAAGCTGCCACCATGCTGGCGCTGTTGGTGCATGGTTTCATCCACACAACTTAACAGCCACGTTAGCGGTGTTTGCGTGTTTGGCGACGGTAAATTCACGCTATGCGTGACATGCTCAGAAAAAATACCCGGTTGATAGATGGCTTGATTCGCCCCGCAACCAACCAGTTCCACGGGCCGATCCGATGAGAGAACAATCAATGACTCACCAGTCAGTTTGGACTCGACAATCGCAGGAAGTAAGTTTGCCACAGCGGTTCCAGAGGTAACAATCACTACCACCGGCTGCTGAGTCGCTTTCGCCAAACCTAACGCCATAAACCCTAGGCCGCGTTCATCAAAATGGGTATGTAATTGCAGTTTTTCGTGCGCATCCGCCTCGAGAATCAAAGGCGTAGACCGCGATCCGGGCGCAGCACACACATGCTCCACTCCCCAGCGCGACAACTCTTCTAATAGCGTACGGCTCCAAATCCGATTGAGTATCGCTTGATCGTGCTTCATACCAGAACATCCTCTTGCTGCATATCAGTGACTAAGCTCTTCAGCGTCGCCATTTTCTTATCAAGCTCTTGCCATTCCATCGCCGCATCCGAGCCCGGCACAATGCCAGCTCCCGCAAATAAATGCACTTCACGATCCAAAACCAACGCACTACGGATCGCAACACAAAACTCAGAATGTGCTCGACTCACATACCCCATCGAGCCAGCATACCAGCCACGAACAAACGGTTCATGATTAAGAATAAATTCATAGGCAGGTTGGCGAGGTAACCCCGACACAGCGGCCGTGGGTTGCAATGCAGTTAATAACTCAGCGCCATCAACGCCATCGTGCAAAGTGGCGGTGATTTTACGACGTAAATGTTGCACCTGACGCAGTTTCACCAAACCGACATCTGGCTCAACGGCTAAATCATCAGAGAGGCCACCTAAACGACTGACAATATCATCCACCACATATTGATTTTCATTCACATTTTTAAAATCATGTAACAGCCAGTCGGCGTTTTGCTGATCTAAGGCAGGCGTTGCACCGCGGCCAATCGTGCCCGCTAATGCTTCGGTAAAGACAGAGCCACCTTGGCGCTGATATAAACGTTCGGGTGTTGAGCCAACAAATGCATAATGAGGATTCATTGCCAACATAAAGTGAAAACTGTCTTTGTTACAGCGGCAACTTTCTTTGAGTAAACGCGCAGCACTGACATGCTCAGAGAGACCTAGCCGGGTTTCACGCGCCAGTACGACTTTTTGAAAGTCCTGTTTTTCAATCCCTTGAAGTACTTGACCCACTAACTGTGACCACTGTCTCTGATTGGGAGTATGACTCTGCGTCATAATTGATACGGGTGTATTTTTCGATATGCCCTTCACGACCACTAATTGCTGTAATGCGGCGAGAGTCGAGTTTTTATCCTGATTAATGTTGGCCGCTAAATACCAAGCCTGTCCACGGCGAATCAGTTCAATCTGCGGTAAGAAAAAATATTCGGATAAGCAATGCGGATTTTTCGAGGTGTTGCCATCAAAGGAACGTCCACCCCATACTCGCTGGTTATCACCTAACACGTGATATAACGCTTGCGACTCTACCAATGTAAAGGTGGCAAGCGCACCTAACGCCATGACTTCCTCATCACCTGAACGAGGTTGCCAATAAAACTTCGGATATAAGGGTTGAGCATCCAGCCAGTCAAGAGTGAATACGGTGTTCGAGACATTGAGCGGCAATTCAACTCGCACGGCATCCGCTGGTGCGTGATGAATTCGTTCGGTCAACTGAATAATGGTCTGCTGGAAATAAGTCAAAGTAACCTCGGCAATACGGGCTGCGGGACTGACGTCCACTTTATGGAGTGGCCTAGATGAAATCAAGTCTGTAGAACGCCTTTCCTGCGTTTCATTGAGATAGCTCAATTTTGGTGGTGATACTACCACTGAGATCCCGCAACATCACGCAAGAATTTCCAGTTTTTTATTCTAAATAAAAAGCAATTAGTGTACTTTAATAAAGCAAAGCAACTAAATACAGGAACCAAATAATGCAAAATATCGGGATGTCGTCAAAACTCGATAATGTCTGCTATGACATTAGGGGACCAGTGCTCAAACATGCTAAGAGAATGGAAGAAGAAGGGAATAAAATACTGAAGCTCAATATCGGTAATCCCGCCCCTTTTGGTTTTGATGCCCCGGATGAAATCCTCGTGGATGTCATTCGTAACCTCCCTACTTCACAAGGTTACGCCGATTCAAAAGGGATTTACTCCGCGCGTAAAGCCGTGGTTCAGCATTATCAAAAAAAGGGCATTCGTAGCCTTGATGTCGAAGATGTCTACATTGGTAACGGTGTCTCAGAGCTCATCGTCATGGCGATGCAAGCGCTGTTAAACAATGGCGATGAAATGCTCGTACCTGCGCCAGATTACCCGCTCTGGACTGCCGCCACCTCGTTATCTGGCGGCAATGCCGTTCACTACATTTGTGATGAACAAGCCGATTGGCTGCCTGATCTTGACGATATTAAAAAGAAAATTAACAAGAGAACGCGCGGCATTGTCCTGATCAACCCAAATAACCCAACAGGGGCGGTTTACTCAAGGGATTTTCTCCTCGAAATCATTGAACTTGCGCGTCAACACAACCTAATCATCTTTGCCGATGAAATCTACGATAAAGTTCTCTACGACGGTGCGACACACACCTCGATTGCCACGCTGACAGAAGATGTCTTAGTCGTGACATTTAATGGCTTATCCAAAGCCTACCGTGTGTGTGGCTTTCGAGGCGGCTGGATGTTTTTAACCGGCCCGAAACACCTCGCGCAAGGCTACATTGCTGGTTTGGATATTTTGTCCTCCATGCGCCTGTGTGCCAATGTACCGATGCAGCATGCGATTCAAACCGCGCTCGGCGGGTATCAAAGCCTCAATGAGCTGTTGCTGCCGGGTGGACGGTTGTTAGAGCAGCGCGATCGCGCTTTTGAATTACTCAACCAAATTCCAGGGGTATCCTGCGTCAAACCGAAAGGCGCCATGTACCTGTTCCCGAAATTGGACAAGAAGAAATTCAATTTAAAAGACGATCAAAAATTGGTGCAAGACTTCTTGATTCAAGAGAAAGTTCTGTTGGTACAAGGGACTGGCTTTAACTGGCCAGAGCCTGATCACGTGCGTATCGTGACCCTGCCACACGTTGAAACTTTGGAGATTGCTCTTGGCCGTTTTGAGCGTTTCCTTAGCACGTATCGCCAATAAAT
This sequence comes from Vibrio sp., assembly GCA_052087065.1. GTDB lineage: Bacteria > Pseudomonadota > Gammaproteobacteria > Enterobacterales > Vibrionaceae > Vibrio. The sequence continues at coordinate 703 of JBQGON010000172.1, read as the reverse complement.
AACTCAAATCCATCAACTTAGGTTGGTGAAAGCGGCTCTCTTTTGTACACTGGCTTTTCTTGAAGATAAAAAGGATTAGCCAATCATGAAAGAGAGCCATTTTTTTGCTCATCTAGATAGGATGAAGCTCATTCAGCGCTGGCCGCTGATGCGCTCTGTATCGAAAGAGAATGTCTCTGAGCACAGCCTGCAAGTAGCTTTTGTTGCTCATGCCCTCGCCGTGATTAAAAATAAGAAATTTGGTGGTCAGCTCAACCCTGAGCGTATCGCACTTAAAGCGATGTATCACGATAGCAGTGAAGTCCTGACAGGCGATCTGCCAACGCCCATCAAATATTCCAACCCGCATATTGCCAAAGAATATAAAAAGATCGAGTCCGCGGCCGAGCATCGCTTACTGGCTATGCTACCGGAAGATTTGCAGGACGATTTCGCCCCTTTCCTGCTCAGTGAACAGGCCGATCCCATCGATGAAGCCATCGTCAAGCAAGCCGATTGTCTATGCGCCTATTTAAAATGCTTAGAAGAACTTAGTGCCGGAAACCAAGAATACGCCCGAGCAAAGAAGCGCTTAGAAGTGACACTTGATGAGCGCCATAGTCCGGAAATGAACTATTTTTTACAGACATTCGCGCCCAGTTTTGAACTCAGCTTAGATGAGATCAGCTAAACTTGACCTACGACTTTATGCCCCACCTTGGAG
>JBQGON010000171.1:0-7265 GCA_052087065.1 Vibrio sp. | reverse complement strand
GAGATCGCCACTAATCCAGAGCGCCGTGGTTTGATCCCAAAAGTGTTTCATAGGCGCCGACATGTTACCAAACCATACCGGGCTACCCATCGCTAAGCCATCGCAAGCTTTGAGTTCATCAAGGCTTAGGATAGGGTCGAGCACTTCATGTTGCGGCTCATCAAATTCTGCTACCGTACGTAGTAAAGCTTCACATCCACTGACAGATTCGACTCCACGCGCAATGTGGCGAGCCAGTGTACGCGTGCTGCCGTGGCGGCTGTGATAAAGAACAACAACTTGAGTACTCATAAAATCTCAAGCACGTTTTCCGGTGGACGGCCAAGGCGAGCATGTTCGCCATTAACTACGATTGGGCGCTCTATCAATTTGGGTGTGTCTACCATCGCCTGAAATAGGGCGTCATCGGACAAGGATTCATCATCGAGGTTTTGGCTCTTATAGGCGTCTTCCTTGGTTCTCATCATTTTACGCACACTATCTAAACCGAGTTTGGCAAATAGTGCTTTGAGTTCTTCTAGTGATGGTGGGGTCTCTAAGTACTTTACTACTTCAGGCTGGACATTGTTGGCTTCTAGCAGTACTAAGGTCTCACGACTTTTTGAACATCTTGGGTTATGATAAATCACGACTGACATAGTCTCTTCCTATCTCTTAGTTTTTCTGTAACGCTGTAAAACGATCACGTTGAACGAGCAGTTGGTCAATTCGGGCATCGTAACGCGCTTGTTCGAGGCTGCCCAGCTTAGCGAGTTGACTCGCTTGAGTATAGTATTGAATCGCTTTTGTCCACTGTGCTTTTAATGCCAAAATTTCGGCGCGCGCAGCTAATTCTTCTTTTTCATTACCTAAACGGTTATTCGCTTTCGATAATAAATCCCAGCCATTCACGTCATCGGGATGAGCATGGGTATAACGTTGTAATACATGAATTGCAGCTTTACATTTATTCTCTTTATACAACACGTTGGCGTAGTTAATCAAAATTACCGCATTTTTAGGGTTATTTTTTTGAGCTTGATTAAGCATAGCTTGTGCTTTGGGTGCTTGCTTCAACGCCAAATATAAATCACTCATGGCATCCAGATAAAACGGGTTATCGGGAGATTTTTTCCATAAGGGTAGCAATTTGGCTTTGGCTTTAGTCAGCTCATCATTGTCTAAGTAAATCAAGGCTTGGCCATAATCAAAGGCCTCCTTCATTGCGGTGGGGGCCTGTTTTTTATGGCGTGATAGCCAGTCTAATGCCGATGCTGTTTTTAAATCACTATAACGAGCAATAACGCGCGAGCGCGCTAAATAGAAAGCCAATGAGGGCTTAGAGTGATGAACTTTATATTGCTGTGCCCGCTGACGAGTATCGGTAATTCTAGATTGTGGTAATGGGTGTGTAAGCAACATTTGTGGCGGTTTGGATGAGTAGCGATATTCAGCGGCTAACCGGCTGAAAAAGCGGGGCATCGCCATGACGTTAAACCCAGATTTTTCTAGTGTTCTCATGCCAAATCGATCCGCTTCTTCTTCATTGCTGCGCGAGTAGTTTAATTGCCCTTGAATATGACCAGCCATGGTCGCGTTAAGCGCAGCAATCCCCGCTTGAGGAGACGCTATCGCCAAAAGGAGAGAGCCTGCCATCGCGGCAATCGTGGCTGGGGTATTTCGAGCCTCTTCTTCCATTCGGCGCGCTAAATGTCGCTGAGTGATGTGAGAGATCTCATGGGCCATGACCGAGGCTAATTCGCTTTCTGTATGGGTGTGTAAAAAGAGGCCAGAGTGCAGCGCAACGTGACCACCAAAAAAAGCGAAGGCATTGAGCACACGGTTATGAATAAGGATAAATTGAAAAGGGGTTTTGACATTATCAGCATGAGCAACTAAACGATGGCCTAAATCATCAAGATACTGGTTTAACACGGGATCGTTAATGATCGGTTGTGTCGCTCGTAGGATACGCATATAAGCGTCTCCGTATTGTAATTCCTTATTGATTGATAACGTAGAGCTAGCCACCGTTCCAATGTCGGGCAAATCTGTGCTATTGGTATGGGCAAAACTTGTCTCTGTCACACTCAACGATAAGGCAGAGGCCAAACATAAGCCCAGCAATGAACGCTTTTTTTTCTTAAACATCATGCAAGATTGAGCTCCTAAAGCAACTGACTTTATGACCATTGACTCGACAAAAGGTTTCTTTGGTGAGGTCATGGACGGACTTGAGTTAAATAAGGGATGGTTTCAGTGTTGCCCTTATAATAAAAACGATACAATGTCGTTATCTCGTCAAGATGAAGTAATTGTTATGGCGTTCGTTCACCGTTACTGATCACTATCATAATCATTCAATGAATAAATGAAACCATGAGAGATTGGTTTTATAGCACTTTTTATTGGATAGCGTGGCGATCGTGATGAATTTCTCTCATCAATCATCACGATTCTTCGTTTTCATGACACAATAGAAAGCAAGGTTTCATACAACATACAACATATAGCATCGAGTACAGGAGTATAATGGCATGCTAGAACTGGTGCAAAATTGGTACAGAAGGCGATTTTCTGATCCAAACGCAGTAAGTCTATTGGCGGTATTAATTGTTGGTTTTATCACGATTTACTTGTTTGGACATTTGATCGCGCCACTCTTGGTCGCGGTGGTACTCGCTTATTTATTGGAATGGCCAGTGATGCATCTGCAACGTTGGCGTCTGCCAAGGACTCCCGCGGTTATTTTAGTATTGCTCGTTTTTATCGGCCTGATGTTATTTGCTTTGTTTGGTTTAGTGCCGACCATCTGGAAACAGGTTGCTAATCTAGTCAATGATATTCCGAGTATGTATACGGACTTGCAGCGCTCTGTGATGTCGATACCGAAACGTTATCCTGAACTGGCCAATTTGGATATTGTTGAGCCGTTAATGGATAATGCCAAGAATAAAGCGCTCATGTTTGGTGAGTCAGCGTTAAAAGGATCGCTTTCATCGCTGATTAGTATTGCGACGTTAGCGGTTTATCTGATTTTAGTGCCGTTATTAGTGTTTTTTATCCTCAAAGATAAACAGCAAATGCTACGAGGGTTTGGGCGCATCATGCCACGTAATCGAGTGCTAGCGGCACAAGTGTGGAGTGAAATGAATGAGCAAATATCCAATTATATCCGTGGTAAAGCGTTAGAAATTGTTATTGTCGGAGTGGCGACTTATATAACGTTTGCAGTGTTCGATCTACGCTATGCCGTACTATTATCTGTCGCGGTCGGGGCGTCGGTACTGATCCCGTATATTGGTGCTGCGGTTGTCACTGTGCCAGTGGCGATTGTTGGTTTATTTCAATGGGGATTGACGCCAGAGTTTTATACGATGATGATTGTGTACGGAATTGTGCAAATCATTGATGGGAATGTCATTGTTCCGATTTTATTCTCTGAAGCGGTTAACCTGCACCCGGTGGCTATCATTGCTGCGGTATTGATATTTGGCGGTTTGTGGGGTTTTTGGGGCGTATTTTTTGCTATCCCATTAGCCACGTTAGTCAAGGCGGTGTGGCATGCTTTACCTGCAATCGACGACATCGGAAATAATCCGCCAACCGCTGAATGATTCGAGCTAGAGTCTCTGGTTGATCAAAAAAAGCGCCGATTATGAGGCGCTTTTTTGTTTTTAGTAGGGGGCTGCGAGTTAGTGATGGGCGTTTATTTACTTAAGCATGCTCATTTAAGTAATTTAACACCACCTCATGATGATCTTTGGTTTTAAACTTATTAAATACATGTTCGATATTACCTTGCTCATCAATGAGAAAGCTCGTTCTCACAATGCCCATATTTTCTCGGCCCATGAACTTTTTAAGTTGCCACACGCCGTATTTTTCACATACTGCATGATCTTCGTCAGACAATAGAGTGAAGTTTAAATTATCGCGCTCAATGAACTTAGGTAGGCGTTTTACCGCATCGATGCTGATTCCTAGTATCACCACATTGTGGCTGTCGAGTTCACTTTTACTATCTCGTAAACCTTGAGCTTGAACTGTGCAACCCGGTGTCATGGCTTTTGGGTAAAAATAGACTAAAACTTTTTTACCTGAAAAGTCGGTAAGAGAGACAGGTTCACCATCTTGGTTGAGCAAGGTAAAGTCAGGGGCTGTTACGCCAGCTTGTAATGTGGTCATCATTTATCCTTTTTAAGCACTGTTTTTAATAAAATTAAGTGTACCAGAGACGTGCAGTATTGAGCAGAGTTGTTCGAATTCTTCTTGTAGCTGCAGTAAGTTGTAATCCACTGTCACCTTGGCACTGAGCGTCATATGAAACCGAGTATCGTCAGCACCGGTTATGACCGTATTATCGGTTTGTGCGCTCAAGGATTCGATACCAATATGGCGTTGGGCAAAAAACGTGGTGATCTCTTCCGCTATGCTGGGTCGGTCGTCAGACTCGACGAAAGCTTCAATGACATAGGTATGGTTTGGCGTCGCTTTTAATGTAGTCCGTTTCATCATGGTGATTAAATCGTGCTGCCGACCAAAAGAGGGGAAGTGTGTTTCAAGGCGAGCTAAAGCATTTGATGACCCAGACACCATCATCAGTAATGAGAATTCCTCACCTAATAGCGCGATGCGGCTATCGACAATATTGAGATTAGACTGAGTGACAAGTTGCACAATTTGATTGCTAATGCCCGGACGGTCAGTGCCAATGGCGGTAATCACAAGATATTGAGTCATCATTCTAGTTCGCATAGTCCATTTTATTAAATGGTATCACATCACCCTAGGATGAAAAGAGCCAGTATCATGGCCTTGTTGGTCGCTGGAATCTCGGATTAACCGAGAAATAGCATAAGACTGACGCCTTCATGGCTATTATTTTGAGATACTCATTCACACAGGGGTTAACCACCGTCGATTTTATCGATGAATATTCACAAAATCGGCTATTTATGCGTGTTTAATCCCTTGTGTTGTACAACAACGTTGCAGTACCATGCAGTAAGTATTCATCTACGGAGATAGACATGTTTTCAGGAAGTATCGTGGCGTTAATTACACCTTTTGAGACCAATGGTGAAGTAGATTATGCCGGGCTTAAGAAGTTGGTGGATTTCCACGTTGAAGCCGGTACTGACGCTATTGTGTCTGTAGGCACAACCGGCGAGTCGGCCACGTTAACTGTGCAGGAACACATCAAAGTTGTCGAGAAGACCGTCGAGTTCTCTGCCGGACGTATCCCTGTGATTGCCGGTACGGGAGCGAATGCGACACATGAAGCAATTGAGTTTTCACGTGCGCTTAATAACAAAGGCATTGCTGGTTATTTAAGTGTAACACCGTACTATAATAAGCCAACCCAAGAAGGGATGTACTTACACTTTAAAGCCATTGCTGAAGCGACGGATGTTCCTGTGATTTTATACAACGTGCCGGGCCGTACTGGTGTTGATATGAAACCTGAAACCGTTGCGCGTTTGTCGAAACTCAAAAACATCGTGGCACTAAAAGATGCAACCGGTGATGTCGGGCGTGTGGCTCAGCATCGGGCATTATGCAGTGATGATTTTGTATTATTAAGTGGCGATGATGCGACTGGCTTAGATTTTATCAAAGCTGGTGGCCAAGGTGTTATTTCTGTTACCAATAATGTTGCCGCTAAAGATATGGCAGACATGATGCATTTAGCATTAAATCATCAGTTTGATGAAGCCGATGTGATCAATGAACGTTTGATGCCACTGCATAAGTATTTATTCGTAGAATCAAGTCCAATTCCGGTCAAATGGGCGGCGAAAAAGCTTGGCTTGATTGAAAATGGTGATCTTCGTCTACCTTTGACGGAATTGACTGAACAAGCTCAACCTATCGTTGCCGAAGCTATTGCTCACGCCAAGATTTAAAGATTGGTTGCTTTCGATTACCATTCCGAGCCATTGGCCTCGGTCATTTTTTAGGAGTTTCAATGAAGTGTTCTCGTCAGCTAGTGCTAAGTTCACTGGCTGTGTTAGTTTTGAGTGCTTGTTCAAGTAGCCCTGCGGAACGACGTCAAGCAAAGGATAGCTTTGCTTACTTAGATGCCAAAGATTTCCATGATTGGACAATGCCAAAAGACGCTCAGTCACATTATTATCCCAATTACCAAATCCCTACGGGCAATTATCAAGGGCTAGTGGGGCAGAATGTCGATATTCGTCCGCCACAGCAAATTTTGAATTTGGTTCCGGGTGCACAACCGCAAATCCAAAATGGTCAGGTCACCTTGTGGGTAGTGAAAAAATCGGATGCTGACAGCGTTTGGCAATCGGTGCACCATATGATTGATAATGGCAAACTATCGGTTGTTGAGCAGGATAAAAATGCACTAGAGACCGGATGGATACGCTGGACATCGAAAGATGAAGACAGTGAGATCGACACGCGTTATCACATTGAGCGTGTGCAGGCCAATCATCGTTACGGTATACAAATTACATTGACCGAATGGCGGCAAAAAGACAGTCAGAAAAAAGCCACAAAGTCTGAACGTCAGCGCTACACAGCTTATATGACCAACTTAGTGACGACGCATTATGATGCCGAGCGTCGTGCGGAAGAACGCCGTAAAGCGAAAGCTATGGTTAATAATATCCCTGTTGCCATGGGCACGGATCGCAGCGGTTTACCGGTGATCATTGCTCGTGCGTCTTACGATGTTTTCTGGCAACGAGTCACGACCTTATTACCGACATTAGGTTTCAATATTAAAGACCGTAATCACTCGCAAGGTACCGTGAAAGTACGTTATGTTGGCATCGATGAAGATACCTTAGCGCAGCATGGCTTGAAACCGTTAGATTTAGAAACGGGCAGTTATACGCTGTTATTAGGGGATCTGAGTAACCGTACATCGATTAATGTCACCAATGACAAAGACAAGCCGATTCCTGAAAAGCAAATGAAGCAGATTGTTGCTGCTTGGAAAGCGCTTATTGATAAAGCGGATTCTAAAAACAAGCAATAATCGTGCTGCTGTTGAGTCGATAAAAAGAGCGTATTAACGCTCTTTTTTTATTGATGAATTTTCAGACGTGAGCGGCGGTGAGTTCGACGTCGTTGTCGTCGTGTCTTCACTTGGTGGCGTCTTTTTTTGCCATTGCTCAAACTTGATTTTTGAGGTGTATTTCAGCGCGGCAATATTACCAATAATGACACACAGTACCGCAATAATGATCACCCAAGGGTTTAACAATAGTTCCATATTGCATCCTAATCACTGACGTTGATGACATAATCATTAT
>JBQGON010000170.1:0-7288 GCA_052087065.1 Vibrio sp. | reverse complement strand
GTACTGCATCCATGCTTAGAGCACGAATAGCATTTGCTAAATATTTACGATTCATATTTGGATGTCTCGATTTAAGTTTGTAGGTAGCAGCTAGTGTTGGCTGCTTAAGAAATAAAATGAACAAGCGAGTGGTTTAATACCACTCGCTTGCGATTAAGTCTTATAATTGATCTTTGATCATCGCTTCAAGTTTGCCTTGGTCTACAGCAAAGTTGCGGATGCCTTCCGCCAGTTTTTCAACTGCCATTGGATCTTGGTTGTGTTCCCACAAGAATTCAGAGTGCGTCATTTTCGCAGGAGCGGCTTTTGAACCTTTTGAATCGACTAATTTTTCTACCAATTCGCCCTCGGCATCTTCTAACTCTTGTAGCAAGTTAGGGCTGATAGTGAGACGGTCACAACCCGCGAGTTCTAAGATCTCGCCGATGTTACGGAAGCTTGCGCCCATAACCACTGTATCGTAGCCGTGCTCTTTGTAGTATTCGTAGATTTTAGTTACCGACTGTACGCCTGGATCTTCTTGTGCTTCGAATGAACGGCCTTCTTTCGCTTTGTACCAGTCCATAATACGACCAACGAACGGAGAAATCAGGTAAGCGCCCGCTTCTGCACAAGCACGTGCTTGTGCAAATGAGAATAGCAATGTGAGGTTACAGTTGATGCCTTCTTTCTCGAGGATCTCTGCAGCACGGATACCTTCCCACGTTGACGCTAATTTGATAAGGATACGGTCATTTGAAATACCCGCATCGTTGTACAATTTGATGAGTTCGCGTGCTTTTTCAACACTTGCTTCTGTGTTGTATGAAAGGCGGGCGTTAACTTCAGTAGAAATACGACCTGGAATGGTTTTAAGGATTTCTTTACCGATATTCACTGCGAGCATGTCACAAGCTTTATCCACTTGTTCATCTTTATCATTGCTAAGCTCTTTTGCAGCGGCAATAGACTGTTCAATGAGTGGGGCATAGGCAGGGATTTGAGCGGCTTTAAGAATCAGAGATGGGTTAGTTGTTGCATCTTCAGGTTTGTATTTTTTGATCGCTTCGATCTCACCTGTGTCAGCGACAACAGTCGTCATTTTGCGTAGTTGCTCTAATTTATTGCTCATTCTATAGTCCTTCATTCGTCGTTGGTTTAGGCGACCCGTGCAGTGCAACAGGCGTCTAAAAAGCATGTTCTTTTTAGATTACGAAGTATGACGGTAATACACATCACTCTTCGGTTTCCGTTTAAATCAACCAAACTGTGTTACTTATGAACATATGATCGATTGATGAGTAAATGATGTACCCATATTTATCTTATTTGAGTTGAAAGTCAATCCGAATTTACCGATTACTACGCTGCATATCACCGATTGAATCATCACTTGATGCTATGATAGCCAATGGTTGCAAGGCCTTACTTAGCGTTAACATTTACATTGTGGAATCTAAAGTTACATTGCATGAACAAATGTATTATCATGTAACATATGTTCACAGTTTTTATGTAACAGTTTATAACGGCTGTTTAGTATAACGATTGTTTAGTACAAACCGTCTAATGCCTAGTCTAAGAGTAAAATATGAATACCCATAAATCCGAGATCTCCCTCGAAGACAGCGATCTCTTGACAGAAATTGCCGTTGGCTACTATCAAGATGGCGCGACGCAGGAAGAGATTTCCAAAAAATTCTCGATTTCTCGCGCTAAGGTTGGTCGATTGCTCAAGCAAGCGCGAGATGAAGGCATTGTTGAGATCACGGTAAAGTACCATCCGGTGTTTAGCGCTAAAATTGAGCAGCGCCTTATTGAGCGCTTCGGTGTTAAGCGAGCTCTCATTGCACTAGATCAACCGAGTGAGGAGGCGCAGCGTCATCAAGTGGCAGGGTTGGTTTCTAACTATCTTTCTCAAGCGCTTAAAAATGGCATGGTGGTGACCGTTGGGCAGGGCAGAAATGTCTCCTCAGTGGCGCATCATGTTGGGGTGATAACGCCGCGGGATTGTACCTTTGTATGCGGCATTGGCGGCATTCACCCGCGTGGTAGCATGTTTAATGCTGATCATATTTGTCGCCAGCTCGCCAAAAAATACGGTGGCACTTCTGAAACGCTGTATGCTCCGGCGTACGCTGAGAACTATGAGCAAAAAATGGTATTCATGCAAAATAGCACGGTTAAGCAAACGCTTGATTTAGCCCGTAAAGCTGATGTGGCTTTAGTGGGGATCGGTTATATGAGCGAAAACAGCTATATGGTTGATTTAGGCTGGTTTACGCCAAATGAAGTGGTGCAATCTCGTTTACAGCAAGGGGTGGTAGGTGATTTTGCTGGGCACGACTTTTTCGACGTACGAGGACGCATCGCTAAAACTGGCATGAGTGATCGTGTGATTGGTATGAGCATTGAAGAATTTCGCCCGATCGCTGAAGTGATCGCCATTGCTTCGGAAAATAGTAAGCCTTTAGCACTCCTTGGCGCATTGCGTACAGGCGCCGTCGATGTTGTAGCGACCAGTGTAAGTAACGCGTTAACGGTACTGAACTTAGACGAGCAGATGGAAACTGCGTATTTAAATCACTCTGAGTAAAAGTAGGAGTGTGTCGTCTTAATGTATTATGCCGCCTGACTCAGGCGGCATAATTATGAGTACTAGCAGAGGAAGTTAATGTTCATGTAGCACTGGCATGTGCTTATCCAGGTAATGAATGGTTGGCATCGAGCGACTACGGCTTAGAGGTTGCAATCGGCAAATCATGGCGTTGTCCCCATTCTGTCCATGAACCATCATAGATGGACGTTTGGGCATAGCCACACACTTGAGCGGCGAGGAGTAAAATACACGCAGTAACCCCCGAGCCACAACTAAAAATGTAGTGCTGATCTGGCGTCAACGTATCGGAGAGAATCGACATTAACTCGTCGCGTGATTTGAGTTTGTGCCCATGTATGAGCTCAGTAAATGGCAAGCACTGCGCCGTTGGAATATGCCCACTACGTAACCCTTCGCGCGGCTCTTTTACTGAGCCAGAAAAGCGTTCTTGGCTGCGTGCATCGAGCAACTGGGTTGTGTCGTCGCCAATCCGCGCGAGTACGCTGTTGGCATCAATGAAGGCGTTTGTGTTTAATTTCGCTTGGAAATCGCCGCGATGAGTGGCGGGCGAATATGCCTGAGCTAGCGCTCCGTTGTGCTGTTTCCACTCCGTTAAGCCGCCATTAAGCACATACACATGTTCATGACCCATCGCGCGTAACATCCACCAAGCCCGCGGAGACGCGAAGGTTCCGCTATTATCATAGACAATGAGGGTATCTTGTTGATTGAGCCCTATGTCTTGAGCTAAACGCGTAAAGCGCTCTTCTGAAGGCATCATATGGGGCAAAGAACTATCAGGATCGCAAAACTGAGTGTCATAATCAAAGCGGCGTGCCCCAGCAATGACATTGTCCGTATCCTTCTCGGGTTCAACAGGAATTTTAAAGGCCATACTCGCATCTAAAATCACGACGTTGTCATCATATAAATGCTCGTTAAGCCAATCAACAGAAACTAAAGGTGACATAAATACTCCTTATAACTACCGTGCATGCTTGGAAGCTTGCTGCGATGAATTTTCCTTAACCCCGAGAGGTGTCTTCGGGATGTGTATGACCCCCACAGATGTGACATTGAGGATTTTTCATCAATGTCATCGTACGCCAACTCATCGACATGGCATCTAGCATCAATAACTTACTTGATAAAGGCTGTCCAATATGTGCAATGACTTTGATCGCTTCCATGGCTTGTACGGCGCCGATTAAGCCCACGACAGGCGCCATGATGCCAGATTCAACACAGCTTAGCGCATCCTCGCCAAATAGTGCACTTAAACAGGCGTAACAGGGATCATTGGCATTCTCATAAGTGAAGACACTGACCTGACCTTCCATACGAATAGCCGCCCCAGAGATTAAGGGTACTTTCTGGGCAAAGCAGAGTTCATTGAGTTGATTACGTGTGGTGACATTATCGGTCGCATCGAGCACGATGGTGTGTTGTGCAATCGCCTCACTCAGTGCTTTATTATCAAGCTGGCGAGCAATCCCTTGCACCTGACAGTGCGGATTTAATTGCTGGAGTGAGTCGACTGCCGAGTCCACTTTGTAGCGACCGATATCCGCATCATGATGCAACACCTGACGCTGTAAATTAGACAGCTCGACGCGGTCAAAATCGACCAACGTGAGATGACCAACACCTGCCGTTGCCAAATATTGACTGCTTGCACAGCCGAGCCCACCAGCACCGATGATCAGTACACGGCTCTCTTTGAGCGCTTCTTGCCCGTCAAAATCAAAGTGTTTTAAAATAATCTGCCTGTTATAACGCAGCATTTCTGCATCAGACAATTTCTCTAGTGGCTCACTCATGCGCTGATACTGGGGTTAAACAATTCGATATTGACGGTTTCTCCGGCTTCGACTCGGCCACGTTCACGTTCCAGTACGACAAAACAGTTGGCGAGCGACATGGAACGAAAAGCGCCTGAGCTTTGATTGCCGGTACTTTCCACAATGAACTGTCCGTTTTCAATGTGATAGATACCACGTTGATAATCGGTGCGGCCCGGGGATTTTTTAAAGCCCGAACGAGTTATTGCGGGGATAGTCATCGGTGGTTGCCATTGGCTATGGCCGGCTAATTTTGCTAAGAGGGGCTGAACTAACACATAACAGGTGATAAAGGCAGAGACCGGATTGCCGGGCAAGCCACAAAACCATGCGTCAGGTAACGCGCCAAAAGCAAACGGTTTGCCCGGTTTAATCGCCAGCTTCCAGAAATTAATTTCTCCCAATTGACCGAGAATATCTTTGGTGTAGTCGGCTTCACCGACACTCACACCACCAGAAGTTAGCACCACATCGGCAGCTTGCTGCGCATGCATGAATGTCGCGGTTAATTGCTCTGGGTTATCCGGAATGATGCCTAAATCGAGCGGGTCACAGCCAAATTTTTCAATCAGAGCTTTAATTCCGTAACGGTTGCTGTCGTAGATTTGTCCTGCCGCCAGTTCATTGCCAAGTGGTTGCAATTCATCGCCGGTTGAGAAAAATGCCACTATGGGCTTTCTTAGCACCGTCACATTGGCCATGCCTAAAGTGGCAATCATCGGAATATCGCGAGGAGTGAGACGTGTTCCTTTGGCTAGCGCCAGATCGCCTTGGCGAATGTCATCGCCAGTCGGGCGAATATTTTGCTTAGGCTTTAGTTCGGTTTCGCTAAATGTGACACCGGCTTCGCTGACATTGGCATTTTCTTGCATGATAACCGCATCGCACCCCGTCGGGATTTGCGCGCCAGTCATAATGCGCACACAAGTGTGGCTAGGCCATGGTTCATTAAATGGAGTGCCAGCCATGGACCGCCCAGCAATCGGTAACGGCTGATTGGTGATGATTTCATCGCGACGCACGGCATAACCATCCATCGCTGAATTATCAAAAGGAGGAACATTAAGTGGTGAACGAATATCCTCGGCGAGTACATAGCCTACTGCATCGGCAATCGGTAAGGTCAATGTATCGGTCACTGGCTGAATACCAGCGAGGAGTTTTTGTTGTGCGTCTTCAAGGGGCATTAAGCCTGGTACATCGCAGCATCCCATGAGTTTGATCCTTGCAATTGATGACATTGATTAATAGCCAGCAGTTTATCATAAATGCACGGGCAGAAATAATCATGACCCGAGATAAAATGGGGGTGTAATTATCCATAAATACGCGTATCCTTGGTCGCCATCTGCTAAGGGCAACGTAAGAGGTAGTGCAATGTCTGGTCTGAGTGACTCAGCAAAAAAAGTAATCGCAGCATTGGAAAGTCGTGGACTGGAAACACCAATGCAGCCCAATGAAATGGGGCGAGCTGAAAAGAAAGAGAAAATCGAGCATCATATGCATGAAATTCTCAACGTTCTTGGACTCGATTTGACTGATGATAGTCTTGAAGAAACCCCACATCGTATTGCAAAAATGTATGTTGATGAGATCTTTTCAGGGTTAGACTACCAAAACTTTCCGAAAATCACGGTTATTGAAAATAAGATGAACGTCAGTGAAATGGTACGAGTGAAAGACATCACCGTAACCAGTACCTGTGAACATCATTTAGTGACGATTGATGGTAAAGCTGCAGTGGCATATATCCCCCGTGGTAAGATTATCGGGCTCTCAAAAATTAACCGAATCGTCCGCTTTTTTGCTCAGCGTCCTCAAGTACAAGAGCGTATGACGCAACAAATTTTAGTGGCGCTGCAAACCTTACTGGATTCTGACGACGTTGCGGTTACCATCGATGCTACGCATTATTGCGTGAAGTCGCGTGGTGTGATGGATGCGACCAGCGAAACCACGACAACGGCTCTGGGTGGCATTTTTAAATCGAATGCCTCAACACGCGCTGAATTTTTAAGTGGATTGCGTTAATTGCTGCATGATGTGTCATGAGACAGACGTCGACTGTTAATCCAATCCCAAAAAAAACGCCAGTGCAATACTTAATGCTTGTAAGTTAAGAGGCATTTAACATCTTTTAGAAGGCCTGGTCGCATAGCGACTGGGCCTTCTTTTTACTGCTCTTGGATAGCTTCGTTCTCTCCTTTCTGGCAGCGTAAAACTCTCAGCCATATCTAAGATGTAATTCATCACCTCCGGGACCCTTCCCGGTGCCACTGACGGCAGTTGCTGTAATTGCCCTATTAAGAACAACGAAGCTTGTTTGAACCCTATCTGGTAAGGCATGACCTTGTTTTGATCGTAAGCCATTTGGCACATCAAGAACCTAAGTAAGTTGTAAGCCAGCAGCATGCCCCATAATTCTTGTTCTACTAGCTCAGGCTTTTTACTTCTTAGGGTTAGGGTGTTTTGCAGCATATATTGCTTCATTTCTCGATAACCAAGTTCGATTTCCCACCGATGGCTATATAGCTCGGCTATGTCTTGCCCTGGGTAACGCAAGGGATCTGTCATTGAGGTTAATAACCGAACTTCCTTCCCCTTTATCGTCTTGGTGATTAATCGAGCCTCGAGTGTTTCTGGTGCATCGTGCCACTTCTTCTTCGCTTGTGGGGATAGCGTTAACTCAACCAGCTCTTGACCACGTCCTAATTGGCGAAGTGTCGTGTATTGCGCCCCTTTACGCATGGGAATTAGCCAATGTCTTTCTGTCCCTGTTGTCTGCCAACGGTGTAAAAGCCCTAGCGCATAAAAACCTCTATCGAAGATAGTCAGGCTATTATCTGGTGATTGCTCTATGAGCTCCGTT
>JBQGON010000169.1:6984-7313 GCA_052087065.1 Vibrio sp. | reverse complement strand
ATGATGTGTTTTAAACGGGGCGATACCTTTGGGACGACGGCGTTTACGTCTTATGGTTTATTCTGGTTAACCTTGGTTGGTCTTATTGCACTACCTAAAATGGGGTTTGCCGCTACACCTCCTGCATTTATGGGGTGTTACTTGGCTTTGTGGGGAATTTTTACCGGCTTTATGTTTATCGGTTCGTTACGTTACCCGAAAGCAAAACAAGTCGTGTTTGGTTCTTTGACCATTTTATTTGCTTTACTGGCGGCTGAACACTTTACTGGCAGTCATGAAATTGGAATTATCGCTGGGTATGAAGGTATTTTCTGTGGTTTAAGCGCGAT
>JBQGON010000169.1:0-6974 GCA_052087065.1 Vibrio sp. | reverse complement strand
CAGTCCTTAACAACGAATATGGTCGTACTATTTTGCCTGTCGGTGAAAAAAAATAATAAGAAAAACCAATCGCAAGCGTTGTGGCTCCAATGCTTTTGTGTTTTAAGGTCAGCGTAAGCTGGCCTTTTTATTTATGTCGATAAATTATAAGCACGGATAGTGACTAACTATAGGCAAGGGTAATGAAAACCGTTAGGCTAAGGTGGATTCAATACTATAAAAATCGATAAAAACACTATTTAGATCATTTGATAATGATCTCGAATTTGGCGTGTCACTGAGTCATCTTGCTGACACGTTATTTATAGAATGACAAAGGAATGTTTCATGATTAAAAAATTGACTAACCTATTTCCTATATGGGCGCTACTGTTCTCACTATGTGCGTTTTGGCAGCCACAATGGTTTACGGATTTGAAAATCGCCATTGTGCCACTCTTAGTGGTGATTATGTTATCCATGGGATTAACACTACGGCCTGATGATTTCTTCAATGTCGTCAAAAATAAACGTGCGATTGGGGCGGGATTAATTCTGCAATTTAGTGTCATGCCACTAACGGCTTTGGTCGTCAGTATGGCCCTTGGCTTCGACCCAACACTGACGGTTGGTATGGTGTTAGTTGGCAGTGTTGCAGGTGGTACATCGTCTAATGTCATGTGTTATTTGGCTAAAGGTGACGTGGCGTTATCGATCACGATGACCGCTATTTCAACCCTGGCTGGTGTATTGGTGACGCCATTTTTGGTCGCAGTACTCGCCGGCAAGAGTGTCGATGTTCCTGTCACGAGTATGTTGATTAGCTTAGTGAAAATCGTCTTAGTGCCAGTTGCGCTTGGTGTGATTATTAATGTGTATTTCCATTCTGTGACGGCCAAAATTGATGACGTGCTACCGCTGGTGTCTATGATTGCCATTGTGACCATCATTGCGATAGTTGTTGCTTTAAATGCGCAGCAATTGACAGAAATTGGCCCGATTGTCGCTTTGGCAGTGGTGATTCATAACAGTGTGGGGTTAACCCTTGGTTTTTGGGTCTGCCGCTTTCTTGGCTTTGAAGACAAAATCTGTCGCACCGTCGCGTTTGAAGTCGGTTTACAAAATTCGGGATTAGCGACCGCACTGGCGATGAAGTTCTTTACGCCAGCCTCTGCGGTTGCAGGAACTATTTTCTCGGTCTGGCATAATTTATCTGGTTCAATCTTAGCTGGATTCTGGGCAAAACGTCCTTTAGAAATGAGTGATGTATCGAGTTAAATGCATTATGAGTTTGTATTCATATAGTATAAAGCCGGCGTATACGTCGGCTTTTTTTGAAGATTATTAATAACTTACTAGTTATTATCATCTATAATTAAATTTTATTACATCTTGGATATATTCATCTAAAATCAATAACACATCCGTTAACAATTAAATAAGTAAATGTCATCTCGACTCATTTGATATCGGTTCATTGGCAAACGATCCGGTTGGTTACATTTTCGCTCCTGTGTATTACAGAATATAAAAGCTAGAACAAGAGGTTATCTATGTTTTTCAAAAAAAAATCATCACGTCAGAGCGTAGAATCTGATGGTTTAGTTACTTTAACTAAGTCATTAAAAAGTAATGAAATAAATCCACAATCATTGGCTGAATGTGAACTAGTCGATGGCACAGCGTTGGTATTGGCGTTCATTTCCCCGCATTGTAATTTTACTGAGGTCAATCGGCGTCTGATTCAGGCAATGCCTTATGCAAAACAAATTATCGGCATCATGACTGCGGGGGAGCTCGGGGGAAGCCAGCACGTTGATACGTTATATCATGACGCACCGAGTAGCTGGGATCGTGTCATTGTGCACGCGTTTTCCGCGCGGTTATTTCATCAACTCTCCATACATAGTGTGCCGCTCTTTCCTAATGATAATAACGCAAGTGCCAGTTTGTATGCTCAGTCAGAGCAACGGGTACAAAAGATCATTAATGAGCTGAAAAAGGTAAAGGTACCATTTGAGATTGATAGCCGAGATACGGTTTCATTGACGTATTTTGATGGGGCGATTGGTAGTGAAGATTTCTTTACCAAAGCCATGTATCAATCAAAGCAGTTTCCGTGTTATTTCATTGGCGGTAGTGCCGGCGGCAAACTGGATTTTAAAAATGCCCCGGTTGCCGTGAATGGTGAAATTAAATCTGACAGTGTGGTTATGTGCTTTGCAAAAGTGGCGCCAGGTTATCGCTATGGCATCATGAAAAGTCATAACTTTGATAATACCAAGCATGGCTTTGATATTGTCGATTTTAATCCGATGACGCGCACCTTATCGTCGGTACTCAATGACCAACTACAACTGCAAACGCCAGTAGAGTGGTTATGTCATTATTTTAAATGCTCACCACAAAACTTAGAGTCCAAACTTAATAATTACTCTTTTGGTGTCGAAGTTGGTGACGAGATGTTCATTCGTTCCGTGGCGACAATCAATGAGGATGGCTCACTAAGCTTCTTTAGCGATTTCGGCTTTGGTGAACGCCTGTTTTTGGTGAAAGCGAAAGATTTTGTGCAATCAACCACTGCCGATTATCGTAAGTTTTTAACCGGAAAACCGTCACAGCCCGTGGCAATGATTCTCAACGATTGTATTTTACGTCGGCTCAATAACCCGGATAGTTTGAGTAAGGTAGATACGTTTAGAGGCGTTTGTGTTTCTGGCTTTTCTACATTTGGTGAATTTTTGGGGCTGCATCAGAATCAAACCGTCACCGCTATCGCATTTTTTAAAGTCGGCGAAAATGATACATTTCACGATGATTACGCGGATAATTTTAGTTTTCACTTAGCCTCATTTATTAGTTATTACATGCAAATGCAGTTGGTTGGAGAGCGCAAAATCAGTTCATTACAGCGTAGTGTGATAGAGCATATGACTCACATTAACCCAATGTTGCAAGGTGCGATTGAGCAATTGGAAAGTAGTGCTATCCATTCTTCAACGGCGGCGGGCCAACAAAGTGAACTAGCTGCGCAGTTTTCGCAATTTATGATGCAAATTCATCAACAACAAGCTGAGCGTGAGAACCTCGTACAGGGGATGGCCAACCTAAAAGATAGTGCTGATCGCATCGTTAACATTATTCAATCGATCAGTGGGATTGCTGAACAAACCAATCTGTTGGCGCTGAATGCCGCGATTGAAGCTGCGCGTGCCGGTGAGGCTGGGCGAGGTTTTGCTGTGGTCGCAGATGAAGTTCGAGCGTTATCGCAACGCACTCAAACCAGTGTGCATGAAACGGGCAATACCATAGAGGAAGTCACGAAAGCGATTACGGATATCAGTCATGGTATTGAAAGTATTAACCATGTCCTGACCCAAGTTGAAACCGATTCGGATCAATTTCGTAATGAGCTGAACTCAATGTCTGAGGACTCGAAAAATATCGCAGACATTGCTGAGAAGGATATTCAACAGGCGCAAGAGGCTCATGAGCGTATTGCTGAAATAGAGAAAGAAACGCAACTAATTGATAAGCTAGATAGAATTGCGAAGCATCGTTAACTGATAAATAACTAAGGGGGCGGGGGCTAGAGTGATACAGCCCCTAATCTCTTGCTGTTATTACTTTCGCTGGTATATACGCTCTGGTCTACCCACCTTTCCATGCATAATCTGTGCTTCCAGAAAGCCGCTTTCCACAGCAAATTCGAGATAACGACGAGCCGTCGTTTTACTGATTCCTAATGCACTGCCCAATGATTCAGCGGTATAAGCCTCGTTCGATTGCTTATACAGTGCTTTCAACTTATCTAAGGTCAGCTCATCGATGCCCTTTGGTAAGCTTTCAATATGGGTATGCTTAGCTTGAAAGTTAAATAAGTCATCGACATGTCGTTGGTTAACATTATCGTTGGCTTTGAGCGAACTGGTGTATTTAAGATAACGATCAAGAGAATCAGCCATGCGCTCATAAGCGATGGGTTTTAACAGGTAATCAAATACACCACAGCGCACGGCTTCGCGTACAGTATCGATGTCGGTAGCTGCCGTAATAAAAATTACATCGGGTGGCGTCTCTTGACTATTCAGTACTTTCAATAACTCAATGCCATTGCCATCTGGCAAAAAATTATCGAGAAGAATGAGTTGAGGTTTCATAATTCTGATGATTTTTCGAGCTTCGGCGATTGATTTGGCAATGCCTGTCGCACGGAAGCGGTGGGTACGTTGCAGATAATAGCTGTGTAATTCGGCAATCGTTGGCTCATCTTCAACAATCAGTACATCTATGAATTCCATTGTGCATCGGCTCTATTGAGGGTGAAAATTGAACGGGGTATCTAGTGGAGTCCGCCTATGGAACGCTACTCCGCAGATCCGATTAACATATTGGTTGTTAAATATAAATTAATCAATGTTTATTGTAACTCACAATCTGGTTGTTTATTGATAAGTTACCTTGTCGACAGGTCTAGATCCACTTTTGAGCGAGTATCGAGATGGTTTCTATCATTATTGACCATTTCTTTCCTTGAATCGCTTGGCAAACACGAGTTTCTATGATGTTTTCTCATCACTCAATTTGAACAGAATGATTATTTTATCTATTATTTCATTGGTTTATTAATAAAAACTATAAAATTCATAAACAGTATTAAGATCTTGCTCGAAAGTGACACATCTCTCTATGCGATGATGAAAAAACTCCCATCATCATTCTAAATACTATGGAAAACGAAGCGTTTTTTCTGGACGACGGTGCCGTTCATTGGCCATTTCTTTGGTTATTATCACCATTAACACGGTACTGCCGCGAAGATTGAACGTATGTTGCTCATCATCAGTAACAAGGCTTAGCGCAATCAATGGTGACGTGTTTGTACATGACAGCCCACCATTGATTGATGTCATTTTTGGCAAAACAATACACTGTTTAGCTGGTAGCAAACTTTAGCAAAATAGGTAATACACATGGCGATTCCCATCGACGTTGAAGTCGGTTTAAGTGATTTAATGAAACGTAGAGCTGTTCGCGGCGATCAACAGTTAGCTTGGATTAAAAGGCACACTCTTCCAGTGGTCTCTTTTCGTATTAATATGCCAGGGCCGATTAAAATGAATCGCTCGAGCTTGAAGGTCATGAATGCGGGGCTGCAAGCGGTACGCAAAATGTGTGCAGAAAATAGTTGGAAGATTGTCGGCAGTCAGAAAATCAATGAGAAAACGGGCCCTGAAACGATGATTTGCATTCAAGCACCATCGGCTACGTTACTAAAAAAAGCCATGATGAACATAGAGAATCATCATCCATTAGGACGTTTAATGGATTTGGATGTTATTGATGTTAATGGAAAAGTGATCTCTCGCCAAGGTGTTCAGCTACCGAGACGGCGGTGTTTTTTATGTGAGAAAGATGCCAAATTGTGCGCCCGTTCACGACGTCATGATTTAAGTGAATTGATGAGGTTCATTGAAGAAATGACCAGTGACTATGAGTGCTACTCTTAAAGGATTCATAACATAATTTAGTCGAGGTAATCGTGGCGACTCCTTCTCCCAGTCAGAAACCGGTGTTTAGCTTACCGAAGTTAGTGGCTAACTTGGCGTATCACGCCATGCATGTCGAAGTCTACCTGACACCCAAACCGGGGTTAGTGGATAAGCGAAATAATGGGGCTCACGATGATATGAACCTTGAACTGTTTCTCACCAGCGCCGATGCCATAGCCCCCTACATGGAACGCTTTGTGGTTGCAGGTAGAGCGAGTGCCAAACAAAAGGTGAGTCAATTGCTACGCCAACTTCGTCCTATCGGGCAGGAAGCGGAACGCGTGATGTTTCGTGAGACGAAAGGTGTGAATACCCATAAAGGCATGATATTTAATCTCGGTTTAATTTGTGGTGCAGTGGGCTGGTTGGAAGCCAAACATCTCAGAGTGGATGCGCTTCATATTAAAGAAGTGATACGCCAGTCTTGTGAGGGGCTGGTTTATGACGAACTTAAAGCTCGAGTGGAATCTCCTGCGGTTACGGCTGGCGAGCGTATTTATCAACAGTATGGCTTATGCGGTGCTCGTGGTGAGGCTGCGTCTGGGATGGCTACGGTCATGAATCATGCTTTGCCAATGTATCAAGAATGTTTGCAATCAGGGTATTCTGAAAATGAATCTTTGCTGCGTACACTGTTGGTTATTTTTGCGCATAATGATGATACTAATGTAGTTTCTCGTGGTGGCCTAGATGGATTACGATTTTTACAAAATTATGCGTCTCAAATACTGGAAAATATCGCGATTAGAGACCACAATATAGACAGTGAGTTAATCAAATTTGATGAAGAGCTTATTGCTCGTAATCTCAGTCCAGGCGGGGCTGCGGACTTATTATCAGCGACTTGGTTGATTCATGAAATCGTGCAATTATTTGCAAAAAAATAACATTAATGAAATCAGTAATTGAAGTGGCACTTTTTTATGCTTGCCTCCCCCTAGAAAAGCTATCAGAGTGCCACTTTTTGTTAATGAACCACGCTATTTCCCCTTCACTCCGATCGCTCATCACTATCTTGCATTGTTAATCAATAAAATGGAACGTGACTAAAATTACGACTCACTAAAGCTGGGTTGTTTTGAGTAGTTTACTTGGTTGGCGTTCGACAATGATATTGCCGTGACGAACAGACCATAGTACATCGGCTTGATGACGGATAACGTCGATGTCATCGACTCCCTCTAAGATGATGAAATTCGCTGGTTTGCCGATCTCTACACCGTAGTGAGACTGAATATTGAGCACTTTTGCCCCGTTGTCAGTGATAAAATCCAATCCATGCTTAAAGTCATCATACCCCATCATATGACAAGCATGGAGTGCAAAGTCTAACTCTCGGATTAACTTACCATTGCCTAAGCTGTACCAAGGATCTTGGATGGAATCTTGTGCCAGTGCGACATTTATTCCGGCGGCGTTAAGCTCTTTGATTCGCGTAATACC
>JBQGON010000168.1:0-7470 GCA_052087065.1 Vibrio sp. | reverse complement strand
TTTGACTGCACGACGACGAGCGGGTGGGGTGGCAATGATCGACAAGTCACGCATGCCGCTCATCGCCATATTCAAGGTTCGTGGAATCGGGGTGGCAGTCAGCGTTAAAATATCCACGTCTGCACGCATCGCTTTCACTTTTTCTTTTTGGCGGACACCAAAGCGATGCTCTTCGTCGACAATCAGTAAGCCCAGATCGCTGAACGTTAAATTATTGGAGAGCAGCTTGTGTGTGCCAACCACAATATCTACCTTGCCATCTTCAATATCGGTCATAATGGCTTTTTGTTCTTTTGCCGATTTAAACCGTGACAAGACTTCCACTCTGATGGGTTGATTGGCGAAACGGTCTCTGAAGTTATCAAAGTGCTGTTGTGCTAAGAGTGTGGTTGGGACTAACACCGCCACTTGTTTGTTATTATCTGTGGCTAAGAATGCTGCGCGCATGGCGACTTCTGTTTTCCCAAAACCGACATCGCCACACACTAAGCGGTCCATTGCTTTTGCTTGGCACATATCAGAGAGTACTGCGTTAATCGCCATCGCCTGATCATCGGTTTCTTCAAAGGGAAACGTTGAGGTAAAGTTAGCGTAGGCTTCTCTATCGAGTTTGAATGGGAAGCCTGGCTTAAGCTCACGCTTAGCGTAGACGTCGAGCAGTTCTGCAGCGACGTCGCGAACTTTTTCTGCTGCTCGGCGGCGGGCTTTCGCCCACGTTTCGCCACCCAATTTGTGAATAGGGGCACTGTCGTCAGCGCCGCCAGAATAGCGACTGATTAAATTGAGCGCTGAGACCGGAACATAGAGTTTCGCTTCGTTTTGATATTCCAAGGTAACGTATTCGGTCGTCATCCCGCCGGCTTCCAGCGTTTGTAACCCCAAGTAGCGTCCTATCCCATGATCAATATGTACGACAGGTTGACCTGGTTTGAGCTCGGCTAAGTTACGTATAACCGCGTCGCTATTGACGTTTTGTCGGTTATTTTTTCGGCGACGTTGCAATACACGTTCGCCTAGAATGTCGCTTTCGCAAATGAACGCGAGCGGTGCATCCTCATACACAAAACCATGCTCAGTGTAGCCGGTGATCAAGCAAAGCTTGGCTTTATCATGCAGTGCTTCGCTGAATGAAGCAAAGTAAGTCGGGCGCAGTTTTAATGGCGCAAGCAGTTCCAGTAGCGCGTCGCGGCGGCCTTCCGACTCCACAGAAAAAACAAGCTTGCCAGTAAATGATTCACAAAATTTACGCAGTTTTGAAAACGGTTCTTTCTGCTGCTGGTTGACGCTGAGATCGGGCAGCGATTGCAGGGGCAGGTTGCGTCGGCCGGCTTTTTCTTGCACCGCTTCCACATCCAATTGAACCAGCGGCCATTGTTTGAGTGCGCCGAAGAGCTCGTCTTTCTTGAGCCAGAGTTCTTCTGGAGGCAGCAAAGGACGCAGTGGGTCAACATTACGTTGATCGTAACGCATCGCGGTATCGGCCAAGAAATGATCCACGGAGGGTTCCAGCAGCCCCAAAGTCAAGATTTGGGTATGGTCTGGCAAATAATCAAATAGTGTTTCTGTACCCTCAAAAAACAGTGGTTGCCAATATTCAATACCCGCCGGCCACGTTCCTTTTGATACCTGCATGTAGACCGATTCTGGCTCGCGACGCGCATCAAAACGTTGCCGCCAACGGCCACGGAATTCCTCAATGGCTTCGGTGGTGGTCGGAAATTCATGGGCAGGTAGCAAGCAGACATTATCTATTTCATCGATAGAGCGTTGCGTCTCAGGATCGAAAGTCCGAATGGTGTCCACTTCATTATCAAAGAAATCAAACCGATAAGGTATATGACTACCCATGGGAAATAAGTCTAATATTGATCCACGGCTGGCATATTCACCCGGCCCAAACACCTGATCAACGTGACGATAGCCCGAGTTCTCGAGCTGCTGGCGCAATTTATCGAGAGAGAATTCGTCGCCTCGCTTCACGATGAGCGTATTTTTCAGTAAGTAACTACGCGGAGATTGACGCTGAAGCAAGGTGCTGACGGGGACAATGGTCAGGCCTTGTTTAAGGTTAGGCAGCCGATATAGACGAGCAATACGATCGGAAATGATTTCTTGATGAGGTGAAAAATGATCGTAGGGCAAGGTTTCCCAATCTGGGAAGAGCGCGATTTCTGCATCTAAAAACTGTTCTATTTCATGTAAAATTCGTTGCGCAGTTTGTGGATCGGGAACCGCCAAAATAGTATGACTTGTGTGAGTCTTGGTCAGCTCTGCGATCGCTAGTGCAAGACTGGCGCCTGGTAAATTGGCGTTGATTTTTTTGTCGCCTGCGCCTGTTGACGCAACGAGTGGCAATAATGTCTGTGTTGTCATATGACTTGTTATTATTTATTCCGGTCGAGTGAGCGTTGACGTAGTAATTTTTGTTGTTGATGCAAAGCGCTTTTGATCAGCAGATCTTGATCGATTTCTCTTAGCAATTCGTATCTTACCGTAATTTGGTAGCCTTGTTCATCTTCTTCACATTCCGTGATGACACCATAGCAATAAATGGCCGCTGCCGGGTATTCCAAAAATAACTTGGCTCTGACTCGTGAGTGGACGGGCAGAGATTTGTCCGCTAAATAAGAAAATTGACTCGCACCAAATGCCGTCGTTTTATGACGTAGATCTTCATCATCTTGTTTAGAAAGCATAAAGGTTAATAATAAGTTTGTGTGTCAAGTAATTGGCAAACATGACTAAAACTATTGTTTTTTAGCTCGGCTTTCGCTTGCTCAGTGAGTGAGTCTAGATGACTAAATTCACTCGCTACGATAAAAGGCGTCGGAATTTCTGCCTCGAATCTTTCTACCGTTGGCAATGAAACTTCGGGGCCAAGTGGCTCTACATTAATTGTGAGTGCGTGATGTACGATAAAAAATTCTTGGTCGTTCATGTTAGATTCCTACATTGTGCTTGTTTTGATTATCGTCATACAGCCCAACTAATCAAGCGAGTGAGGGCGGATAAACGTGAAAGACCTCGTCTCTTACAGAGATTTAGCAAAGAAAAGCTACACCCTGAGCCTGATTCCCGTTACAGTAACGCCATTCAAGTAGTATGGTTTGTATTATGTTTCATCCAATTTCAACCTTTATAGGGCTGCGTTACCTGAGAGGTCGCTCTGGCGATCGTTTCAGTCGCTTTGTTTCCTATATGTCAACGACAGGTATCACCATTGGTGTGATGTCGTTAGTGACCGTGCTTTCAGTAATGAATGGTTTTGAATCACAACTGAAAAGTCGCATTCTCGGAGTATTACCGCAAGCGGTGGTTTCACAGGACTACGATAAAACAGCACGTACCAAAACACCACCAGAGTTTATCCGTCAATTATCGACAGCGAGAGCGCCGGAGCCGATTGTACGCAGTGACGCGGTTATTCAGAGTGCCAGTGAGCTGAGCGCGGGAATGTTGATTGGGATTGAGCCTCAAGATCATGATCCAATCGCCCGTTATCTTATTGGGGGCCGTGTCAGTGACTTAACTTCAGGGGCTTACCGAGTATTTCTTGGACAAAGTTTAGCGCGCCAATTGAATGTAAAAATTGGTGATAAAGTGCGTTTGATGGTTACCAGTGCCAGCCAATACACGCCATTTGGTCGTATTCCTAGCCAACGTAATTTTCGAGTGGCTGGGTTGTTTAATACTGGCTCTGATGTCGATTCGCAGCTAATTATTACTGATTTGTCTGACGCGGGCCGCCTCTTGCATTACTCTCCCCAAACAATTTCAGGATGGCGTTTGTTCTTTGATGACCCATTTGTAGTGGGTGAACTATCCCATCATCAATTACCCCATGGTTGGCATTGGAGTGATTGGCGCTCACAACGGGGTGAGCTTTTCCAAGCGGTCGGTATGGAAAAGAATATGATGGGACTCATGCTGGGTTTAATTGTCGGTGTGGCTGCGTTTAATATTATTTCCGCACTGATTATGGTGGTGATGGAGAAGCAACCCGAAGTGGCGATTTTAAAAACCCAAGGCATGACGGATCGTCAGGTATTGGCAATTTTTATGGTGCAAGGCGCCAGTAGTGGCGTGATTGGCTCGTTAGGAGGGGGCGTGTTGGGTATATTAATCGCGGATAACCTAAATACCATTCTCCATGCGGTAGGTGTCGATCTGTTCGCATTGGGCGGTGCACTTCCCGTAGTGATTAACCCATGGCAAATTGCCGTTGTCATTGTATTAGCCATTATCTTGAGCTTGCTGGCGACTCTCTTCCCGTCTTACCGAGCATCCACTGTCAAACCCGCTGAGGCTTTACGTTATGAATAATTTATTATCTTGTCAGAATGTGTATAAAACGTATCAAGAAGGCGAGTTCCAAACCCAAGTATTACAAGGGGTGACTTTTGACATGAAACCCGGAGAGTTAGTCTCGATTGTCGGCTCATCTGGCTCTGGTAAAAGTACGTTGTTGCATGTCTTGGGGGCTTTAGATGATATTTCTGAAGGCAGTGTGGCTTTTCTTAATCATGATTTAAGTCAGTTAAGTTCGAATCGTCAGGCAAAAATTCGTAATACCCATTTGGGGTTTGTGTACCAATTTCATCATTTGCTCACTGACTTTACGGCTTTAGAGAATGTTTCCATGCCATTATTGATTGGCGGAATGAAAGTGGCACAAGCTAAACAAACGGCACATGCACTACTTGAACGGGTTGGATTAGGGCATCGTACCGAGCATCGCCCGTCCGAGCTATCCGGCGGTGAAAGACAACGGGTGGCGATTGCTCGCGCGTTAGTCAACAAGCCAGATTTAGTTCTAGCCGATGAACCTACGGGGAATTTGGATCACCAAACCGCTTTGTCGATTTATGATCTAATGCGCGAATTAAATCAGGAGTCCGGTACGGCATTTTTAGTCGTCACTCATGATACGCAACTCGCGGCAAAAATGGATCGCCAAATGTTCATGCAAGATGGATTGCTTGTTGAAACCAAGAAGGAGGCGTAAGTGTTCTCCAGTCTTTCGCTTTTTATTGGCCGCCGATTTAGCCGGGGCAAGCAACGCAACAAAATGGTCTCATTTATTTCCATTTCTTCCACCATTGGCATAGCAGTGGGTGTAGCGGTGATTATTATTGGATTATCCGCGATGAATGGCTTTGAACACGAACTGAAAAATCGGGTTCTTTCCGTTATTCCCCATGGCGAATTCGAGGGGGTAAAAGGCCCTATCGAAGATTGGCAATCAATGAGTAAGCAAGCGCAAAGTAGCCCGCATGTCTTGGCAACGGCTCCTTATGTACGTTTTACCGCGTTAGCCGAGCGGGGTAAGCAGCTAAAGGCCATTCAGATACGTGGCGTCGATCCTGAGCAAGAAAGTCAGGTGTCGAAATTATCGGAGTTCATTTCCAATAATGCATGGCAGAAGTTTCAACCGGGTCATAAGCAAGTCATTCTAGGGAAAGGGGTCGCGGATAAGCTAGGAGTCAAAGTCGGTGACTATATTACCCTCATGATCCCTAAGAGTAATAATATCGGTCGAGTTGAAGCGCCACAACGTGTACGAGTCAAAGTGACTGGGCTGTTGGTGTTGAATGGTCAGATTGATCATAGCTTAGCGATATTGCCCATTAAAGATGCCCAACAATATACCATGATAGGCAATAAAGTGACTGGGGTAGCGATTAAAGTCGATGATGTCTTCCATGCGACTGATATTGTTAAAGAGGTCGGGCAGCGATTGAATCAATACGTCTACTTGCGGAGTTGGAAACAAAAGTACGGCTATCTATACCGAGACATCAATATGGTGCGTACCATTATGTATTTGGTGATGGTATTGGTGATTGGTGTGGCGAGTTTTAATATCGTTTCCACCCTGATGATGGCGGTGAAGGATCGTGCATCAGAGATCGCGATTTTACGTACCATGGGAGCCAATGATGGCTTGATTAAACGCGTGTTTATTTGGCAGGGAGTCTTTTCTGGAGTGCTTGGCAGTCTCGTGGGCAGTGTCGGCGGTGTATTGCTGGCTTGGAACCTCACTGCGATTGTTAATGTGTTGGAGCGTATTGTCGGGCATCACTTCTTATCCGGTGACATTTATTTTGTCGACTTCTTACCATCACAAGTGCATATGGCGGACGTTATTTTAGTGTCTGGGACCGCAATTATTTTAAGTTTGTTAGCAACGTGGTATCCCGCTAAGCGAGCCAGTCAGCTTAACCCGGCACGGGTATTAAGTGGTAAATAGAATCACGCAATAAAAAAAGGACCCGTTTGGGTCCTTTTTTTTATCTCAATGAAAATGAGTTTGCCACTTGCAATCAAATTTGCTGTGTGACTCGCGCCACTTCGCTCTGACTATCTGTTTCTCTGATTCATTGCCGTAAGCTCTTTGGGCGGGTGTCCTAAGCGCAATTATTTACAATCTTGCCGCTTTATTGTTTTGACGTTTCTGCCAACTACGGACCACGGAATAACGCCACAGGCCAAGAATCCCAAAATATCCGATGACGGAGGCAACAACGGCGCAAATACCACTACCAACAAACAAAGGAACGACGATGGTATGGAATTGATCTTGTAAAAATTGCCAACTGAGCTCGAAGTGAAATACTTGAGATGGAATATGCATCACGATGGCACCGAGCTTGTAGGTGAAATAAAAAATGACTGGCATCGTAATGGGATTGGTGATCCAAACAAGGGCGATAGACAACGGTAAGTTCACGCCAAACATCACCGCTAAACCTGCCGCCATAATCATTTGGCTAGGAAGAGGGATAAACGCCATAAATAAACCCACTGCAAATGCACCCGCAGCAGAGCGGCGATTTAAGCACCACAGGTTTGGGTTATATAACAAGTTGCCGAAAATTCTTAATGCCTTTTGGCGTTTGATGACGTCATGGTTAGGCATTAACCGCTTAATTAATTTCCTAGGCATGGGGGCTATGACTCGCTTATTCTCTAGTTGGACGTTGATGACGTTTGTACTCACGGTGATGTCTTCACCCTTATGGCCACCGATTCCCGGTTGGGGGGCGGTATTGAGTACTGTAATTTTTGTTATTGTGAGCTCCGTCATACCAAGGTTGCGCGTGTGTATCGGTATGGCAATTGCAGTGTCGCTGATCTTAACACATTGCCAGTTAATGCGAGTACAAAAACAGGTAATTTTTCAATCCGAAAGCCCTATTTGGATTCAAGGGAGAGTAAATCAGGTTTTTACTCCGACTCGGTCTGGCTTTCGAGGGGTGATAACCGTAACTGCAGTCAATCATGCCGCACTTTCTTGGTGGCAAAAGCCAACCATAAAACTTCTTTCACCTATAAGAGTTTATCCAGGTCAGCAAGTTCAATTTTCCGTGGCGATTAAGCCCATTTATGGACAGCTTAATGACGTAGGATTTGATTACGAAAAATACGCTATTAGCCAAGGTTGGGTGGCGCAGGGCCGCGTTACCCGTC
>JBQGON010000167.1:0-7667 GCA_052087065.1 Vibrio sp. | reverse complement strand
TCGCGACAACCGGAATCACAATCCGGGACTCTACCAACTGAGCTATAGCCACCATAATTTTTACCGATAAGCCTTCCGAGAATGGTGCACCCGAAAGGATTCGAACCTTCGACCTTTGGCTCCGGAGGCCAACGCTCTATCCAGCTGAGCTACGGGCGCATGCCCTATCGGCGGAGAGGAATAATACGGATATCCCCCTATGCCGTCTAGTACTTTTTCAACTTTTTTTACCAACTGACGGGTTTTTCGTCAATAAGCGTCAGATCCCAGCATAAATTTACTTTTCGTAAGGTTTTCAATCAACCTAACCTGCTAAACGTATACTGTATCGTGTTGAATTGGGCATGTGTAAAAATACGCTATTCAAAGCGTTAAGTAAATCATTTCACTACTTTTTAAACATTGCCTTCAAATTTGCAATGTGAGCTTGCCCTTTCTCCATACGTTCTTCTTGTGAAACAGGCTTTTTTTTCACTTCCCACTCAATATCGTCGAAGGGTAACTCATCTAAAAAACGACTTTGCGTGGGTTTGATTAATTCACCATATTGGCGACGTTCTTTGCACACGGTAAATGTCAGTTCACGCTGTGCTCGAGTAATACCGACATACATTAACCGTCGCTCTTCATCGACATTATCTTCATCCACACTGGTCTGATGGGGCAAGATTCCTTCCTCTGCCCCCATTAAATACACATAGGGAAACTCGAGGCCTTTGGAAGCATGCAACGTCATCAGTTGCACCGCATCGCTATCATCATTCTCTTGGTCGCGTTCCATCATATCTCGTAATGTCAGACGCTGTACCACTTCTCTAAGGGTTTTCTCTTCTTGAGCCGGGTTTTCCCCTTTGAGATCATTGGTAATCCATGTGTAGAGATCTGAGACATTTTTCATCCGCATCTCTGCCGCTTTAGGGCTTGCCGATGTTTCGTGTAACCAATCTTCATAATGAATATCACGAACCAGCGAGCGCACCGCTTCAACTGAGTCCCCTCGCTCCGCATTATCAGCGATAGCCACTAGCCACTGCGTGAAGCGGCGTAAATTCTCTAAACCACGACCTGATAAGTGTTGCTCTAGCCCCATTTCAAAACTCGCAGCAAATAGGCTTTTGCCACGCATATTCGAATAAGTGCCGAGTTTTTCCAAGGTAACGGGGCCGATTTCACGGCGTGGCGTGTTCACAATTCGTAAAAAGGCGTTATCGTCATCGGGGTTGACCAGCATCCGCAGGTACGCCATCACATCTTTAATTTCCGAACGCGCGAAAAATGAGGTACCGCCAGAAATCTTATAAGGTACCCGGTTTTGCATTAAACTTTTTTCCAGCAAACGGGATTGGTGATTTCCTCGATACAACACGGCATATTGACGATAATCAGTGCGTGTTAAGAATTTATGCGCGATGATCTCAGCCGTTATCCTTTCCGCTTCATGCTCTTCATTTTTCGCCATTAACACCTTGAGCTTTTCACCGTCAGGAATTTCGGAAAACAAGGTTTTCTCATACACGTGTGGGTTGTTGGCAATCAAAATGTTGGCCGCACGTAAAATACGGCTGGTTGAGCGATAGTTTTGCTCCAACTTAATCAAACGCAGCTCAGGATAGTCTTCCCCGAGTAACACTAAGTTTTGTGGTTTAGCTCCACGCCAAGAATAGATGGATTGGTCATCATCGCCCACGACAGTAACGCGACCACGCTCGCCAACGATTAAGCGCACGAGCTCATACTGACTGGTATTGGTATCTTGATATTCATCGACAAGTAAGTAGCGAATACGGGTTTGCCATTTCAAACGAACATCGGCATTTGAACGCAACAGCTTCACCGGCATTAGAATCAAGTCATCAAAATCTAACGCGTTATACGCTTGCATTTGTGCCTGATACATTTCATAACAAAACGCAAATAACTGCTGTTGTTCACCTTGCGCCTGCGCTTTCGCTTGCTCAGGGGTCAGCATGTCATTTTTCCAATTAGAAATGGTACTAAGAAGTTGACGGAGCAGATCTTTATCACCGTCTATTTGCTTTTCTGTCAGCTCTTTTAGTAAAGCAAGTTGGTCTTGATCATCAAAAAGAGAAAACCCTGCTTTTAGGCCGAGGTGCTTATATTCACGACGAATAATATTTAAACCCAACGTATGAAAAGTTGAGACTAATAAGCCCTTCGATTCCGCTTTACCCAAGGTTTGAGCAACACGCTCTTTCATTTCTCGTGCCGCTTTATTGGTGAAGGTCACCGCGGCAATGTTACGAGCTTTATAACCACAATGCTGAACCAAATACGCAATTTTGTTGGTGATAACACGAGTCTTACCTGAGCCTGCGCCAGCAAGGACTAGGCAAGGTCCAGAGACAAATTTAACGGCTGCGTCTTGACTAGGATTCAGCTTCATAATGCTCTCTTTGATTGATATAAGGCTGCTTATGATAATGGCTTAAGCGCCTGTATACCAATTCATCTGTAATAAATTTTTGCTTCATACTATTTCCAAGGCGTTCAGTGGTGTGTACAAGGTTTTTTAAAGGATAAGGACGACTTTCATGTATAAATTGCATAGAATGGAATCAGTACAGGATAGGAGTATCGACAATGTTTGATTCAAAAAAATTAGAACAACTTGCTAAACAGATTCATGATTCAATGCCACAACCGGTCAAAGAGTTAGGAGCGGATGTTGATAGTAAAGTACGTCAAGTCATCCAAGGGCAACTCGGTAAACTCGACGTGGTCAGTCGCGAAGAGTTTGATGTGCAAACTCAAGTCCTACTACGTACTCGTCAGAAGCTGACAGAAATGGAACAAAAAATCGCAGATATTGAAGCGAAATTAGACGAGAACAACGATACCGCTGAATAACAATTTCATGTCCCATAAACAACAAAAAGGCTTGGTCGAACGCAGACCAAGCCTTTTATTTTATGATGTTATATTTGCTTTATTTTAACCA
Organism: Vibrio sp.; assembly: GCA_052087065.1. Taxonomy (GTDB): domain Bacteria; phylum Pseudomonadota; class Gammaproteobacteria; order Enterobacterales; family Vibrionaceae; genus Vibrio. Next base: position 4,708 of record JBQGON010000167.1, on the reverse strand, counting down.
GAAACTAGTCACCAACAGCGATGCGTTTCATGTCTTTCATGTAACCACGTAGTTTGGCACCTACCGCTTCTACTGGGTGTGTGCGAAGTACATGATTGACTTCAATCAGGCGAGAATTATCTACCTGGATTGACTCTGAGTTTACGCCTTTACCAATCACATCAGTGGATACATTCGGCATAAATTTCTCGCGTAGCAACGGGGTTGCAACATTCGCGAACAGGTAATTACCGTATTCTGCTGTATCAGAAATAACCACGTTCATTTCGTATAGGCGCTTACGTGCGACGGTGTTCGCGATCAGTGGCAACTCATGGAGTGACTCGTAGTAAGCTGACTCATCAATCACACCAGAAGCCGTCATGGCTTCAAACGCAAGTTCGATACCAGCACGGATCATAGCGACCATTAGAATGCCGTTATCAAAGTATTCTTGTTCGCTGATTTTCGCGTCTGAATCTGGGTAGTTTTCAAACCCTGTATCAGCGGTTTCTTCACGCCAGCGCAGTAGATCCGCATCATCATTGTCCCAATCCGCCATCATTGTGCTTGAGAAGTGGCCTGAAATGATATCGTCCATATGTTTGTTGTATAGCGGACGCATCAAGTCTTTCAGCTCTTCAGACAGATCGAATGCTTTGAGTTTCGCTGGGTTAGACAGACGATCCATCATATGAGTGATGCCGCCAAACTTCAGGGCTTCGGTAATGGTTTCCCAACCATACTGCAGTAACTTACCGGCATAACCCGCTTCGATACCGTCAGCAATCATTTTCTCATAACAAACAATAGAACCCGCTTGCAGCATACCGCACAGGATGGTTTGTTCACCCATCAAGTCAGATTTTACTTCAGCAACAAATGAAGATTCTAAACAGCCCGCACGATGACCCCCTGTTGCGGCGGCCCAAGCTTTCGCAATCTCTAGGCCATCGCCTTTTGGATCATTGTCTGGGTGCACAGCAATAAGCGTAGGCACCCCAAAGCCACGTTTATATTCTTCACGCACTTCGGTACCAGGACATTTAGGTGCAACCATCACAACAGTGATGTCTTTACGGATTTGCATACCGACTTCAACAATGTTGAAACCGTGGGAGTAACCTAAAGCCGCGCCATCTTTCATTAACGGCATGACCGATTCAATCACATTGCTGTGCTGTTTGTCTGGAGTCAAGTTAACAACCAGATCAGCTTGAGGAATCAATTCTTCATAAGTGCCAACAGTAAAACCATTATCTTTCGCATTTTTATAGGACTGACGCTGAGCAGTGATGGCTGATTCGCGCAATGCGTAAGAGACATCAAGGCCTGAATCGCGCATGTTAAGACCTTGGTTGAGGCCTTGAGCACCACATCCGACGATGACAACCTTTTTACCTTTGAGATAATCAGCTTCTGTTGAAAATTCTTCACGTGCCATAAAACGACAACGGCCTAACTGATCCAGTTTTTCACGTAGATTCAAGGTATTAAAATAGTTCGCCATGATTGATGCTCCTTCGATACGTTCCTTCGGCGGTGCGCAACATTGGCACCGAATAAATCCATACTAATCCACCTTTTCGATTGCTTAAAGTGATATATTCACAACTAGTTATTGCAATAAATGCAACATGGAGCTGCTATGAATATAAAAACCCTGACTCTGTTCCTTCACCTCTGTGAAAGTAAAAACTTCAGCCAAACTGCAGCTAAATTACATGTCAGCCCGTCCGCTTTAAGTCGACAAATACAAAAGCTAGAGCAAGACATTGGTCATAGTTTGTTTATTCGAGATAACAGGCGGGTCGCATTAACGCCAACTGGGCACCAACTTAAGCCAGTCGCGCAACGTATGGTCGAAGAGTGGACCGAATTTCAACACGGCATTCATCGCCATGAAGCCGAGTTACAGGGAGAAATACGCTTGTTTTGCTCGGTCACTGCAAGTTATAGCCACTTACCGGAACTGCTGCATGCCTTTCGGCAAAAATACCCGTATATAGAATTCAATATTCTGACGGGAGATCCAGCATTGGCCATCAGCAAAGTCCTTAACGACGAAGCTGATATTGCCATATCTGCAATGCCCGATCCCCTGCCATCACGTGTCGCATTTTGTACCATCAGTGAGTTACCACTGTCTTTCGTCGGTCCATCTGAAACCAACCACTTCATCGAGGAACTGCAAAAAAGCCAACCCGACTGGAGTCAAATCCCGTTTATTTTGCCGCAAACAGGGACCGCACGTGTCCGTGCCAATGAATGGTTTAGAAAGATGGGCATTAGACCGAATATCTACGCACAAGTCTCCGGTAATGAAGCCTTAGTGAGTATGGTCGCACTAGGCTGCGGTATAGGGTTAGTGCCAGATGTGGTACTCAATAACAGCCCGGTAAGGGATAAAGTGCAGCGACTGCCAATTACGCCAATTAAGCCTTTTAAGCTGGGCGTATGCTGTCAGCGCTCACAACTCAATAATCCATTAGTTAATGCACTGTGGCAAATTATCCACCCACAAACATAATCAATCGATTGTGGGTGCCAAATGTCAAAAGCCCGGTTGTTCAATCACATGATTGAGCAACCGGGCTAATACATCACAGCATTCAAACGCGTCTTAATCTCTTACACGTAAGAAACTACAGTATATTTTTCGGCACCACCCTGCGTAATTTCACGCCAATCCGCTTAGATAACGAAACCTTACTATCAGGATTAAAATCTTTGGTCACCTGCCAGGCATTATCGGCGCCCATTTCTTTTAACATGGACGCTTGCACGCTATTGGTAATTTCAGGCGAGTCAATAACCGTAATACTTTCGGTATTCAAATTAGCACTGCGAGGGTCAAAATTATAAGTACCAATAACGGTAATATGATCATCAATGGTCATCGTTTTCGCATGAAGACCAAATATCGGCATTGATGGTAACCGCTTATACATACTTTCTGACATCACTCTCTGGCGAATCTTGGCATCGGGCCTGAATTCATAAATTTCGACACCGGTATCCAGTAATGCTGCTCTATTTCTTTGATAACCACTAAAGGCTTCTAAATTATCATTAGAGGCGAGGCTATTGGTGAGAATCTTTATGTTGACCCCTCGACTGACTAATTTACGTAGAAATCGTCTATCTTTTTTCGTCGTCACCAAATATGGGGTTTGAATAACAATACTATGCGTTGCGCCTTCCGCAAGTTCAACCAACTTATCTTTAGTGATGCTCCCACCGCCAAGGGAAAATCTCCGATCATTCTTGCCGGGAATATCGGCAACATATTCGACATTATCGAGAAATAAAAATTTCCCTTCACTCATAAGCTGATGAAACGTCTCAGGTACATCTTCGATCTCTTGCCTAACCTCTGGACTAAAGTTATCAGGGTTACAGGCATAAGAATGTAACCGAGAGAAGCTTGGATTCTCTGGGTACGGCTGACTATCGACAAGATTTTCTATAGAAACACTGAGCTTACTGTACCAATACTGCTCAAAAGAGGATTCGACTGAATGGACGGCTTTACCTGCGAGGAACACATCTCGGTCTCTAAAGTTATAGTCATGATCGAAACCAAAGTATTCATTCGCAATATTGCGCCCACCGGTAATGGCAATTTTTTGATCAACAAGAAATACTTTATTATGCATTCTCTGATTGAGGCCACGAAAATCCGTAACGAGCGAGGTAAGCTTACCAATAATATTCTTACCGACATTGGCGTTGGGATTGTAGATTTTAATTTCAATATTCTTATGGGCTGCCAACATTAATAGCTCATCAACCCGAGCTTCCATCATAATATCATCCACCAACACTCGAACTTTGATCCCTCGCTCTGCCGCTCGAACTAAATAATCGGTCGCAATTAAACCAACATTATCGATAGAAAATATAAAATACTGTACGTCGATAGATTTCTCTGCTCGTTCCGCTAACCAAGCCCGAGACATCATTGCTTCTGCCCCTTGTTCTAATACATAAACTCCGGTCTTATTCTGCATTTCTTTTGCGAAAGGTTGCGTAAATTCCGAGAGCGTCTGAATTTTCTTATTGAGTGGCGCAGCACAATAATCGTGATCCGATAACGGCACACTGTCCGGTGCTGAAGAGCAGCCAGCAATAAGCAGACAAATAGAATATAAAACGATATTGATGAAAATCTTCTTAGACATAAGTAAGGGAGAAAGAAATGTAGTTGTAATAGATCGAAATAACATACTCCATTAGTCACATAAAGTCACTGTTACTCTGACTATGCGGGCTAATACCGCTAGAAGGTTCTCATAATCGATTTTAATTAATATCAGCGCTATATTCGAAGTCCCCAGCGCCTAACGATAAACACCCATTAAAAGAGCCGCTCAGTCACTTTTTAGAATCAACGATTCTTCATATTTGGCAAGAGGCTAAGCGAGTTTTAGCAACGCTGTGTTGAAGGGAAATAAGGATGGCGAGCGTGTGTAGTCCATGACATTTTTTGTAGATACCAATGAAAAAAGCCCGCTGATAAATCAGCGGGCTTTTCCAATAGTGGCGGAGAGATAGGGATTTGAACCCTAGAACCGCTATTAACGGTTGCCGGTTTTCAAGACCGGTGCTTTCGACCACTCAGCCATCTCTCCGCAAATTGTCTATCTACAGTTTAAAAACTATAAATAATTGTTAAAGCCTGGCGATGACCTACTCTCACATGGGGAAACCCCACACTACCATCGGC
>JBQGON010000166.1:7475-7683 GCA_052087065.1 Vibrio sp. | reverse complement strand
CACTACAGATCATCATTGATCCGGTAACTCGCTCCTTAAATGTCGGGGGAATAACGGTTTTCCTGTCAGCAAAGTTATTAGCACTGTATTGCTTTCTTGCTTGTAATGAAAATCGTTGCATTACCGTTGATTCCCATTTTGTTCAAGATATTAACCATGCGAGACGCTACATTGATTATGTCTGGTATTTGCGAGGGGATGTAAGGAT
>JBQGON010000166.1:0-7465 GCA_052087065.1 Vibrio sp. | reverse complement strand
TGGTTTAGAAGATGAAGGCGATGTCATTGATGGTAGCTATCGTAACCTAAGGCCACTCACTGCGAAGTTTATTCAAGAAGTTCGTGCTCAAATTCATGCCGTTTTGAGGCGGATTTTACCGTTAGATATAAAAGATGTGATCAAAATTCATTCCGATGGCGTTAAAGGTGGTTGCACCTATCATATCGACCCTTCATTAGTCATTCTCTTCGTCGATAATAGCGCTAGCTTTCATCCGCGATTGTCGATGTGTCTAGAATGTGAATAATGTGTTGCACGCTTGTGGAATGCGCTCACAAAACCCTAATAATAAAAGAGAGTATTATACAATAGCGGTTGACGTTTACGTGTGTGAGGAGTACTTTTTGTCGCACATGCACTTTCCGTAAGGTCAATGCATGTGGCAATGTTGATAATATTACGTCAATCCATTGCTTACCACACATCAGCAAATAGGGAGCGCCACAGAGCGCCTTCGTTATTTTCTGATTAGCCAAATTCCCCATCTATAGTTATATATTGATGGGATAGTTGTATCTATAATTTGGCGTTAACGTGCCGATTTCTCTTAAATTTATGAAAATAATGGTATTCGGAAATCATTGAGTCTCTATGTACCGTGTTCTCTGGGTAATCGACCGATTGGCAAGTGAGCGTAGTTGACGTGTAAACGAGTAGGCGTTTATTTAGAACATCGCCATAAGAGGCTTACATCTGAATAAGACCGGTTTGACACAAAGCGAGTAATGCAGGTTGCCTGCTTTGTGTAGCACGAGTGAGAAATAACATGAGTATAAAACAATATAATGGGTCAGCAGGTGGTTGGGGCGCATTAAAAAGTACAACAAAACACCTTTTTCAAAGTGAAAACGTTGCGAAAAACCTCGCCAACTTAATGAAAACCAATCAAAATCAAGGATTTGATTGCCCAGGCTGCGCTTGGGGTGAGAAAGGTGTGCCCGGACGTTTCCGTTTTTGTGAAAATGGCGCGAAGGCTGTGAATTGGGAAGCAACGTCAAAGCGTGTTGATCGTGATTTCTTTAGCCAATACTCCGTGACTTGGCTAAATAAACAGACTGATTACTTCCTAGAATATCAGGGACGCTTGAGTGAACCGATGCGCTATAATGAAGAAACCGATCATTATGAGCCGATCACTTGGGACGATGCATTTGCGCTGATAGCTCAGCACCTTAAAGCGCTTGATAATCCTAATAAAGCAGAGTTCTATACCTCTGGTCGTACTAGCAATGAAGCCGCTTTTATTTATCAACTTTTTGCTCGTCGCTTAGGGACCAATAATTTTCCAGACTGTTCAAATATGTGTCACGAAGCAACCAGTGTCGCTTTATCAGGGACGATTGGTATTGGTAAGGGCACAACAAAAATTGACGATTTTGAAGTGGCTGATGCGATATTTTTATTTGGACAAAACCCAGGTACAAACCACCCCCGCATGCTTGAAACTTTATCAAGCGCTTATCGTCGTGGTGCCAAAGTTGTCGCGTTGAATAATTTGCGAGAACGAGGGCTGCAGCGCTTTACGAATCCACAACATCCATTAGAGATGTTAAGTAACGGTTCGACGCCAACTACCAGTCATTACTTTATCCCTAAATTGGGTGGTGACATGGCCATTGTACGCGGCATGGTGAAATCATTATTGGCTCGTCATGAAGAAGCGCAAAAGCACGGTGGTTCTGTGTTTGATTTAGATTTCATTGCTGAGCATACGCAGGGAATGGATGCGTACTTAGATCAAGTTCGTGCGACTTCTTGGGACACCATTGTTGAACAATCCGGTTTGTCGTTTGATGACATTACTCAGCTTGCTGATATCTATCAAGCGGCTGAGCGCGTGATCGTTACGTGGGCTATGGGGATTACTCAACACAAACACTCGGTAGCGACGATACAGGAATTGGTTAACCTTCAGTTACTGTGTGGGCAGATAGGCAAAGAAGGCGCCGGGTTATGTCCTGTTCGCGGCCACTCAAACGTACAAGGTGACCGCACCGTTGGTATCAATGAAAAACCGAGTCAAGCTTTCCTTGATAACTTTGAAGCCGTATTTGGTTTCAAACCGCCGCAAGGGCATGGGCACAATGTGGTCAATGCGATTGAAGCGATGCTGCGTGGTGACAGTAAAGTCTTTATCGGTATGGGAGGGAATCTTGTTGCTGCCGCTCCAGATACAGAGCGCGTTGCACAAGCGATGCATCAATGTAACTTAACGGTGAACGTCGCGACGAAGTTGAACCGTAGTCATGTCAATCCCGGAAAAGACTCATTGATCCTCCCATGCTTTGGGCGAACTGATATCGATCTTCAAGCTTCTGGCGAACAAAAAGTGACGGTGGAAGATTCATTTTCTATGGTGCATTCCTCAAAAGGGCAAGTGACACCGTTGAGCGCAGACATGCGTTCTGAAGTATCAATTATTGCTGGTATGGGCAGTGCTACGTTTGGCGCAATGGACCCAATTGAATGGCAAGCTCTGGCTGATAACTATGATCGTATTCGTGACCTCATGGAGGCAATGTTACCTGGTTTTACTTATGTGAATACGCGCATGGATGAACCCGGTGGTTTTTACCTAGGCAATTCAGCCCGTGAATTAAAGTGGAATAATGCGCAAGGTAAAGCACAAATTACCACCAATCCATTGCCGGAGTTTATTACAGGGCTAGATACACAAGCCATGACGGATAAGCGCGTTTTTGTTTTACAAACCATGCGATCTCATGATCAATACAACACAACGATTTATGGTATGGATGACCGTTATCGTGGGGTTTTTGGCGAACGTAACGTCGTTTTCATGAATGAAGAAGATATGCTAGAGCAAGGGTTAAGCAAAGGTGATTTGATTGATCTTGAAACCTTGTGGAATGACGATATTGAACGTCGCATCGAAGCATTTAAAGCCGTGCCTTTTGATATTGCACGAGGCAATGTCGCGGCGTATTTCCCAGAAGCGAATGCACTCGTTCCGCTCGGGAGTAAAGGTGATTTGTGTGATACGCCAACGTCGAAATCCATCAATGTTTGTGTGAGTCGTACGCAAGCGGAGCCTTGGTTAGCGACGAGTGCGTAGTCTCGTTATACAATGAAGTGAACGCCTAATATCCATGATATTAGGCGTTTTTTTATAAGTGAATCGCACTGCAGGTGCTATTTGCGTATACTCGCAGTTTTCAGTATTGAACACCGATGATGAACAAACAAACGCTACGCCAAGAGTTATTGCAGATTCTTCACACCCAGCGTGCCACAGCGCTGGCTGCTGCGACGAGCGCCCATGACGCGGCAACTCATGAGCAGAGTGTGGCCGAAACTCAATATGATACTATTGGTTTAGAGGCGGCTTATCTTGCACATGGTCAATCACAGCGTGTCATGGAATGTGATATGACGATTAATCAGGTTAACGCATTACTGTTGCCAGATTATAATCAGGACGACGTCGTGAAATATGGGGCGTTGGTGACCTTGAGCGATCACAAAACCTATTGGTTATTACCCGTCTGTGGAGGGTCGTTACTCGATGGTGGACGTATTACTGTTATCACACCGCAATCCCCATTAGGACAGATGTTAAACGGATCTGAAGTCGATGACATTCTGGCCAGTGGGCTGTCTGTCATAAATATTCAGTGAAGTAATCGAATATCTTCTATTATCTTTCGAAAGAGTATATTAGAAAGTTGTGGAAAAATCGTTACTTTCTGTTACAATGAAATGAGATCAATAACACGTAGAGGTTAACAAATAACCTCTTTTTTTTGATTATTGTCACAATTTATATACAACTGAGATTAAGCAGTGATTGCGAAATACAGGGTGTGCTAATGAGCAAGTATTATTCTAAACATTCTTCGTCGTCTCACGATAAGACGCGACGTAATATTATCAAGGGGCTCGCTTCCACCAGCCTATTATCTTTTCTTCCAGCTTTTAATGTCATGGCTGACGCACTTTCCGATGATGTGCCTGCCGCTTTTATTTCCGTGTCTAAAACATTGACAGGACGTGAGTCTTTATCCGATGTTCTTGGTGAGTGCTTTTATCATGCCTTACAAGCGACACAATCAAACTTTTCTAATCAAGTTATGGCATTGGAAAAAGAACTAAGTCAGTTAGAGCCGAAAAACTATACGGAAAAACTGAGTTCACAAGCACAAAAAACAGCAAAAACCATCTTATCCGCGTGGTATACCGGTATCGTGGGTGAAGGCCCAAGTGCACAGGTAATCGCCTATCGTCATGCTTTAGAATTTTCCGCGGTTGATGATGTGCTAACGCCGCGTAGCTACTGTCCGAACAAACCCGGCTTTTGGGCCGCGAAACCCGTGGAGAAACACGCATAATGACTATAAAAAAAGCAGATGTTGTCATCGTTGGTTCTGGTGTTGCTGGTGGCTTAGTTGCAAACGAATTAGCAAAAGCGGGGAAGTCCGTACTCATTTTAGAAGCGGGGCCTCGTTATTCACGTGGTGAAATCGTAGAACGTTTTCGTAATCAGCCAGATAAATCAGATTTTATGGCGCCATATCCTTCCACTCCATATGCGCCTCACCCTGAATTTAACCCTAATAACGGGTATTTAATTCAAAAAGGTGAGCAAGCTTATGATGCTCAGTATATTCGTGCTGTTGGTGGTACGACTTGGCATTGGGCTGCTTCCGCATGGCGCTTTATCCCTAACGATTTTAAACTACAGTCTATTTATGGGATTGGACGCGATTGGCCATTAGAGTACAAAGACTTAGAACGTTGGTATCAGCGTGCTGAGGAAGAGCTAGGAGTATGGGGACCGAATGATGAAGAGTTAGGTTCGCCACGTTCTCATCCTTACCCGATGTCTCCACTGCCGATCTCATACAATGAAAAAGTAATTAAAGATCGTTTAAATCAGAACGATTTTTATGTTGTTACAGAACCCGTCGCACGTAACAGTCGTCCTTATGATAATCGTCCTACCTGTTGTGGTAACAACAACTGTATGCCGATTTGTCCGATAGGCGCGATGTATAACGGCATTACTCATGTTGAGAAAGCCGAAGCGAACGGCGCAACGGTTATCGATCAAGCGGTCGTCTACAAAGTAGAAAAAGGGGCGAACAATAAAATTGTTGCCGTGCATTATTACACTCCTGATGGCGAGTCAGTGAAAGTGGAAGGTGACTATTTTGTATTGGCCGCGAATGGCATTGAAACGCCAAAACTGATGCTGATGTCAGATGTGGGCAATAGCTCTGATATGGTTGGTCGTAATTTGATGGACCACCCAGGTACCGGCATTCGTTTTTACGCGAGTGAAAAACTGTGGCCAGGACGTGGCGCTCAGGAAATGACGTCGATCGTTGGCTGGCGAGATGGTGATTTCCGCTCTCAATATGCAGGTAAAAAATTGCACTTGTCGAATATGAATCGCACCGATCAAGTGACGGCAGAAATTCTAGCGCAAGATCAGTTACGTTTGGGCGATGTTCTGGATAACGAAATTCGTGATAAAGCGGCTCGATTTGTGGTGTTAGATAGTTTCCATGAGTTACTGCCTCATCCTGAGAACCGTATTGTTCCCAGTGCTAACCAGAAAGATGCGATGGGTATTGCTAAACCTGAATTTCATTACGCCATTGATGATTACGTTAAACGTAGTGCGGTACATACCCGTGAAGCGTATGGCAAAATTGCCCAGCTTATGGGCGGGACTGAGATTCAATATCGCGACGAATTCTCAAACAACCAGCACATTTGCGGTACGGTATTAATGGGATCCGATCCGAAAGACAGTGTTGTCGATAAAGACTGTCGTACCCATGACCATGATAATTTGTTCATTGCAAGTTCAGGCACGATGCCAACTGTGGGCACAGTAAACTGTACGCTAACCATTGCTGCGTTATCGTTACGTATTGCTGATACCCTGATCAAGGAGGTGTAACATGCGCTACCGAGGTTATTTCATTGCGATTATTCTCGTAATATTTATTTTTGTTGGCGCCATTGTTAGTGGATTATGGCAGCCAAGCACCCATTCACCGGCTGATATTCAACAGGTGAAAACGACTGAAGTTCCAAAGAACATGAGTCGAGGGGAGTACGTCGCGAAAATGTCCGATTGTACGGCATGTCACACTACCGACCCGAGTAAACCATTCGCGGGTGGCTTGGCGATGCCATTGCCAATTGGCACAATATATTCGACTAATATCACGCCTGATAAAGCCAATGGTATTGGTGATTACAGCTTAGCTGATTTCAAACGGGTACTGCGTAAAGGCATTCGTAAAGATGGTGGGCATTTATACCCAGCCATGCCTTATACTGAATATTCTAAACTGTCTGATGATGATATTGCTGCCTTATATCAATACTTTATGAAGTCAGTAAAACCAATTGATGAAGCAAATCGCTCGAATGATATTCCGGCTGTTTTATCAATGCGTTGGCCTTTATCTCTCTGGAATTGGATGTTCCATACCCAAGGTGCCTATCAGCGTCAACCCGATAAGAGTGATGCATGGAACCGTGGGGCTTACTTGGTTCAAGGGGCGGCGCACTGTGGAACGTGTCATACGCCACGTGGTCTTGCGATGCAAACCGTTGCCAATGATGAGAAGACAAAAGGCTTTTTATCCGGAGAAGATTTAGGTGGCTGGCATGCCTTTAATATCACCAGTGATGATAAACATGGTTTAGGCTCATGGAGTAATCAAGAGATTGTTCAATACCTAAAAACTGGCTCAGTAGCGGGTAAAGCGCAAGCAGCAGGTACCATGGGCGAAGCCGTAGAGCATAGCTTTCAATACATGAGTGATGACGATCTTAATGCTATCGCGACGTATTTACGCTCGGTACCAGCCGTCAGCCAAGAAGGGCAATCTCGGTTTACGCAAGGGCAAGCAAAGCCTCAAGATATGGCTGTACGCGGTGTCCCTTTAGATAAACTGACGAAAGATCAGCAAGTACAATCGTTGTACATGGGCAACTGTGCAGCGTGTCATGGCGCCGATGGTGGTGGTTCGCCGGATGGTTACTATCCTTCGCTTTACCACAACAGTGTGGTGGGCAGTAACAAGCCAAATAACCTCATTCAAGTGATCTTGAATGGCGTGCATCGTAAGACACAATCCGCTGATGTTATGATGCCTGCGTTTGGTGGACAATTATCGAATGACGACGTTGCTGAAATTGTCAACTTTGTCACTAAGACCTATGGTCAAAAAGATGCCAAAGTCACACCTGATGAGGTGAAAGCGTTGCGTTCACAAACAGAAGCGACGCCTTAAGCGTTGTTCACTAACAGTGCTTAATCTGAGATAAGAAAAAGAGTGAAGCGCAAGCTTCACTCTTTTTTTATTGATGGGGCAATGAATACGGTTCGTCGGCGCTATGTTGCTCGGTGCGAGTGACTTCATTTGGCTAGATAGCTTGGCATGCTCATGACCTTGCTAAG
>JBQGON010000165.1:0-7708 GCA_052087065.1 Vibrio sp. | reverse complement strand
TGAACTCATCCACTTTGTCTTGATGCACATCGGAGATGTATTTTAAGAACAGCATGGTTAAGATGAAATCTTTGTAGATAGATGGGTCGACAGTGCCACGGAAAGTGTCACAAGCAGACCATACGGCTTTGTTTATTGCGTCTTGGTTGATTGGTGTATTTGGCATGGGTTGATTAGCTCTTCAATTATTTAGAATTCTGGATTAAGTCAGTAGCAATAGCATTGAGCTGCTGCTGGCGGTTGTTTATAAGCTTATGAAGTAGCGCATTCTCTTTAATACTGGCTTCATAGAGCTTGGCGATCGTGTTTTGTGTTTCAATGTCAGGTAGTGCGATGGGGGTTGCCGCTAGTACAGGCTTTCTGATGCTTATCTGAAAACTGCCTTCAGCACTGCGTTTTAAATAGGTTTGCACAGGTGATTGGTTAAGCTGCCACGTTAGAAACTGTGGATTAACCTTGTTTTGCCACTGTGCTTTTATCCTGAGCAGAAACAAGCTTGGCGCACAGGTAGTACGCTCTAATTGGCGACTTACATAGCTTGCCAGATGTTTTGAACCCTTGGCGCTAAATAACACATCACCTTGCTTTAGCCAGTCTGCTTCACGCTTTCCTGTCAGGTCGGTAGTGATCAAATTATCAGTCAACAACTCACCTAAAGGGGAGATATCTTTAGCTTGTACTGCTTTGACGCTGCCACTAAGGATGGGTCTGATAGCACCACGAAATGGGTAACCAGCTTGAATCGAAACACAGTCATTGAGTGTTACTGTTGTAACCGTTTTCTTAGCACTCATCTTTGAACGCTTCCATTATGAGTGTTTAAAACAGCTTGCTCATTGCATTCAACCATTTGGCTGAGCCTCATTGTTATTCCATGTTTCATATTGTGGCATCAACCTTATACTTAGCCAATAGTTTTTTACAGTAATTATATGATGCAAATAAAACTTTGACATTAGAACCTATCTCACCTATTTTTTATTGCAGTAAATAAATGGTGCGAGGTGATGTGGTGGTAAGTGTTGTTAAAAACGAGGTGAATTTGGGTGATTTGCCGTACTTCAATCAGGAAGCACGTTGTGGGCAGTCATTACGCGAAGTGTCATATCATTGTGATCGAGAGGTCAGTAAGCTTCCTCGTTTGCGCTCATTGACTCGCATTCACGATGTATTGGAAATGAATTTGTTTCTAGAGCATCGTTATAAAGGGTTGTTTATGCCTCCCAAGCGAGCCAATCAAACCAATAATCTTGGAGGAGTCAGTGTTTTGACGCTTAGCTCAGCGGCGTATTCATTAAGCATTTTCCTGTCATGGCTTGAAGAGAACGATGTCGCTTGGCAGGAAGTAATGGCCATAGCTCCCTCAGAAAAAGCCAAATATTGGCTCCCTGTGTACCGTTTCCGTAAGCATTTGATTGATAGGGTGGCAGCCAAAGAAATTGATCGTGATTCTGCCAACCTTTATATGAACCATATTCGACAGTTTTACGAGTGGGCACTGAAACAGCGCCGCATCGATAAAATTCCTTTCGAATATAAAACCCAAGTCATTAAGAAGAAGCGTAAAGATGGGGATATTGATTTCCTATTTAGTGGTCAGTTTGCCCAAGATCGCGGTATTACGGTGACAACCACTGACTTACTTATACCTAAGAAGTACAAACAAAAGTCCTTAAACCAAAATGAATTAGCACCCTATAGCCGTGAAGAATTGGAATTGCTTTACGCAAGCAAGGAGTTAACGAAACCAGCATCAAGGTTGTGGATAGAGTTGGCACATCAATGTGGGTTAAGAGCCGATGAGGTGGCAACATTTCCAGCCTCGGCAGTCAAAGACCCTGCGATTATCACTGACAAAATATTTTACGTTGAAATAACAGGTAAACTGAGTAAAACAAGGACGGTCATGATATCGAGTGCGCTCATGGCGAGCTTATGGGGATATCTAAATTCGACGGAGCGACAACGTCGATTAGGGAAATGGCAGCTAGAACATGGCGGCAGTGATACCGCACCACTATTTATTAATCGCTCTGGTAGGTCAATTACCTCAAAATCAGTCAGTAATGTGATTTCTAAAGTGCGATCAGAGTTAACAGAAGAGTCACTGGAGCGAGACTTTCACGATCTCCGCTCTACCTTTGCCACGAACCTTGCCAAGTTCATGCTCAAGCAAAACTTACCGATTGGCTTCATTCAATACAAGTTAATGCAACTGCTTGGGCACAGTGATTTTGCTACTACGCAGAAGTACATCAACTTTGCTCGTTCAGAGACCTTTGATAAGCAAATGTCGAGTTGGGTCGATAAGCTGTTTGGTGAACATCTTCCTAGCCTCCACAATGATTTACTGGCGATTCAGCAAGGTGGCAGTAATGAGTGAAGTCATACTTGAGTTACCTGTTGGTAATGCCAATATTACGGATTTATTCCACTTTTCACCTGTTTTAGTGGATGACTTGAAGAAGATTTTAGCCAGTGAACGGTATCAAGGTGGAAAAGGTCATAATCTACGCTCAATATCTGCGAGATTTCGTGTGGTGTTGACTGCTTGTCGATTTATTATCGCCAATGACACCAACTCAGGCCCGCTTACACAAGGGTTTAGTGCCTTTGTTAAGAATCATTATGCGCTTGTGAAATCAATCTACGAAAGCGAAATACGTAAAGAGCTGCGTAATGAACTGTGGTATGCCATTGGCATTTACACTGGAAGACCACTGTTAAAACATGATTACCAATCGGATTTGTGGGCATTTTATTTTAAAGACCAAGATGCTTGGCGACACATTGATAGCGCAGATCTAAAAGCAGCAATGCCAAAGGTTAATGCTGAAATGACCACCTTATTAAGCAGCGAGACAGAGCTGTTACCGCAAAAAAACTACAGTATGGAAACGCTCCATACTCGCTTTTCAAAAGCAAAGCGTTTGTTACTAGAACGCTTAGCCCCGCAATTTAAAGACGAACTGGAAGAGTATGGCTTACAAGCGTTAAGTGTTGATAACAATCGCATCCAAAAAAAACTGTTTCAAGCCATTCAAAGTGATGTTCAACAGAGGGTCATCTCACTCAGAACGGGAACAGGGTACTTTGAAGTTATACGTTGGTTGATGGAAGTGACAGGACAAGTGGTTGTAGACGCTTATCGTATATCGATGCAGCGTTATCAAACCCATGCCAAGCGAGAATCACTAGAAAAAACTTACAGTGATAGTGAATTGATGGAATTGGTTTCCACTTAGAGAAAGCCATTGAACAAGCGAAAGAAAGTAAATCGTTAATCACTCTTCATTTTGCCAAAATTCAGCTAAAAACTTGTTGGAACACCGCGCCAATGTGTGCAATTGAACTTTCTGATATCAAAGAGATTGAGTTACCCACGTCGAAAAAAACGATGGTGATCATGCTGCAAAAAGCACGCAAAGGCTACGACATTGATACCTATCAGCTTGATGGTCGCGCGGTAAACAGTGTGATGCAGGATTTGTTGCAAGTAAAAGTGCAGACTGAGCAATACCGCGGGAGTAAATCGCGGTTTAAATCACTATTGTTTGTTTATGAAGAGTACGGAGAGATCGGATGCGTCAAAGGCACCAATGTCACATCTTACATAAACAGCCTGCTTGAACAACAAGGCTGCCGTGTTCGATATAATTCCCAGAGAATTCGTAAGTCAGGGGCTAATTATATCTACCGTGAAGTGGCGAAAGATCTTAGAAAATACAAAAAGCGGATGCGCCATTCTTACTCAACTTTCATTCAGCACTATAAACAGGTGGAGGAAGCAGGCACTCAAACCACTCTCGGTGAAGCTGTGCAAACCATGCAGAGTTATTTTACTGGCCGCGAGATCAGCTCTGACATCATTATTATCGACAAAGATGATGATGTATTACAGCAGACACCTACTGGTTTATGTGCCTCAAAAGGCAATGATATTGAAGCACTGCAATATCACAAAGAACATCGACTGTTACATAAAGATAATGGCCGTGAAGCGACATGGTGCAGTGACTATTTGGCGTGTATTTGGTGCAAGTATTTTCGAACTGTTGCCGACCTTGATCATGTGTGGCAGCTACTGAGCTATCGAGATTATGTCCTAGCGGATATGGGGGCAAGTGTGTCCAATCTAGAGGGTAACGAGCAACAAACGGAAGCGATAGAAATATTAAAAAATAGAGTGAATGATATCTTGTGTCAGCTTGCGAATAGAGACCAGAAAGCAGTCGAACAAGCACAAGAGATGCAACGGAATCAAGGCATGCACCCATTCTGGTCATTTGCTATTCCAACAGTCACGGTATAGGTGAAAGCGCATGATTCATGATGTATTAGAAGCCGTTTTAAAGGTCGATGGTGTTATTCGATTACAACCCTATTCGGAAGAACAATACCAACGATTAGGCTCAACGGTTTTGTGGCAAGCGAATAGGAATACGGGGGTGATGGTAAGCCGTTTTTGTGATGATTCTTGGCTAAGAGGAGGTGAGAAGTCTTCAATTACTTTCCACCAAGCTAATGACGAACTTGGATATGAACTTAGGGCTATCGCATTAGGTATGCTAAGCCATGGTGCTGGTGAAGGTATGCAGCCTGTAAAATGGGGAACAACGAAGCGGATCATTCGTTGTAGTAAACGGTTTGCTCTTTGGTTACAAGCACAGAATATTCGCTCTTTACATCAGTTAGATACATTACCCTTACTAAGATTAAGACATCTTATTAGAAGATTTTTGACAGAGAATAACGCGTCAAAGCATATCCATATCGCACAGGAAGTATCGAGTGCGCTGTATTGGTGGCAACAGTACGGCATTATTAGGTCAGCTGAACGTGTAGATTTATTTACTGAATTACTCAGTCCTCTGATTGCCCTTAAATCATCTCTACGTCAGAAACATGCGGTGATTCCAACCAGAATAATGAAATTGATGCTGAAGGTGTGCGAAGAGCAACTTGAAGTTGCGGAGGCGCATTTTGGACAATGGCAAGTCATTCAATTGGCCTTGAATCACCGAATTGCAGAGCTTAATCCTGCCCATTTTAATCGTGATACTTTTATTGATGCTTTGAGTGAAAATGAAGCGGAAGAGCTAAATCATTTACATGCGTGCTTTGAGCGTATCAGACGCTATGTTTTTGTGCTTGTCATGGCCTATTCAGGGATGAGGCACAGTGAGGCAATGGCGCTTGACGATGACGCTGCATTTAGCCGTGATGGTATTTACTACTTACGTTCAGAGTTGTCAAAAACAACAGATGGTAGCCAAGCACTAGAATGGGTAGTCAGTGAACAAGCGTATCGAGGGGTTAAGTTACTTGGCAAGATGAACGCTATTTATCGTCAACGTGCCAAACAGTTAATCCAGTATTATTCGAAATCACTACCAGAGAAGCGTTTGCTGGATCTTCAATTTGGAGCTAAGGACACCAAACTATTTCGAGTGAAGCACACCAAACAGTCGGCGTGGTTTAGCAATCAATCTAGGAAAACTAAGAACGGTTTTAATAACGTGAATACGTTGTTTAGCATTCCAGTGACGCAAGCGGATATTGAGCAGTTAGAAACGTTAGGATGTAATGTTCAGTCTGTATCGGCAGCAAGTAAAAACTTCCGCTTACCTTACCAAGTTGGTATTCCGTCTAATTTTACCTCTCACCAATTTCGCCATACGTTTGCTTGGTTTATTGTGGCTAATCGTTTGGGCGATCTTGATGACATCAAGTACCAATACAAGCACTTAGAAAGCAGTATGACGCTGGTTTATAGTCATCGCGGTTATAACTCTATGGCTGAATTGGTACGTCTTACCGAAAGTTTTGAAACCTATTTAAGCGAGCAAGCTATGACGGATATGGTTAGCGCAGCCGAGCAAGGTCATTTGGCTGGCCGAGGTGGTCAGAAGTTTGTTGAAAGGCTAAAGCAGGTGCTTGGTGATGATTTTGACAGTGGATCCTCTCCGCATTTCGCCAATATGCAAGAGCTACTAGCCTATACCGCCAAGCACTCGTCTAATTTCAGAGGGTTATCACATGGATATTGCACCAAAGGTACAAGCTGTAAAGTTCGTAATGTGGCTGACCCAAGCCATTGCATCAACTGTGACTCTTATATCGCAACACCGAAACATCTACCTCATTGGCTAGTGATAAAGAAACGCTGTGAACAGCAACTAACGGCGTTTGAGCAATTTCCCAAAGAGATGCAGCCAAGGTTTGCGTCATTTAAGGGCGCACTGACCGATAACTTACATGCAGCCAATCGAATCATTGAACAACTGCAAATCAACATTAAGGAAGCCTAATGGAAATTGAAACAAGACAGCAACTTGAAGCCATTGTGACCGAAATGATTGCAACAGGCGAAAAGATAAATGTGAGCCGAGTAGCAGCAAAAGCAGGTGTTTCTAATGCTCTGATTTATAATCGTTATCCTGATTTAAAAGTGCGAATTCAGGCTGCTAAAGAATATCAGCAAAGCCGAAAGGAACAAATTGAGGTTACGACTGAGGTTGAGAAACTCAAGTCTAAGCTCGGTAAGGTAAAGCAAAAGCAAGAAGAAGCAGAGTTAATGGCTTGCTCGTACCAAAAGCAAAACGAGCAGCTTTGGGAGCATATACAAGAGGTTTACTCGATGTATGATCAAGTTCTAGCGGAACGAAATGACTTTGCTGAGCGTTTGAAGTTTGTAGGCCAAATTTAACGAGTTTAAAGTATCGTTCTTCATTAAATAAGAGAATTTAGGAGCGTCATTTTGAAAATATTACATTTATCCGATCTGCATTTGGAGTTTGGTGAAATGACTGTGCCGGAGAGCGATGCAGACGTTGTGGTTTTAAGCGGTGATACTCACATAGGAAGCGCATCTATTGATTGGGCGGCGAATTTTAACATTCCGACTATAGTGATCCTTGGAAATCATGAATTTTATGGTGCTGTGCCAATCGAAAAAGTGATCGAAGAATGCCGAGCAAAAGCAAACCTGTATCCTAATGTATATTTTTTAGAAAACTCTAGTGTATTAATTGATGGCGTACGTTTCCATGGCTGCACATTTTGGACAGACTTCGAGCTATATAGTTCTCCTGTTCTATCTATGTTTGCAGCTAAAAGTATGATGAATGACTTTAAGAAAGTGACGTTTCAAAATAGGTTATTTACACCTGAAGATTCGGTTGAATTGCATAGAAATAGTCGAGAGTGGCTATATCAATCAATTGAGCATAGCGATACTGATATCAATGTTGTAGTTACTCACCATTTACCCACGGAGAAAGCGATTCAAGATACTTATATAAATTCTCCGCTGAGCCCTGCATTTGCTTCTAATTGTACTGAGTTTAAAAATCTTTCCAGCAAAATAACGCTCTGGTTATACGGACATAATCATGATTGCTGTGAATTCGTTGAAAATGGTATTTTGTATTCAACAAACCAACGTGGGTATGCTGGGCATGACCTAGTAGATGGTTTTGATTCACAAAAGCTAATCACCATTTAATTTGGTCAAAGTAACATAAAAGTATTTTATTTTAATGTTACCCCCTTCAATTAGTCATTAATCCACTTAAAACTGTTACTAGGTTTAAAGCCTTATTCAGGGGGAAAGTAACAAATTAAGTAATAGCCCAAAATGCCATTATCTTCACGCCTTCAGAAGTGGTAAAACTGCTCGTTACCTTATTAAAACCTAGTGCCGGAA
>JBQGON010000164.1:0-7774 GCA_052087065.1 Vibrio sp. | reverse complement strand
TAACGGAAGTTCGAGAATTAACGGAAGACTGGATCAGAGAATACAACGAAGAGCGCATTCATGGTGCACTGAATGATCTGACCCCATGGGAATATTTCATGAAATATGAACAGGTTAAAAACTCTAATTATAAGTGTAACTAATTAGGGGAGGTTTACAAGTGGACATTATCAATCCTTAAAATGGTACAGCGGATCCCAAATTATCTTGGTTTACAAGCATACGCATGCTGGCCTGGGGAAGAAAGAGTAAACGGATTATTCTCGTTTGGATTTTTCTACGATTTACGTATCTATGATACAAAAAAAGAGAAGCCATTCGACTTCTCTTTTTTTTGTTTCTGGGGTTGCTTGGTGCAAGGTTAGAATTTGATCAGCACTTTACCAATGTGTTTGGCGGCGGCGTGGAAACGATAGGCTTCTGGGGCATCGTTAAAATCAAACGTTTTGCTGATGAGGGCAGTGCTGTCGTTAGCGGCCAGAGCGTTGATGTAGTCGACGAACATGGCGCGGCTGCCGTTGGCGATACCTTTGATGGTGATGTTTTTGGTGATAAAGGCAATGTAGTTGGGAATCGGCGAGTTTTGTCCAGGCTTTATACCGATAATAACGATGCGACCATTCACTGCTGCAGCTTCGACAGAGTGGCCTAAGGTATCTTGTCCGCCGGTTTCGACAATGATGTCGGCGCCGTGGTTATTGGTTTTCATCATCAGCTCGGCAGCCCAGTCTGGGTGTGTTTTGTAGTTAATGGTGATGTCGGCTCCCAGCTCGCGCGCAATGCGGAGTTTCTCATCACTTGATGAGGTGATCGCCACGCGCGCGCCGTGCATTTTAGCCACTTTTAGCGCTGCTAACGATACGCCGCCTGTTCCAAGGCAAAGGACAAGGTCGCCAGCTTTTATTTTGGCAGTTTCTACCAATGCGTTCCAAGCGGTTAATCCTGCGGAGGCAAGCACGGCGGCGTCTTGGTCTGGGAAGCTTTCTGGAAGGCGAATCAATGAGGCGGCAGGCAGTCGTACTTTTTCTGCCAACCAGCCATCGTGGGTAATACCGATGTCGTGGCTGAAAATGCTGACGCTAAAAGGGCCTTCGCGCCAGCTAGCAAAGTGGCCGCATACCACCCGGTCGCCCACGCTGACGTCGGTGACGCCTTCACCGATAGCAACCACATCGCCAACACCTTCTGTACCAGGGACGCGTTGAGGATCTTGTAGTGGGCCGTAAGTGCCAGTTAGTACCTGAATGTCGCGGCTAATAAGACTAACGAGGCGTGGCGCTATGATGGCTTCTCCTGGTCCTACGACGGGCTCTGGTCGAGTGGTGGGGCTTAATCTGTTGTCGCTGTGTTGTTCGCCGATTTGAAATGCTTTCATGTGGAGAATCCTTGTTTGTCTTTGAAAAGTGATTTTAAACGATGCTGGGTATCTGCTTATCACGAATTATCAATATTGTAACTCATGTCAACAACAACCGAAAAGCGCTCCACTATTTACTAAGATTTTCCATTAATCCGGCTTGTTTCTTTTCTTTGATCCTATAGCTTTCCCCCTTTATTTGAACAATAAGAACATAGTGGCATAGTGAATTTGGTCACTTAGTTAAAGGTGATATCCTCACCTCATAAGTTAACAGGTGACATTATGACAAAACGTACAAGAAGGCTGTTTAGTGCCAAATTAAAACTGGAAGCGGCACAGTTAGTGCTCGATCAAAACTACTCGGTAACTAAAGCTGCTCAAGCCATAAGTGTAGGTAAATCTACGATGGATAAGTGGGTTCGCCCATTAAAACATGAGCGCCAAGGGCAAGCACCGAAAGCGTCACCAATGACGCCTGAGCAAATAGAAATTCGTGAATTAAAAAATAAGCTAGCTCGTCTTGAAAAGCATAATGAAATATTAAAAAAGCCACGGTTCTCTTGATGTCGGACTCACTGAACAATTCTTGATAATCAAGAAACTCAAGCAGAGCCACAGCGTAAAAATATTATGCGAAGTCTTCAGTATTCATCGAAGTAGTTATAGCTATTGGCTTAAACGACCAACAGTAATGAATGCTGAAACAGTAAAACTGCGCAGCTTGGTGAGCGAGGCTCACGCCGCAAGCAATGGCTCAGCGGGAGCGAGAACCATTGCAGATATAGTTACAAATCAGGGCGTAAAGCTGAGCCGATACTGAGCAAAAAGTTAATGAGAACGCTTGGTTTAGTGAGCAGCCAAGAACCAAAGCATCGTTACAAAAAGGCTTCACAAGAGCATATTGATGTTCCAAATCACTTAGGGCGTCAGTTTGCGGTTACGGCTCCAAATGAAGTTTGGGCTGGCGATGTTACGTATATTTGGACAGGTAATCGGTGGATGTATTTAGCGGTCGTTATCGTTCTTTTTGCTCCCAAAGTGATTGGTTGGTCATTAGGCAGAAGCAGTGAATCACCCAATTAAACCGTTCACAGGTTGAGGCTAGCACCTCAAGTAAAAGCCCAAAATTCGCCTCATCCAAATCAATTGGCGCACGGGCATTTCATCTGGACGTAACGTGATACAAAGCACCTACGTACTCAATCCGTCATGGTCGACTGATCTTTTCTTACCTACTACTGTGTATAAGATAAACGCAGTCCATCACAGCCAGTCAGGCAAAAGCAAGACTTGACCCCATTATTTGTTAATTTAAATAAATAGGCTCTCAGGAATTTTCTTTGGCAGTAAAATGGTACAAGACCCGAGTACTCTATTTTCGCACTCGAGCTTCTATACGTAAGGTAAATTATCCCGTCATAGACAAATAACATATTGAGGTTGCTATGATTTGATTTCTACACTTTCACCAAAAATACTTAATATTGAAAGATCATTCCATGCGGAGATAAACGAATACTCTGTAATTTCATCCTCATCTGCTTCGATTATAGAGCGAAGCTTCCGTAACTGTTCCGAATCAGTTGTTTCTTTTATGTGGCACAAATCAACGAATTCAGGTGAGTATGCCTCTACTCCAACTATATTGTTAAAAACAAGCGTATATACTTGGTCTTTCCAATCCTTTAAAACTATAGTTGCAACATCTGCAGCAATAGTAAATTCAATAATCTGCCCGTCAGACACATTTAATTCAGAAATTATCATAACTACAACCCTGGGAATGTTTCACCCGATATGAAGCCGGTGCCACTCCCAGGAGTGTAACCTTCCGGTTTCGATTTTAGAATTAACCCTTGTTTTTTGCTTGGTTCCAAGACAGATCATGCGGTTTAGTCTCAACATGGAAATGTTCACCATGATGTCTATGGTTATAATCCGGATCATCAGGCTTTAATCCATGGGGGTGACTTTCATGCCTAATCTTAGTGCTAGAATTTGGTATCCAAGTTGTTCTAACTGTTCCATCTGGTGTTATTCCCACCTTACTGGGGGCTCCAATTAGAGTGCTCATTTCGTCCGCTGTCTTAGGGAAAACTCCGCTATTTAAAACATCACTCTCAGGATTTTCTACCTCATCAGCTTTAGGCTCAGGAGCTTGCTCTTCTGATGAATCCTTACACGGGACTTTACCAGGAACATTATTCAACCCCAACGGATCCACCCATCCCGTCGGGTTCGGTACATACTGGTAGTTATTTAAGCCACCGGCAAGGCCAATGGGGTCGATAGTGATAAAGCGCCCTGCACTCGGATTATAATACCGATGGCGGTTGTAATGTAACCCCGTTTCGGCATCAAAATACTGGCCTTGGAAACGCAGTGGGCTGTCGATTTCCGCAACGGTTTTCTTAAACACATTCCCATAAGCGCGATATTGTACCGACCAAACAGTGTCACCTTGTGGGGTCGTAATATCCAGCGGCGTACCGATTTGGTCGAGATGATAGTGATACACTTTGGCATCTTTACCTTCGCCTTTTAGCAGCGCCAGCGGGCGGAAGGTTCCGGGCTCATACACATAACTTTGATACTGCTCGCTGTTGGTCATTTCTGCGATGAGATTATCGCCTTGCCATAAAAACTCGGTGGTGGTTTCTAAACCCGTTTTATCCACCACTCGCTTTCAATACGGCGACCAAAAGCGTCATAGCGGTAGTGCGCTTGGCTGCCATCGGACATCGTGACCTTGATTAAGCGATGCTGGCAATCGTATTCGTAGTGGCTATCACCGTGAATTTGCAGTTGGTTGCCCAGCGCATGCTCAAATAACTCACTGTTTTGCAGGTTGATTTGATTCGGTATGAGGTTACTGGTCGCATCGTGGGTAAACTGCTCATCCAAGTTTCCCCGCACCGCGGTTAGCCGAGACAGTGGGTCATAATCATAAAACGTGTCGCCGCGCTGCTTATCGGCGATGTGGGTCAGGTTACCCGCCCCATCATAGTCGTATTGGCGGCGCTGCTTTTCACGCCCTTGCACCATGTGCGATTGGTTAACGAGGTGGCCTTGGTCGTCATAGTTAAAATGACTTTTGAGCTCGCCTTGGTTACGCATCATTTCCAACCCATTTTGGAAGATATGCTGCGTTAGTACGGCATCATTCAAGTTTATCGCTCTTAAAACGCCACCTTTGGTCCGCTGATAAGACAAGACATTGGTATCCGGCAATTGCCATTGACTCAGTAGCCCGAGTTCATCGTATTCATAGTATTGCGACGACCAACCGGCGTGCGATTCAATCACACGGTCCATGATGTCATAGCGCCACGCTAATGGTGTTTCACCATCATCGACCGATGTGAGATTGCCGTTGGCATCGTATTGATACTCCATTTTTGCGCCATCCGGCAGCGTCTTAACTAGCAACCGACCGAGCGCATCACGCTCAAAGGTGGTTTCAAGCTCAGTGCCGTTAGTTCCGGTTTCTACTTTACTAAGGAGCTGACCGTTTAAGTCATAGGTGTACGCTAGGCTGCGGCCGTCAAACGTGGTTTCTTTACTGACTAACCCGTTCGGGAAATAATCAATGTGATAGGTTTCACCCCGTTCATTGGTAATGTCACTGACAAAGTTTTTCACATTGTCATAGCGGTAACGCAAGCTCGTACCATCGGGATGCATCACGCGGCTCACTAAATGGCTGTTTTCACCGTACTGATACTCGGTTTTGTGGCCTTTTTCATCCACCACTTCGGTCACTTTACCGTACGCATTATACGCAAAAGATTGCGACGTGCCGTTAGCGCGCTTGAGATAAACCAGCCGATCCGCTTTGTCCCATTGATATTGATATTCGGTGACACCGCCAACCGAAGATTGCTCGTAAATCACTCGGCCAGAAATGTCATGGCGGTAACGGGTGGTTGAGCCATCGGGTAACGTTTAGCCAATCAGCATCCCTAAGCGGTTCCACGACAGCGTATGCTCACTGCCATCTGGGTATTTGATGACTGATAAATGACCTTACTCGTTTAGCGGTGGGGGTCTCAGTTAATACTATATAGGGCGCTATCTCGAATGACTTCTGTTAGCAAATTTTTGTGATAACGGAACTCAGTGACGACGCCATTTAGCTCAGTTTTGGCAATCATTTCGCCACGATCATTAAACAATACTAGGTTTTATTGCCTAGGCGTCAATGTCCGCAAATTATTATAGGTGTCTTGTTTATTTTTAGATTTTCCATCCTTCCACTTAAGATGCTTGAGGTCATTTCCGGTTCCAAGCTCCCTCGCATTTTGGGAATTATCGGTCTCATAGCCTTTCGAAGAAGTCTTCCCTTTATCCTTCGCATAATTTTTATTCATATTTCCACGAGATTCAGTGAGTAGAGCTTTTGCATCAGTAGCCGTTTCTATTCTGATATTTGATTTACCTTTTCCTTGACCGGACAAATCCTTAACGGCTTGTTGCTCCCCACTCTATCGAGCTACGCTTAACAGTTTAAGCCCGCTTGCACTATTTGTAACACTTCTACATTACAAATTTGTAGAATACAGCTTCACATCCAAAGCACGACACTCAACTAAACCAGAAATATCCTCTGGAGCATTTTCTACATCTAGCAAAATAACACTGTCGCCTACAGCAATTGAAAGACAGCCATCTTCCTCAAGGCTTGTAACTGAGCCAACAACTACAAACATACCTTCTTCGAGGGCTATCGAAACCCTATCCCTAGTTGTCGATATACTTTCTCCCCAAACAAGATCATCATCTATTTCTAATTCAACATCGTAGAGCCTTCCTGGGGTAGGGGGTTCGCCTACCCATAGTGCGGCTGAACTTCCATAGTCACTTGAAAAGTCAACTAGAGTTTCATTACCATCATTGCTTGTTCTTTCGATTTTTATCTTCATAATCACTTCTTCGGTAAGGGTACACGAACAACTGTATTATCCACGTTCATTACGTTTTGTATAGGATCATAAGTCCATGTTTCTTCATGATAATGATGCTTGGTTGGCTTACTGTTCATTTCATGTGAGCCATAACGGATACTACGTTTTCCATCAGCGGAAACTATCCTATCTGGATCTATTTCACCGGTACGTGGGTGCTTTTTGCTATGAGGCCCTGGGCCTAAAAACTCGTGCCACTTGCCAACTGCATCTTGGGGCTTAACTGGTTTGTTGGCATAAACTTCCTTGTGGTATCCGCGCCCAGGTACTCCCTTTGTAACCTCACTCTCCCGATTTTCTACATCATCCGCTTTAGGTTCAGGAGCTTGCTCTTCTGATGGATCTTTACATGGCCCCTTACCAGGAATATCACTCAACCCCAACGGATCCACCCATCCTGTCGGGTTCGGTACATATTGGTAGTTATTCAATCCACCGGCAAGGCCAATGGGGTCGATGGTGATAAACCTCCCTGCACTCGGATTATAATACCGATGACGGTTGTAATGTAACCCCGTTTCCGCATCAAAATACTGACCTTGGAAGCGCAGTGGGCTGTCGATTTCGGCAACGGTTTTCTTAAAGACATTCCCGTAGGCGCGATAGTGCACCGACCAAACGGTGTCCCCTTGTGGGGTCGTAATATCGAGCGGCGTACCAATTTGGTCGAGATGGTAGTGGTACACCTCAGCATCTTTCCCTTCGCCTTTTAGTAAAGCGAGCGGGCGGAAGGTACCGGGCTCGTAAACATAGCTTTGGTATTGTTCGCTGTTGGTCATTTCCGCGATGAGATTATCGCCCTGCCATAAAAACTCGGTGGTGGTTTCTAAACCCGTTTTATCCATCACTCGTTTTTCAACACGGCGACCAAAGGCATCATAGCGATAGTGCGCTTGGCTGCCATCAGGCATCGAGACCTTGATTAAGCGATGCTGGCAATCGTATTCGTAGTGGGTGACTAGGCTCTGATTTTTGCCGCGGCTTTCTTTGATTAACCGGCCGAACTCATCGTATTCATAGTGGCTATCGCCGTGGATTTGCAGTTGGTTACCTGGTGCATGCTCAAATAACTCACTGTTCTTCAGGTTGAGGTGATTCGGTATGAGGTTACTGGTCGCATCGTGCGTAAACTGCTCATCCAAGTTTCCCCGCACCGCGGTTAGCCGAGACAGTGGGTCATAATCATAAAACGTGTCACCGCGCTGTTTATCGGCGATGTGAGTCAGGTTACCCGCCCCATCATAGTCGTATTGACGGCGCTGTTTTTCACGCCCTTGCACCATTTGCGATTGGTTAACGAGGCGGCCTTGGTCGTCATAGTTAAAATGGCTTTTGAGCGCGCCTTGATTACGCATCATTTCCAAGCCATTTTGGAAAATATGCTGCGTTAATACGGCATCATTGAGCTGAATCGCTCTTAACACGCTACCTTTGGCTCGCTGATAGGATA
>JBQGON010000163.1:0-7824 GCA_052087065.1 Vibrio sp. | reverse complement strand
ACCCAGATTTTCGATTGTGGATAAAAACTTTTGAGAAAGTCACTACCAATCATCAACGCGCCTGAACCACCGAGGGTGTGGATAGTCGCCACACGATTATCTTGCAGTGCAGGGCTTTCATCACCGAAGACTAAAGATTGTACCGCAGCTTTATAATCTGCCGACCCATCCATCGGTAAATACACACATGGCTCTTCTGGCTGATGTTGATAGTTGTGAGTCGCTTCTCTTACAGAGTCTAGCGTCGGAATGTTGCCTTTATCATCATAATACAAGCCAACACTTAGATTCACTTTGTCAGCCGTTTCATCGGCAAAAAAAGATTCCATCAATGATAAAATTGGATCTCCCGCATAAGGCGGTACATGATTAAACACAGTCTTGCTCCTTGTCGACTAGACAGTATATCGGTCTTTGCGATGATTTAACGCAATAATAAGATTGAGTATGAGCGCACATATAATAGACAGTATCAACTCATAAGTATCAATTACAGAAAGAGAAACTAACATAATTACTACATCGCACGCCATAAGCAACCAGCCTGCTCGTATTCCTGTCCGACTTTGAATGTATAAGGCGAGGATGTTAAATCCACCAAGACTGGCTTGATGACGAAATAAGATAATAAATCCTGTTCCAAATAAACACCCACCAAACAACGCTGCATAGAGCGGTTGCAAGTGATCGATATGAATAAAATAAGGTTGTATATTAGAAAATAACGACACTAAACCAATGGCCGCAAAGGTTTTAATCGTAAACTCCCACCCCATGCGACGAATAGCGAGATAATAGAAAGGTAAATTAATAAGAAAAAAAATCGCACCAAATTTCATATCAAACGAATAATGGAGAAACAACGATAAGCCCGCTGTCCCACCAGTGATCATTCCCGTTTGATTCAAAAATAAAATACCAAACGCAACGAGATTAGAGCCTATGAGTATCGCAATAACATCCTCAAACCAACGATGGTGAACCAGAGAACGAACGGTGGCCGCCGAAGATTGCTCAGCATTCATAACTTCAGACATGATACTTTCCTTGTGACAGTCTTAACAATGAGTTCAACCATTATTAAACCGCACCCCCATCCTAAATCAAGTAAAATGCACGATTAAGTCATAAATTATCACCATGCTGCACTAAAAATGTATATTACTCCCAATCACGCACACATCATCCGTTAAATGACAATGCCATTTTCTTTGACACGATCTAATATGACAGACGTTTTAATATGGGCAATTAACTTGGTATTAAAAATACGATTGATGAGTTCATTTAAGTTAGGCAGATCCGACACCACACAGCGTAACGAATAATCCCCGTCGCCTGTAGTTTTATACGCATCGAAAATAGTCGACTCTTGACACATATAATCGATAAATCGTTGCACGTTGTTTTCTTCATGGCTAACGAGCTTCACTTCTATCATTGCTACCACTTCTTGTTTGAGTGCAGCCGGAGACAACCGCGCTTGATAGCCTAAAATAAATTGATATTGCTCTAAGTGGATACGGCGGCGAGAGCATTGTGACGCTGAAAGTCCAACCAAATCACTCAATTCTTGACTGGTTAATCGACCATTCTCTTGCAATAGCGTGAGAATCTTTACATCGTGATGATCTAACTGATCATTATTCATAATTCATCCTTGTTTATGTCCACAAACTATCATTATGTGGCTAGATACCAAATGTGATAAGACGATAATTGCCATTAACATACAATATTATCGATAATGTCCATCAATAATGAGGCATTGCTCGACACATACAGATTGCTATACGATAACTGTTAGTCATTCCTATCACATATATCTATAATTGCCATAAAATACATAACCTTATATTTCAATACTCTGTTTTTTAACATAACATTGACAATACTGTTCAATTTTTATTTCACACTAGTGCACATCTATGATGAACAGTGTACAATTAGTAAAAGCGAATCAGAAGTACACCTGAGGATCCCATGAGTAACAAGCACAATGATGTTTTCGTACACATGATCGAACAATCCAATACCATCTATTGGCTTAAGCGATGTGGCGAAGACAAGCGCAATGTTATCAATAAAACGATTAATTTTTATCTAAAACGTCAGAAAAATTGGTCTCATTTAATGCTAACAAGCGGATTATCTCCCAAAGAACGCTTTCAAAAAGAAGTATCCGTTTTAGAATATGCGCGGCAACAACACTTACCGACTCCTGAGGTTGTCTTCAAAGGGCGCTCTTTCTTTGTTACAAAAAACGCAGGTGAGCCGATTCATCGTGCCACGCCTGCATTGCATTCTGAATTGTTTCAGAAAGCCGTTGCGACTTTATGTCAGTTTCATCGAAAAAATATTATTCATGGCCGACCAGCGATGCGAGACATTGTGGTCGATGATCAAGGTATCGTAACCTTTTTAGATTTTGAAGAAGCAAGAAAGTCTAACAGCCCCATTTTGCGCACGCGCGACTTCCTGTTATTTTTGTTGGACTCTTATCGCTTAAAATCGGTAACTCAAGAGCAACGATTAGCCGCATTGATGAATTGGTATGATGAGTTTGGTGAAGGCACCGAGCCAGCATTTCGCTTTGTTGAGTCTACCCTAAGTCGTTTCGGCTGGGTTGGAAAACTCATTCTAAAGTTTCGACGTAATCGTCTATCTAAACAGTTGCTTGCTCTACAAATGTTATTGACCGAGTTCGAGGCAGAAAAAAACGAGCAACACCAAACCTTACCATCCGTTTAATCCTCCCAACTTGTTAAATCACACAAAGGCTTGATGTGATCACATTCGTCTTATTAGATAGAGATAGCCGAATTTGACCCCAATGATATGATTCGTCCGCATTATATCATTGGGCTAAAAACGCATGGCCAGTTCCCAAGGGTTAGCTTAATACCCACGCCCGCTGTTTTCATTGGCACACCATACTCAACAAGTACCTATTTATCGCCGCTTCAACCCTATTTCCTGTTTCCGTGACCAATGCATTACGCGCTCACGCTTTCTATCTCACGGCATCAATAAACAGGAAAAAGTGGGATTTGATGAAAAGCCGCACACCTCTTGTTTGAATGCTCAAAAAACAGGCAAAAAGAATAAGAATCTTATGTGTCACGATTATGACAAATCAATGACACCAAATAGCCTTTAGCTATCAATCTTAAAGTAAGATACAAACTTACCTATTAAAACCCTCCTTTAAATACACCAGTAATGTGACATTTATATTTCATTTTTAGAAAATTAACTCTCTATATTTGGAAAGTTATATTGAGAAATGATGCTTTAAATACCCTTCCCATACTCTTAACATCCTACCTCGAAACAACAAGTCATCTTTTCTTTTAGGGATTCAAAAATGAAAAAACTCGCTGTCTTAGCTGCTGCTTCATTATCTGTGTTATCGGCTAGTGCATTTGCCGATACAACAATCAACGGCGCAGGTGCGACTTTCCCATATCCTGTTTATATGAAATGGGCAAAGAATTACAAATCAGAAACTGGCGTAAAACTTAACTACCAAGCAATTGGTTCTGGTGGTGGTATTAAGCAAATTTCTGCGAAAACAGTCGACTTCGGCGCATCGGATGCACCTCTAAGTGAAAAACAATTAAAAAAAATCGGTCTTACTCAGTTTCCGGCCGTGATGGGTTCTATTGTTCCTGTCGTTAACATTAAAGGCATCGCACCTGGTGAATTACGAATTTCAGGCAAATTGCTTGCTGATATTTACCTAGGTAAAGTCAAGTACTGGGATGCAGCAGAAGTCAAAGCGGACAACGGTTCTCTTTCTCTACCACACCGACCTATTGTTACCGTTCACCGCTCTGATGCGTCCGGCACTTCATACAACTACACCGGTTACCTTTCTAAAGTCAATTCAGATTGGAAAACACAAGTCGGTCAAGGTAAAGAAGTTGTATGGCCAAAAGCTGCGACCAATCTCGGTGGTAAAGGCAACGCAGGCGTGGCTAACTTAGTAAAACGTACGCCAGGTGCCGTTGGGTATGTTGAGTACGCCTATGCTGAGCAAAATAACCTGACTTATACAGCAATGAAAAACAAATCAGGTCACTACGTCAAACCAACGCTGAAATCTTTCCAAGCCGCCGCTGCAAACGCAGATTGGAAATCAGCACCAGGTTTCGCTATCGACTTGAATAACCAACCAGGCGCAGATTCTTGGCCAATGACTGCTGCAACCTTCATCTTGATGTATAAAGATCAAGCTAATGCAGACAATGCCAAAGAAGTACTGAAATTCTTTAACTGGGGTTACAACCATGGTGAACTAGCGTCATCACTGGGTTATGTGCCAATGCCAAAATCTGTTGTATCCATGGTCGAAGACATGTGGTCTAAAGACATCAAAGCCAATGGTAAAGCTGTTTACTAATTGACTGTTGTTACAACAAGTTGACCTCTGACTATTATTGTCAGAGGTCTTATTCCATATTCAACCAATGGTAATGTATTGTGATTGCTACTCACGCGACTTATGACCGATGCTTTAAACAAGGAAGCTTTTTTAGTGCTTTCTTGGTTACCATCACAATGGCAGCTATTTTTGCGACCCTTGTTGGGGGCGCCATGCCAGCCATTAAAGAATTCGGCTTTAACTTTATTTTTAGTACCCGATGGGACCCGATTAATTTTGTTTTTGGTGCTGGAAACGCATTATATGGCACCTTAGTTTCTTCTCTTATTGCTGTCGTACTGGCGACGCCCGTCGGTATTGCGATTGCCATTACACTTTCTGAGCTTATGCCAAAGTGGATTTCTTATCCTGTGGGCATCGCTATCGAGCTACTCTCTGCAGTACCGAGCATTATCTACGGTATGTGGGGACTCTTCGTTTTTGCCCCTTGGTTTGCTAACGGACCGCAATTGTGGATGCTAGAACACCTCAGCGACATTCCTGTTATTGGCATCTTATTTAGTGGGGCTCCTCTGGGCCAAGGGTTGCTGACCGCGGGTATTATCCTCGCATTTATGATTTTACCGATACTGACCGCACTGATAAAAGACGCACTCAAAACCGTGCCTAACGTGCTGCGTGAATCATCCTATGGTATCGGTGCTAACACCTTTGAAGTGATCACGAAAATCTTGCTGCCATCGATTAAAAGCTCGATTTTCGGTGCGTTTATTCTTGCGCTCGGCCGAGCACTAGGTGAAACCATGGCGGTCACCTTTGTTATCGGCAACTCGCAAAATGTCAGCGCATCACTGTTCATGCCTGCCACTTCAATTTCATCAACGATTGCCAACCAATTTAACGAAGCAGACGGAATAAAAATGTCGTCACTACTGGCACTCGGCTTAGTCCTCTTTATTGTCACGTTTTTCGTGATGGGTTATGCCCGTATCCAATTACGTAAAGGTAGAGTTTCATCATGAAAAAAAGCCGACAAGTAAAAAACTGGCTATTCAAAGCTGCTTGCTATATCGCAACCGGTATTGGGTTATTTATTTTAGCTGCCATTATGTACAGTTTGATTGAAAAAGGAACGACGGCCCTGTCCTTAGACGTTTTCTTTAAATCCGTCCCCGCTCCTGGTGATTCAGGCGGTGGCCTAGCCAACGCAATCGTTGGGTCTTTAATGATCAGTCTGATGGGTATCTTGATTGCCATTCCCATTGGCGTTTTAGCCGGTACGTGGCTGGCTGAGTTTGGACGCGATTCGAAAGTTGCTGACACAATACGCTTCATGAATGGCATGTTGATGTCTTCACCATCCATTTTGATCGGCTTATTTGTCTACATACTGTTTGTTGCACCTTTCCATCACTTTTCGGGGTGGGCGGGCGCTATCTCTCTTGCAATTATTGCTTTACCGATGATCATTTCCACGACAGAGGAAATGCTCAAACTCGTGCCACCAAGCCTACGCGAAGCCGGCGCTGGAATTGGCGCGCCACTTTGGAAGGTAACCACCGCATTGAGCTATCGCAGTGTCGGAGCTGGTATTATTACTGGTATTTTACTGTCATTTGCTCGTATTGCTGGGGAAACCGCTCCATTGCTGTTCACCGCATTAAGTAACTCTTTTATGTCTTGGGATATGTCTGGTCCAATGGCTAGCCTTCCTGTGACAATTTATAACTTGGCAATGAGCCCTTATGAAACATGGAACAACCTTGCATGGACCGGTGCCTTGATCATCACCATCAGCATCCTTGCTCTAAATGTCATCTCTCGTTCCATTCCATCTTTACTAAATAGGCGGAAACTATGATGTCCTCGTTTGTTGAACCCAATACTATGATTTCTCCCATCGAATCTGACACTCATCACGCTGAGTCTGAAAAGCGCATGAGTGTAGAAGGCCTTAACTTTTTCTATGGCGAAAGTAAACAGGCGTTATTTGATGTAAATATGCCTATTTATAAAAACCGTGTGACGGCAATTATTGGTCCTTCTGGATGCGGAAAGTCAACACTGCTGCGTACAATGAACCGTATTTATAAATTGTATCCGAAACAATCGGCCAAAGGTGTCATCAAGCTCGATGGTAAAAACATTCTTGACCGTCAAACGGATTTGAACTCATTGCGTGGTGATGTGGGAATGATTTTCCAAAAACCGACCCCATTCCCAATGAGTATTTATGAAAATATTGCCTTTGGCATACGCTTGAAAGAAAACTTGTCGAAGAAAGTCATGGATGAACGCGTACAGCAGGCCTTGGAACAAGCTCGCTTGTGGAAAGAAGTCTCCGATAAGCTGCACACCGATGCTTCTGGGTTATCCGGTGGGCAACAACAACGTCTGTGTATTGCACGCTCTATTGCTTTGCAACCTGAAGTATTATTGATGGACGAACCGACATCGGCGCTCGATCCCATTGCAACACAGGGTATTGAGGAGCTGATCACCAAATTACGTCGTGATTACACCATTGTAATTGTGACTCACAATATGCAGCAGGCAAAGCGTATTTCCGATTACACAGCGTTTATGCACTTAGGCAAACTCATCGAATTTAATCCAACTCAAAAGGTATTCGACAATCCAGATCAGAAAATGACGGCTGAGTATGTGGGCGGAGAGTTCGGCTAACAGTCAACTCAAACGGTTTGAAAGCACCAACATTGTTGGTGCTTTTTTATTAGGTAGGATTTATCGGTTTGAGAATATCGTCACTCAATAACAGGAACTAACGCCGATACACGTTATTTAACGGGACAACTTTCGACAAACGACTGGCACAGCGGTTACGTCCCTGTCGCTTGGCTTCATATAAATAGGTATCGGCTTCCGCGATAATCTGATTGACATCGTCGCTACTCGTATACATGGCGATACCTAAACTGACAGTGATACGTCCCACATCCGGGAAGTCAAATTGCTCGACCGTCTTACGTACTTTCTCAGCGACATATTCTGCCTCTTTAAGCTGAGTCTCTGGGCAAATGATCATGAACTCCTCCCCTCCCCAGCGGCCAACTTCATCGACTGAGCGCGTATTTTCATTCAACATAATCGCAAGCTGATACAAAACCTTGTCACCCACCAGATGGCCATATGTGTCGTTAACCTCTTTGAAATGATCAACATCGAGCATAATAACCGAAAACTTCAAACCGTAACGACGCGCGCGATCTTGCTCTTGCGCCAAACATTTATCAATTTTGGCACGATTATGGATTTGCGTTAATGAATCCATTTCCGCCATTAATTCGAGTTGCTTTTTCTCGGTTTTATCTGAAGAAACCGCCATATAACCCACCAACGTATCTTGCTCATAAAGCGGTAATATCGTACTAAATAACCAAAACTCATGGCCCGACTTGGTGAGGTTATGAAACTCC
>JBQGON010000162.1:0-7975 GCA_052087065.1 Vibrio sp. | reverse complement strand
GTGTAATGAGTGATGGTACCTCTTGGCCGGATTACAATGTATCGACTGGTCGTTTTTGTAGTGTTTTTGAGTTTGAAGATAGAATAATAAGTCGTATGTATGTGTATGTAGATCCTAACTTTCCAAGTCGAGATTTAGAAAGAATTTCTGTGCTATCAGAACGAAAGTAATGCATCACAAATTGTTGAAGAGTAATTTCCAGCACATGGCATTGTCACTATACGTTGGTTTATGTCATTAAAGTGATGGTGGCGGGAGAGTCGGTATTACACTGTTGTTCATAGCTTAGCTGGGTGTCATGTGTTGGGGCTAGAAATTAGGTTGGTCGATGAAAAGAATTAATGTCATAGGTACGAGTGGAAGTGGTAAAAGTACGTTCAGTCGCCTCCTTGCTAATAAGCTCAAATACCCCTATTTGGAAATGGATACAATATTCTGGAAGCCGAATTGGCAAGAATCGACTGATGAGGAGTTTTTTGCGAATCTCACTGAGAGTCTCAGTGGGGAAGAATGGGTACTTGATGGTAACTATAACCGTACAGCTCAAATTAAATGGCGTAGAGCTGATACCATCATCTGGGTCGATTATTCATTTTCAAGGACTTTATACCAAGCAGTGAAACGAGCGTTAATTCGTATTGTGACTAAGCAAGAGCTGTGGGGTAAAGCTGGTAACGTTGAATCATTTAAAAAGTCGTTTCTAAGCAAAGACTCAATCATTCTCTGGACATTGAAAACGTACAAGTCAAATCGTATTCGTTACACAGAGTTGCTGAATAACCCAATGCATAATCATATTACGTTCGTAAGGATAACTAGCCCGAAAGAGGCCAAGGCGTTCATCGATGAGCTCAACACACAGCAAGGCGCTTAAGCCGGACTATAAACTTGTGGCGTTTTCCAAGAACGTTTAGCTCATTGGAGCCGAAATAGGCTCTTGATTTATTGAATGCCACCATAAAGATCCATTGTCTGAGCAAGATGAAAACTACAAAAGCACATAAGATGATGTTTGTGTGGTATGTTCGAATTGCCACCGAATGCTACATAGAACTAAGCCAGCAATGAAACCAAAGGTACTATTTGCAAAATTGCGCCATAAAGGTATATAAAAAGGCAGATAAATTGACAAAAAATATGTCAGGAATTCTGCTTGTCAAAATATAGTGTCATATATTTTGTAACTTTTTTTCGCGTTATGCTTCAAAGTTGACATCAGGAAAAGGATGAGATGAAGAGTTTACTTATAGGTTTGATGGGTGCCATTGTCGGGGTACTTTTTGGTCATTATATGACGGTTAAACTTGCTAACAGGAAAGCTAGTTTGCAGGAACAGGCTTTTTATTTTGAGTTCGAAATTTGGCTAAATAAATACAAAAATGATTTTACTCATAAACTTGATGATTTTAATGAACCTATAAAATGTCGCTATGTGACAAGCGTTCCTGTTATCGATATGTCTTTGGTGAACGCATTGGCCGTTGAGTTAGCTGGTACTGGCAAAGTTATACATAATGAGGTTAGAACTTTGATGCTTCATACGAGTAAGCTTGCAGACAACTTAGTTGATACAGCAGCAAGAAGAGAAAAGTTTAACGATGTAGGCAACCAAAATACGCGAGCATATTTGGATCTAACTAAGCAGATGTTAATTGATGAAGTTCAATTGATTTTCTACTTGTATAAGTTAGTCGAAGATAGAAGCAACTTTCGCTTTGGTGGATATAAATATTTAGAAATGGCCGAGGGCGCATGTAAGGTTGCAAATATAAGTTTCGATCCCGAACTTTGGGAAGACATAATGCCAAGTTGTAATTAAAGCATTACAAAGAGGCTATGGCGTCAATAGTTAGTTTTTATTACGGTAAAATAATAGATCCATATTAGATAAATATGATTATTTTGTTCGTAATCTTATCGTTTATAGAGATATGATGTTTGAATTTTCTGCTTGTGGGGAGCGCTCATTAAGCAGTGAAATTTAAAAATAGGTCACGACATTTTTAAAAATGGTAGTAACAAATATTGTTAAATTACTTTTATAGATATAACTTTGTTTATATTGAGAAGCTAACACTACTCGCCAGTTGTTCACTTTCTTCTGGGATGCTTTACTGAGTACTCCCTCTACCATTAAAGCACATCGTCCCCGTTTTCTGATATCAAGCGGAGCTACACAACACAATCATCAGAATAGACGCCGTTTGAGGCCGGATTTTTCCAGGATACGGGCTGAAATCTCTTCCACCGACAGTGATGACGTATTGATGTATGGAATCGCTTCACGACGAAACAGGCTTTCCACAGTGGCGAGTTCAGTCTGGCATTGCTGGGTACTGGCGTATGTACTGCCCGCCATGCGATTTTCACGAATTTCAGTTAAACGCTCAGCATCAATCGTTAGGCCAAACAGTTTGTGGCGGTGCATTTCAAATTCAGGCAGCAAACGCAGCGCCCAGATATCATCGGCAATAAACGGATAATTGACCACACGCAGGCCAAACTGCATCGCCATGTAGAGGCTGGTCGGAGTTTTGCCGCTGCGAGATACGCCGAGCAAAATAATGTCCGCCTGTTCCAGCCCTTTGAGAGACACGCCGTCATCATGCGCCAATGTATATTCGATTGCGGCAATACGGTCGAAATAGGTATTGGTATCTTTGCCGACACTGCGTGAGCGTTGCAGCTGCGGTACTGGCTCCATTTGAGTGTCTTCTTTAATGTTCTGCACGATGCTGCCGAGCACGTCGTAACAGTAAGCGGGGGCATTGTGCAGCCGCTCACGTAGCTCAGGGACGACCATCGAAAAGAACACCAAAGGACGTACGCCATTACGGGCAAACGAGAGCTCAATTTGTCTGATAAGCTCGCTCAGTTTGTCGTTGGATTCAATAAACGGGAAGGTGTGTTCATTGGCGCGAAACGGGAATTGTCCGAGCACCACGTGACCGATGGTTTCGCAAGTGATGGCTGTTCCATCGGAAACGTAGAATACATCACGACTTTGACTTTCTGTTTGCATTTTTGTTTAAAACTTAAAAATAACCTGATTAGATAATAACCATGATACCGATAATAAAACCCGGCATGCTATTACGCCGCCCACAGCTTTGAAAATTTCCTGCGGATTTTTGCCAAGTTGATGCGTGATAGAGCGCCACCCTACAATGCTGCAATGTTTCTGGAGAAAGACATGCAAAATAACTCGCTCTGGTATAATGGCTTGTCCATGGATGATGTCGACAAAGTCGGCGGAAAAAACGCATCGCTTGGCGAAATGGTATCCAATCTCGCTAACGCAGGTGTTTCAGTCCCTAATGGTTTTGCGACCACCTCGCATGCATTCAATCAGTTTCTCGACTTTGAAGGTTTAGACGAGCGTATACATCAACTGCTCGACGATCTAGATACCAACGATTTGGACGCCCTGCGCAAAACGGGCACGACCATTCGTCAATGGGTTCTGGACGCCCCTTTCCCCGCCGATTTGGAACGCGATATCCGCGATAATTACGAAAAGCTGGTGGAAGGCAATCCTGAATTGTCAGTAGCGGTGCGCTCTTCGGCCACAGCCGAAGACTTGCCGGATGCCTCATTTGCGGGTCAGCAGGAAACATTCCTCAACGTAAAAGGGATCGAGGCGGTTCTGGAGGCGACCAAACATGTGTATGCGTCGCTGTTTAACGACCGTGCGATCTCTTATCGTGTGCATCAGGGCTATGATCACCGTGGCATTGCGCTCTCTGCCGGTATCCAGCGCATGGTGCGTTCGGATAAAGCGGCTTCCGGTGTCATGTTCACTCTTGATACCGAATCAGGCTTCGATCAAGTTGTCTTCATCACGTCCGCTTGGGGGCTGGGCGAGATGGTGGTACAGGGGGCGGTGAATCCCGATGAGTTTTACGTGCACAAGCCGCTGCTTGAAACCAGCCAAGCGCCCATCGTGAAGAAAACCTTTGGCTCGAAACTCATTAAAATGATTTATTCGGCAAGGCAAGAAATTGGCAAGCAGGTCGAGATTGTCGATACCTCAGAACAAGAACGTAGCCAGTTCTCACTGACTGACGATGAAATCAAAGAACTGGCTAAACAGGCGATGATCATCGAGAAGCACTACCAGCGTCCGATGGACATTGAGTGGGCCAAAGATGGCGTGGACGGTAAAATGTATATTGTTCAGGCGCGCCCAGAAACGATTTGCTCGCAGAACGCCCAAAATGTTATCGAACGCTACGAGCTAAATAACAAAGCAGACGTATTAATCGAAGGCCGTGCGATTGGTCAGCGTATCGGTAGCGGTACGGTGCGTTTAGTCGATTCATTGGATCAGATGTCACTGGTGCAGAAAGGCGATATTTTGGTCACCGACATGACCGACCCAGACTGGGAACCGGTCATGAAGATAGCCTCTGCTATCGTCACTAACCGTGGCGGTCGTACCTGTCATGCGGCTATCATCGCCCGTGAATTAGGTATTCCGGCTATTGTTGGCTGCGGCAATGCTACCAGTACTCTGACCGACGGCTCGACCGTTACCGTTTCGTGTGCAGAAGGTGAAACCGGCTATGTGTACAATGGGTTGCTCGATTTTGAAGTGCGCCGCTCTTCGGTCGATGAATTGCCGCTGCTACCGACCAAAGTTATGATGAATGTGGGTAACCCAGATCGGGCTTTCGATTTTGCGCAAATTCCCAATGAAGGGGTCGGTCTAGCACGCTTGGAATTCATCATTAACAAGATGATTGGTATTCACCCGAAAGCATTGCTGAACTTTGACGCGCAGAGCGATGAGCTCAAAGCGGAGATCACCCAGCGTATTCGCGGGTATAAAGATCCCATTGATTTCTACGTCAGTAAACTGACTGAAGGCATCGCGACCATCGCGGCGGCTTTCTGGCCAAAACGTGTCATCGTGCGGATGTCTGATTTCAAGTCAAACGAATACAGTAATTTGGTTGGCGGTAGTGACTACGAACCACACGAAGAAAATCCGATGCTGGGCTTTCGTGGCGCGTCACGTTACATCTCGCCAGTCTTTGAGGAGTGTTTCGAACTTGAAACCCAAGCGGTGAAACGTGTGCGTAACGAAATGGGGCTGAAAAACGTGGAAGTCATGATCCCGTTTGTGCGAACCCCAAGCGAAGCAGCATCGGTTATCGATCTGCTCGCTAAATTCGGTCTGCGCCGCGGTGATCAGGGGCTGAAAGTGATCATGATGTGTGAATTGCCATCCAATGCGGTATTGGCAAACGAGTTCCTTAAATACTTTGATGGTTTCTCTATTGGCTCTAACGACATGACTCAGCTGACACTGGGGCTTGACCGTGATTCCGGCGATGTGGCTCATCTGTTTGATGAACGCAATCCTGCGGTGAAAGTGATGCTGAAGATGGCAATCGACGCTGCCACCAAAGCAGGTAAATATATCGGTATCTGTGGTCAGGGTCCCTCTGACCATGAAGATCTGGCTGAATGGCTGATGGAGCAAGGAATCAGTTCGGTATCTCTCAATCCGGATACCGTGATTGATACGTGGATCAAATTGGGCAAGGTTTCTGGCCAATAATGCTCACGGTACAACATCAAAGCGCTGGTCATGACCAGCGCTTTTTTATGGCTAATTATTGGATATGCTGTTAATGATTTTTGACATAAACTCGCTCAGGTCGGCCGACTTTACCGTATTCGTTTTCTGCACTGAGCAAGCCATTGGCGGCGCAATACTCCAAATACCGCCGTGCGGTGGTTTTGCCAATACCGACGGCTTCACTCAACTGCAATGCCGTAAACTTACGGCCAATATGCTGAGCAAACACACGTTTAATTTTGTCTAACGTAATGCTCTCGATGCCTTTAGGTAAGGTCTGTTGGGGTTTATCTCGCAGTTTGATATTAAATAAATCATCAATTTGCCGCTGCTCCAAATTGTCATACGCATTCATCGCACTGTGAAGAGACAAGTTGCGTTCAAGCGTTTCTTGTAAGCGGGTGAAAGACACTGGCTTGAGGAGATAATCAAAGCAGCCAAGCTTCATTGCCGCTTTGATCGTGCTAATTTCATCAGCCGCGGTGATCAAAATAACATCGATTTTACTGGTTGATTTATCCGCGACCATTTCACGAAAGAATTCTATGCCGGTGCCATCGGGTAAATAGTTGTCGAGAATGATCAGCTTAGGCTGGTGGACTTTCACCATGACCTTCGCCATTTTAAGGGTTTCGGCTATCGCAACGGGGCGAAAGCGCGTGGTTTGTTTGAGCATTTGGCTGTGAATCTCAGCGATTTTAATATCGTCTTCAATGATGAGAACGTCCAGCTTATTCATAATGGTGTCCCTTTGCGCTTCCGTGTTCTGTTATTGGGGGATTGGGAATGAAGATCGAAAAAATACAGCCTTGTGGTTCGGCTTCATCAATATTAATAAATCCGTTGGCCTGTTGGACATATTGATTCACCAAGTAAAGGCCAATACCGTGCTGGTTATGGTCTGCTTTGCTGGTGACCCCTTTTTTGAAAATACTGTCGATATTGTCCGGTGGCAGCCCTTGGCCATTG
This sequence comes from Vibrio sp., assembly GCA_052087065.1. GTDB lineage: Bacteria > Pseudomonadota > Gammaproteobacteria > Enterobacterales > Vibrionaceae > Vibrio. The sequence goes on along the minus strand of JBQGON010000162.1, from coordinate 1,419 downwards.
TCTGTCACTTCAATGATTAAATCATGCCCTGCGTCCGAAAGCAGTACGGTTACAACCCCTGAGGTCAATGGGTTCTTTATCGTGCTTTCAAAGGCATTATCGATGAGGTTACCTAATATCGCACATAATTCCGTTTCGCTCAGTGGGCAGTGCAGCGATTGCAGTTGGCAGGTGGGGTCAAGCTCTAATGTTAAGCCTAATTCCTTCGCCCGAAACGATTTCCCTAACAATAAGCCAGCCACTTGCGCAAGGTGTATCCGTTGGGAGATAAAATCAATCACTTGTTGTTTATTGGTATTTTCATCGGCAATCAGCGTTTGTACCTCGTCAATTTTTCCCAGTTGGATTAATCCGGCAATGGTGGCGAGTCGGTTTGAAAATTCATGGCGTTGTACACGTAAGTGATCCGTGTATTGTTTTATTTGCGTGAGATCCGCTGTTAACGAGTATATTTCATCTTTGGCGCGAAAGCTGATCACCCAGCCAATCAAGCGTTGCCGTTCAAAAATTGCGATACGATTAGCAATGAAACTGTGGCCGTTTAGCACCAGTATTTCATCGTGTAAGTTGCGCTCTAAGGGAGCGCGAAAAAAGAACTCAGAACTGGCGACAAACTCGATTAACTGCCGATTTTTCAAGTGGTGTATGTCATGTTCAATGTTCAACACTTTACGTGCAGAGTCATTGATGGCTAAAAAGTGGCCTTTAGCGTCAATCGCGATAACGCCTTCATAGACGGAGCTTAAAATAGAATGCTGTAGGTTCAGTGCCAGCGCAATTTGCTCAGGCTCCATCCCGTTCATTTGTTTTTGGATATGCTGTGAAAAAATCCAAGAGGCAATCAAAGTGAGGATTAAGACCACCAGTATTTCAATCAATAATGGTTGCATATAAACATCGAGCCATTGATCAAAACGGTTGAGTAGATAGCCAACGGAAACGACGCCAATAATGTGATGCTGGCTATCAAAAATGGGCGTTTTGCCGCGTAACCCGTAGCCAAGGCTACCTTCGCGTAACGTGACATAGGATTCTCCGCGCTCAAGTACGCCGGCGTTATCTCCGCCTTGCATTGAGTAGCCAATTCGGTCTTTTTTGGGGTGGGCTAAGCGGATACCTTGCCTATTGCCAACCACAATAAAGCTGGCATCGGAAATTTTCGCTAAACGCTGAATCAGTGTGGCGGTGGCTTGGCTATCGTTTTGCTCTACGTATTTGATGAGCTCTGGATCGGAGGCGATTTCTTTAGCTTGAACCAATGCGCGGGTGCCGACTTGGTGTTTGATCGATTGATAAAGAGTATTGTCAAAATGCCAAACAATGACCACGAGTTGAACTATGACGAAGCCAAACAATAAGACGAAGATTTTACTGCGAAAAGTGACTGGGCTCATAGGGTAATAACTTTAAAAATAGTGA
>JBQGON010000161.1:5062-8010 GCA_052087065.1 Vibrio sp. | reverse complement strand
AAGGGTTTGAAGCTATTAGATCATATCTATTAACAAAGTGCGATCCCGCCCTGGGTGGTTGTGTTTTCCAGTCCATTTGCGTTCGCGCTCAATAATGGTGTTTATACCATTACATCTAAGCATAGCGGCAAATATCTACAGACCAATTCAGCGTTAACCCAAGACGGAGCGAATGTCGATACTTGGGGGCCCACCAATCATGATACACAAAAGTGGATCATTACCAATCGCGGTAATGAGCAGTATTCTTTAGTGAATCTCAATAGTGGCAAAGCGTTAGAGATTTATAAGTTTTCGACACAGAATGGCGGTAATGCGGTTCAGTGGGAATATAGCGGGAATGCAACGCAACTGTGGACAATACAGCAGCAGGGTAGCTATGTCAGCTTTGTGAATGCCAATAGCGGTAAGGCACTAGACTTGTATGAGTTTAATACAGCCGATGGTGCGAACGTTGCTCAGTGGGATTATTCGGGGAACGATGCGCAGCAATGGAAGTTACAGAAAACAGCGAATGTTGAATCGACGCCTTATGATCCTTCTCAAACCAATGGTAGCACCGATCACTGGGCGGTTACTGGGGATACTTTTACTCACGATCCGACACTGATGTATCAAAATGGTACTTGGTGGCAATTTTATACAGGCGACGGTATTCCAGCAAAATATGCCACTGATGGTTTAACGTGGAAGCCGATTCCCGCCGTTTTCCCGTCTGGGTTAAGTTGGTGGAGAAATTATGTTCCGTCACACAATGGGATAGACGTGTGGGCTCCAGATGTCCGCGAATACAATGGGCGAACTTGGCTCTACTATGCGATATCAAGTTTTGGTAAGAATACGTCGATGATAGGTTTGGCGTCTGCTCCGTCAATTGAAAGTGGTCAATGGCGTGATGATGGGCTGGTGATTCGCTCAACCTCATCGAATAACTACAATGCGATCGACCCAGATTTGGTCATTGCGAAAGATGGCGCTCCGTGGCTTGTGTTTGGGTCATTCTGGGATGGTATTAAGCTTTCGCGTCTTAATCCAGAAACGATGAAGCCAATGGGGCAGTTATATTCTTTAGCACGACGCGCTGGTGGAATAGAAGCTCCAACCTTGATTTACCGCCAAGGCTATTACTACTTATTTGTCTCAATCGATAAATGTTGTAGTGGTTTAAACAGTACCTATAAAATTGCCTATGGTCGCTCACAGACTATTACCGGCCCCTATTTGACTAAGTCTGGTAAACGGTTGTTAGATGGCAATGTTGAACTGTTTGACCGCGGCAATGATCGTTGGCCTGCCGTTGGTGGCGAAGATATTGTGAATACGGATGTGATCATTCGTCATGGCTATGATGCGAATGATAACGGTGTATCGAAAATGATCATTAGTAAGCTAAATTGGGACAGCCAAGGTTGGCCCAAGTACTGATAAGCGCTTTAAAGAGATTGTTTTTATGTGAACGGAAGGGAAACCTTCCGTTTTCTTGCATAAAATATATCCGCACTGTTCATGAAGCGTACACGTTAGCTGGCTTTTTAGACGGTTAAACTCAGAAAGTGAATTTTTTGTTGACCCAGTTTTTCAATCGGTTAAAGTACGTCTCGTTCTAGCGGCTTAGCTCGTTGAGAGATGGTGTTGCCATCGCATATATGCGTTGCCCTGGTGGTGGAATTGGTAGACACAAGGGATTTAAAATCCCTCGGCGTTCGCGCTGTGCCGGTTCAAGTCCGGCCCGGGGCACCATCAAACTCTTTGATTAGCAGAGATACAATGAGATAAGGCGTGTTGGCAGAGTGGCTATGCAGCGGATTGCAAATCCGTGGACCTCGGTTCGACTCCGGGACGCGCCTCCATTTAACATCATGTTAAATGAGAAGTAACTAGCAAATGCTGGTTTTTTTTTGCCTATGATTTATATCGTATCTCTTCCGTCGCAATCTGCCGCATAGAAATAGAAAAGATCTCCTGATTGAGCTCGTTTCTATTAAGCTTATATTTACAGATCATCCAAACGTGAGTTAACCCGGTAAAGACGTTTAGGGCGCCCCCCAGTATTGTAATTAAGTACCAGCTTAACCATCCCTTCCGATTCTAGAAACTCCAAGTAACGCCGTGCTGTGATACGACTAACATTCATGCGCTCGCCGATATCAGACGAAGAAAATTCAACTAAATCTTCTTCAATGATCAGAGTTTTGAGCTTAGCTAATGTCGTGGAATCAATGCCTTTGGGGGTTTTACGTGTTTCTTGTGGTGGTGCTTTGCGCAACATCATATCAATGTCTTGTTGATCGACGGTACTGTTGGTCGAGACTTGTTGCTTATAGAGGTGGTAATCCTTTAAAGCTTGATGGACACGTGATATGCGGATCGGTTTAACTAAGTAATCAGATACCCCTAAACGAATTGCTTTAGTGAGCGTTTCGATGTCTCTGTCGGCTGTGGTAATAATAAAATCGCATCGCGCGCCTTGCTTACGCATACGTTGAATAAACTCTAACCCATGCCCGTCAGGTAATGTCATATCAATGAATATCAATTGAGGTTGATAAATTACATACTGTAATAGTGCTTCAGAGTAACTTTCACTGACAGATACCACCGTAAAGTCGTCATCTTGCTTGATAGCCGATTCAAGCATGTAACTTGCACGCAGATCATCCTCTAGAATCATTACATTGTATTTAGTCATATTGCATTAACTTATTTTTATCGAGATAAATCATGAAGAGGGTGGTGTTATCTTCGGTTCGTTCCCAATCGAGTGTGCCAGCAAAATAATCAACCAGTTGATTGACTAGGTATAGGCCTACCCCATGTTGCTCATCATCTTGCTTGGTGCTCACGCCGTATTCGATAATTCGTTCATTGATCGACTCGGGGATACCCTTGCCAGAGTCTTGAATCTCGATGATAACGTGCTGACTCCGGTCACTGATATACAATTCCAC
>JBQGON010000161.1:0-5052 GCA_052087065.1 Vibrio sp. | reverse complement strand
CGATGTTCCCAAGCGGCAAACAGTGCATTATCGATCAAATTACCAATAATAGTAACCAATTTATCAGACACTGTTTTGCCATAGTCGCTTAGTGTGCTGTCGGAATCCAACGTAAAGGTGACGTTCATATCGGAGGCTTTATTGAATTTCGCCAGTAAAAGGCCTGCCACAGCGGGGTTTTGCACTGCTCGAACAATCGAATGAATCACCGATTGATAATGATCGGTTTCTTGCTGAATAAATTGAATGGCTTCTTGAGTGTGATTAAGCTGCAACATTCCCGATAAGGTATTGAGCTTATTAGAATACTCGTGAGTCTTGTGGCGCAGCAATTCTGCGTAATTTTTCAAGTACAGCAGTTCACGTTCCATTTGTGAATGATTTAAATCTGGGAAGAAAACGACCACATAGCCCGTTTGCGCTTGTTGGCTTTGCAACGGATATACGTTGGCACGGTAACGTAATTTACCGACCGTAAATTCACCTTGATGGAAGCGTGAATTCGCTTCTAACACCATGTGAGCCAATGACAGCGAGTAGTGGGTGAGTGGTTTATGCCCGTGCTGAGCATCGCCCATAGTACTTAGTGAAAACAGGTTCACCGCGCTATTATTCATCGTGGTGACATTCAAGTGTTCATCAACCGCAATAATCGCATCGCGAATACTATTTAAGATGAGCTCGTGTTCATTAAATTTATTGACGATGTATTCAGGTTCGTAATCGAGAAAGGTTCGTTTCATTTTCCAAAACAGTAAAATTGTCATCGATATAGCGACCAAATACACAATACCTATCATTAAGCCAATATGGCCATATTGGGACAGCAGAATCGCGAAACTTTTCTCAGAGAGATAACCAATACAGACTGCGCCGATGATTTCGCCATTTTTTATCACGGGGACAAAGTTACGGATGGCATTGCCAAGTGAACCTTGCGCGACGGTACTATAGCTGTCGCCACTTTTTAACGCACGATAGATGTCATCACCAATAAAATGCTCACCAATGCGTGACGCGTTTGGGTGACTTAACCGATAAGCTTTTTTATTGACGACCACGATATAAGAGGCATCGGTTTGTGCACGTAAAGATTCGATATAGCGATTAAGCGAGGTTGGCTGATGTTGATTACTGGCCATCACTGCTGACACCACCTGCCGATTATGTGCTAGGACGTTGCCCAATTCGATTCCTCTAGCCCGTAGACCATCGTGGTACAGATTCTGTAACAGAAAGAAAATCGCAGTCGTGACGACTATAACAATGGTTGACGTTGTTGCAATGGTCGATATGGCAAGATGACTCTTTAGTTTCATGTACTTGAGTGCCTGTAAAAGAAGGAAAATGTTAAAAGGAAGTCATAGCTGGTGGTATTTTGCGGAGGCTTTGTTCACGAGTCAAAAAAATTATCGAAAAATGGGGGTATTTTCAGCAATGCAGAGTTACAAAAGTTACAAAAGCATCGAATAGTTTCATTAGTGCTTAACTCAGTAGGCAGAGAGTCAGGAATTGATAAACTTTGTCAAAATTTTTAAAACAACCCTACAAGTGAGCAATATATGTTTAACAATGCTGTCATATCTGCAAAAGATAAAGCGATGATGAATGTCGTTTTTGCTTTGTCCGCCGTTGTCATTCTTCTTGCAACCGTCGAAAATAAAATGCCTTCAGGCATGATCGGTGCAGTTGGAGTCATGGCGGTTATTGGCTATATCTTGAATACTATCGGCAACAAAACACCGATCGTCAACCAATATTTTGGCGGTGGTGCGATTGTCGTCATTTTTGGTTCATCGTACATTTTTCATAGCAGTGTCGTGCCGACGGCTGTTGTTGATAACGTGACCACCTTTATGAAAAGTGGCGGCTTCCTTTCGTTTTTCATTGCAAGTCTAGTGACTGGATCTATTTTCGGTATGGACAGTAAAGTACTGAAGAAAGCGGCAGTCAAATATATTCCCGTAATTATCGGCGGTGTAGCATTTGCTTTCTTGTTTGCTGGTATTGTTGGCGTACTGTTGGGTCAAGACTTTTTTGATTCAATTATGTTAATTGCGTTGCCTATCATGGGCGGTGGTATGGGTGCAGGTGCCGTGCCGTTGGTTGAGATTATTTCTGGTAGTACTAACCTTTCACAAGATATGTTGATGTCGAAGATGGTTCCGGCATTGGCAATCGGTAATGCTGTTGCTATCGTCATTGCTGGCTTACTGAGTAAACTTGGTCAGCGTTACCCATCACTGACTGGTGAAGGTCAGTTAATTATTGGTCAAGAAAATAACGCGGATGAAGAAAAAGACGAAGAAGAGTTTCCAATTACCGTTACTTCGCTTGGACTAGGCGCGTTACTTGCTATCACTATGTTCCTCATTGGTACATTGTTGCATTCTGTTATTGATATGCACCCATACGCGCTGATGATCATCTCTGTTGCGCTGATCAAAGTTACTGGATTAATGCCGCGTGATCTAGAGCGTTCTGCTCATGTATGGTCTAAGTTTGTGCTAGATAACTTAACACCGGCTTTGCTGGTTGGTATTGGCGTGGTTTACACCGATCTTAACCAAATCGTTGCTGCATTGACATTATCTAACCTTGCAATGGTATTTGCTACGGTAGCTGGTGCAGTTGTGGGCAGTGCTCTGATTGGACGTATGATGGGCTTCTACCCAATCGAAGCGGCGATCACTGGTGGTCTATGTATGGCTAATATGGGCGGTACGGGCGACGTAGCCGTGCTTGCATCATGCAAACGTATGAGCTTAATGCCATTCGCACAGATTTCATCTCGCTTAGGTGGCGCGTTGATGCTGATTCTAGCGACATCACTACTTCAATTATTCTTATAAATCAGTGATGTTACAAAGAGATAAAAGAAAAAGGGGCGTAAGCCCCTTTTTTTATGGAATGAATCATACTGAATGTTTGCAGACTAAAAGCGGTATTCGACACCTGCCGTTACTTGGTTGAAATCGGTGTTGGTATCGGCACCGTCTCGCACATCTTTCGCATCTAAGTCAACGTCGTACCATGTGTACTCAGCATTGACTACAAAGTTATCCGTGACTTTAAATCCAACGCCCGCGCCTGCAAATACAGCGTTGTCATCTTCATCACCTGATGCACCAGCAATGTCGTAATCAGTGTTATACCAAAGTTGTCCGCCTTTCGCATAAAGATCCACGCGGTCACCAATAGGAGCGATAAGCTTCAGTGCGCCCGTGTAGCCGTCGGTTTTCGCATGCGCTAAGTTGCTACCATATTTACCAAAGTCGATGTAACTGCCTTCAAGAGCGATATAAGGGTTGATACGGTAACCAACTAAGCCTTGGTAAACTTCGTTGTCGTCATCGAAATCGTCTTCGCCATCGATTTTGACATAACCTACGTTACCGCCAACATAGACACCGCTATCATTACCGGATGCCGCATAAGTGGGTAAAGAGTATGCTCCGATTAGTAGTAGCCCTGTGATGGCTGGAAATAGCTTTTTCATTATTTACACCTCATTTTTTTATAGAATGCGCTTATGGCTTCGCATCTGATACGTCTTTATGGGATAAATAAAAGAAATAATTGACGTAATCTTATTTCCTTATAGTGAGTCGGAAGAGTACCTACATCAATTTCCAACAGTTCTATTATTAACAAATAAAGCATCGGTTTGTTCATCATCAGGTAATAGATATGTTATTAACTGGTTAAATAGTCATCACTGTGTCAGGGAGTGACAGAAAACAGTGAGTAAAGCCTAATCAATGGCGCTCTTCACTGTGTATTTACATTTAATGGGTATCTGTTTTTATTATCTAGTGGGTATCACTCATCGTTATAAATAACAAAGCTGGTACTGGAAGATAATTATCGGAACGAATTATCTTTTTCGCATAAATAATGTGGAATTGATCTATATAAAATACAAAATAATATTTACATAAGCGCATAACCTACTAATATCTGGAAAATAAACTGATGTATCAATAGCTAATACATATTAATTTTTTAATGTTGTAGTATTTAGGATGAAAACTATGGAATTACATTTTTTGGATGAACGTTTTTCAAGATTGCAAGCCATTCGCTCTGAAGCAAACTGTAAGTCAGTCAGTTACTTAGTAGATAATATTGTACAAAAAATACATGATGTAACAGGGGTCGTATTTTTATTAAACCGTTATGGTGAAGGGTTCATCAGTGAATACTTTTCTCAGCATCAATCGATAGCTTGTGCGCAGTCGTACACGAAGGTAAGCAAAACAAGTCACACAAATTATAACAATACTGCACAGATGATGATGAGACAGATCAGTATTGACTCGTTGGTTCTCGCATTAAAAACGTTACCAGATGTGGTTAATAACGATATATTAGCGCGTGATGTTAACGACATTCACATAGACGATATTAATGATAAGTTAAGTATTCTAATTGATTTGTCTCATGTGGATGGTGATGTACCATTTTCAAATGAATTATGCGAAACGTCTTGGCTAGCACCATTCAAACAACACACTGCACAGCAAAATAAACTGCTGATTGATGAGTTAAGTAACTACAGCTACGCGTTATCGATGTGGCTTACTGCAAGCCAAAATACTTTAACTTTATTAAAAGAATACACACCATTCGGGGTTGTTGATGTGGAGAACAGGCATACTATTTAGTCTTCAGTGCATGTTAAATGCTGAGGAGCAACGCTTTGTGCGTTGGAGTTATTTCTGTGCAGCATGGTTTAGCAAGAGGCGCAGCGGATAACAAATGTGTTTAATTGCACCAAGTGAGCGGCATGTGTCGAGTGAGTCAATGGCATAGACTTGGGGTTATTTTCTTCTCTTTGTTTGGATATTAAACACTAAAGGGTGTTTTTTGATCATTTAAATCAGAAAGTTAAAATTTTTATTGACCTTATCCCTTAATCCAGTAAAGTACGTCTCGTCTTAAGGGGAAACCCATAAGGCAAATGATAAGGTGTCTTCACCAGCAATAGCTGCCCCGGTGGTGGAATTGGTAGACACAAGGGATTTAAAATCCCTCGGCGTTCGCGCTGTG
>JBQGON010000160.1:1798-8068 GCA_052087065.1 Vibrio sp. | reverse complement strand
CTCGCCCAAATCAGCCTCAACATCATGACTCAATATCCAGTTATGCCCACTACGCGCCTCAATATCAGGCTGACTCATCAACCAGTGAGATAACCAGCCTTTGGTTGACTGTTCGGCAATCGACAAACGCATGCCTTTACTCGCGACAAGCTGGCCTAAATGCTCAAGCATGGGCTGATCAATACTAACAATATAGGGTTCAATGTGCTGAAAAATGAGTTTCGCAAGTTTTAAGCGACGTTCCTCATCGCCCTTAGGGCCAAATAACTTAACCTCAATGAACGGTAAATACGAGCGATACCCCAATGAATAGCCTTGCGGTAATTGCAGCTTATCCAAACGGTCAGAGATGCCTGACTCAGAAGAACCAAAGGTATAAAAGTAACTACATTCTTGCCCCAGTTGGTCCGGATACATCACGTGTAAATCAGGTATTACCTGATCTTGAATCATACGTTTAAATTCACTGGGAACGCCTGGGGTGAAATAAAACCAGCACTCATGAATTTTCATTTTAAAGCCACAAGCGGTTCCGATTGGGTTCGGAATGATTTGTGAGTTTTCTGGCAACATCGCTTGCTTGATATTACTTTGCGGCATGGTTTTCTTACGAGCACTAAAATAGTGACGCATCGTTTCGACCCAAGCTTCAAACAGCACCAAAGGTATGTTCGCCGCTTCTGCCGCCGCTTCGGCACTCAGATCATCACTGGTTGGCCCTAAACCACCATTAACAATCACGACATCGCAATTAAATGCCAACATCGTTAACTCTTCAATCAAAGACTGCTTGGCATCCCCCACAGTCGAGCGCTTGCAAAGCGCAAAGCCATGATGAAAACATTCTTGCCCTAACCAAGCGGCATTAGTGTCGACGATATCACCATGTAAGACTTCTTCGCCTGTACTTAACATTGCTATTTTTAGCATTGACCTCTACCTCTGACCAACCGGCTTTGCAGACATGGGGCATAGTGACACCATGTATGCCTAATTACCGGGAATCTCGCCCATTGATTAGTTGTACTTTTGTGAGTATGTCACGTCCCGATCTATTTGATAATAGGCATTCGTTTTCTTATCGTCTTAAACTCGCCCACCATGCGAAAATGCCGCAGAGAGACCCCCATCGTTTCAACGCGATTAGACCTAAGTATGCGCAGTAAAGGTCTTAATCCATAGCCCTTTTTCATGTTTTTTCAACCAAATAAACAACTTTATATTTTTATAAAAAATTTGATCTAATTAACATTCTGCTAGATTCACATTAGAAAAAAAACGGGGTTAGACCAACCTTAGATAGGGAAAAAAAATATTCGTACACGGTCGGATAGCCCCAGACCTCATTTCAAATAAAAATTAGACCAATTTGCTAGGTGGTATATCAATATGCTTCAACTAAAACATATAAAGGTTGGCCGTAAGTTCACAATATTGACCTCAGCCAGTTTACTGGGCTTCATCCTACTTCTCTGTTTGACTGCAACCGCGCTCAATAATAGCCTGAAGAATGAACGTAAAGCCCAGTTAACATCCATTATTCAAGGGACTATTAAGCAATTAACTTACCTTAATAATACCTATCCAAAAGAGCAAGCCCAAGCGATGGCGAAAAAACTGCTCACTGAATTTCGCTATTCGGATAATAATTATCTGTTCGTGATGAATCCACAAAGATTCATATTGGTGAATCCCAACCCAAAATTTCTCGGCCAGCAAATGGGAGAACCAGGCTCGCCCTCCGATAGGGTCAAATTTTGGAAGGAGGTCGTCTCGCTCGCTGATGGGGGCAAACACGGGACAATTGAATATAAATTGCCGGAAGCTAATGGTGAAGAATCTAAGAAAATAGCTTACGTTCAAGGGTTTGCCCCTTGGGGATGGGTGGTTGGCACCGGCGTTCGTGTCGATGATATTGATGCCGCGGTGTACAAGCAAATCTTTAACATGGCAATCGTGGCGGTGGTCGTCATGATCTTGATGTTCATATTCGGAATCGTTATTCGCCGCTCAATCGTCCATCCGCTTAATTTGATTATGGATACGATGAAAAATATCTCCAAAGGTGATATGACAGCACGGGTTGACTATGATGGCCGTGATGAAATCGGTGCTTTGGGTCGAGGTATTAACGAAAGTATTTCAGACGTTCATAACGCACTCAAAAAATCCGTTGAATCAGACAATTCAGTCTCAGGCGCTGCGATCAGAATTGCATCGAGCGCGGAAGAAACCAGTCAAGCCGTCAATAGCCAACAGAACCAATTAAGTAACCTAGCAACCGCCATGAACGAAATGAGTGCAACCGTATCCGAAGTAGCTCGTCATGCCGAAGATACCGCGCAAGATACTCAAAGTGCCACTCAAGAAGCGAGCACGGGCGATAAAGATGTAAACGCCAGTGTCGACAGCATAAAATCACTAACAAATGAACTCGAATCAGCAAATACCCAAGTCAACGAGCTGAAAGAGGGCGTAATGGAAATTAGTGCGGTCACCGCGGTCATCAGTGGTATCTCAGAACAAACCAACTTACTCGCTCTTAACGCTGCGATTGAAGCAGCACGGGCTGGCGAGCAAGGCAGAGGATTTGCTGTCGTGGCTGATGAGGTTCGTAACTTAGCCAGTCGTACTCATCACTCAACCGATGAAATCCAAACGACGATCACCCGCTTACAGCAATTAGCAATGACGTCTGTTAACTCGATGGAAGCAAGCCAAAAACTGGCATACGCAAGTGTAGAAAGAGCTGAAAATGCGGGTAAAGATTTAGGCCTCATCGTCAATCACATACAAAAAGTGAATGACAACGCCATCCAAATCGCAACGGCTGCAGAAGAACAAAGTGTGGTTGCAGAAGACATGAATAAAAATGTCAGTAGCATCAATGATTCATCGTCAGAAATGTCGACAGCAGCTAATTATCTGGCTAAGGAAAGTGAAGAATTGGCCGCATTATCACGCCAATTGGATGACGGACTAAAACACTTTGTCTTATAGTTGGAAAGTTAAAGCCAGTGATAGCAATGCGCATACATCACGGCAATAAGCCATTGCTAGCCACATCAACCGTTAAGTCAACATAAACATTGAGTTGTTAGTACATTTATAGAAAAAATCCGGCAAACGAGGTTTACCGGATTTTTTCTATTCTACCCTCACCCATCATCCAGCCGTCATGACGCTTATGTCGTTCAATACTTACCTGCTGCAGCACCAATCGCCATGTCCGTAAATCGCTATGCCACCTATCACGCTACAACCAAAATGGCACACAAGGACTCTGCGCTGTGCTAAAACAATACCGCCCACATGATGTGGGCGGTATTGAGATGGTAAGAGCAGTCGCTTAAAAAAAGCGGTAACTAGCGCTCTTCTGTCATCGGATGTAAGACATTTTCTTTCTTCGGTAACGACAAGCTCAGCATGATAAATCCAACTACCGCTGCCGTTGTTGAGCCCATCAAAATACCTAACCTCGCGTAAGTATCATAATGGGATAGCTCGCTGCCAAAGGCTAACGACGAAATGAAGATCGACATCGTAAAACCGATACCACACAATACAGAGACGGCGAATATATGTTTCATTTTCACGCCTTTCGGTAACTGGGCAATGCCCGATTTAACGGCAATCCAACTGAAACTGAAGATGCCCAAAGGCTTACCAATGAATAATCCTAATGCAGCGCCAAGCGGTAACATTGACGTCAACCCCTCAAGCGACACACCTTTCAACGAAATACCAGCGTTCGCAAACGCAAATAACGGTAAAATCGCGAACGAGACATATGGATGCAACGAGTGTTCTAAACGCTCTAACGGACTGTATGACTCATCACTCTTGCCTTTCAATGGAATCGCGAAGCCAATCACAACCCCAGCTAAGGTAGCGTGCACACCAGATTTAAGCACGGCGACCCAAAGAATCGCCCCGACAATCATGTAAGCGGTAATGCTCGTGACACGTTTGGCATTCATAATAAACAATACCGCAGTCGCCGCAAAACCAACGCCCAAAGCAATGGTCGATAAATCACTGCTATAAAAGAGTGCGATGATAATAATCACGCCCAAGTCATCGATGATCGCCAGCGCTAATAGAAACACTTTTAAGCTCACCGGAACGCGAGGCCCGAGGAGAGCCATAATACCCAAAGCAAACGCGATATCGGTGGCAGCAGGGATCGCCCACCCTTGGATCGCTTGTGGATCCTGAGAATTAAAGGCGACATAAATCAGTGCAGGGGCAAGCATGCCACCCAGAGCCGCAATCGCTGGAAATATGGCGGTTTCTTTCGATTGAAGCGCACCATCTAATAGCTCTCTTTTCACTTCAAGTCCTATCAACAAGAAAAAGATCGCCATCAAACCATCATTAATCCAATGTGCGACTGAAAGCCCCAAAACATACTGATGTAAAGTTCCATTATACAAATCATACAACGGCGAGTTGGCCACTATCATCGCAATGATTGCGGCAATAACGAGTAATACACCACCCGACGATTCTGTTTTAAAAAACTTGGTTAACAGCGCAGTCATTCAATTATCCTTATAATTGTATTGAAGATAACAACTTATTACACAGTGTAGCGGTAAATCAATGCTCTGAATAATCGCTTGTAATGAATGAATTTATCGGAAAAACCGAAACATTAGAAGCCTAGCCACGTAAATCCTGATATAAAAAGTATAGTTCAAAACAAAAAACTTCGCGTCCTACCCAGCCAGAAAACCTCACATTAGTAGCCTGTCAACTGCATAAACCCGGTCGCAGTATGTGAGCCGCTCACATTGATGGGCCCAGTCCAACTTGGCACAAGTAGCGGTAACCAGTCGGTTCGATTAATCGCGGTCGCGGTCAGGTCGATGTCATACTCAGGCACACGGATATTCCATTGATAAGGAATATAATGAGACTGCCCACTCACCCCCATCAATGTTGGCGTCATGATGATATCGTGTGACGATAAAGTGACAGCATTGCCACTCGGATCGGTTAATACTCCTTGGAACTGGGGTTTTTGCCCGGCTTGACGAAAGCGAGTCACCGATAATGTCATTCCAGATGAAAAATGAAAGACAAACCAATCTCTGCCAGACTGTGGCTCAAATAATAGATGGTTGCCCCAACGCTTAGCCAACCAAGCTTTTCCTGATACGTGAATGGGCTGCCTATGATTAGGCAGCGTTAAGCGGCCAGAAATGCCGACAATAGGAGCTTGCCAGCCTAAAGAGGCCGCATTGCCCAAAGGATGGTTGGCACTGGTTTTCCCCCACGATTGCACACCACCTTGACCCGGCATGATTATCTTAGACATTGGAGTTAGCGCCAGTTGCATGCCCCATTGCTTGGTAAAGACATTTAATTGGCCAGATAATGGTAGCGAATCAAGACTACTCAAATGCCAATTATCAATCCATAAATCGAACGGGTTGATCTGCAAACCCGCCTGCTCTGAACCACTGCGCGCGATACGCTGGGCATACCAATGATGAGAGCGATCGGAGATCGTCACCTGCGCGAGATACAGCTGCGTTTGGGAGGTTGCATCATGCGCTAAACGGAAAAATTGCCAATGAATCCCATACTGATGACCAGCGTCAGTTTTTACATTAGCCGCAAGCGTCCACCACTCATGCTGATAACCAGAATGAAAAGCAAAACCCGCAGGTAATGTGACATTATGTGTCGTCGCAACCGGAGTGTAATCTTGCTCGCTCGCGGAATGAAATTTGTTTTGATTCGGCTTGAGCGATAATGGATGAGTATCATTGTGGCTTTGAAATAGCTGATAGCCAACAAACCCCATGATTAAAATGAGTAAAATAATGGCAACAACACTGGTAATGCGACCTATCATTACACCGCATCCCTAAGCGATTTCATCGGTGAACGACGCACTAAGCGCATGACGGGCAAAGCGCCAGCAACCAACAATGCCAACATTGAGAACATCGCCGTTTGCAGATACTT
Source organism: Vibrio sp. (assembly GCA_052087065.1). Taxonomy (GTDB): domain Bacteria; phylum Pseudomonadota; class Gammaproteobacteria; order Enterobacterales; family Vibrionaceae; genus Vibrio. Next base: position 2,089 of record JBQGON010000160.1, on the reverse strand, counting down.
TTCAGGAATCATGTGTGCCTCCATCGTCCAACCAAATGAATCCTTAATAAACACATTCATCATCAATTGTGATGACCAAATGCCTAACGGAATCGCAATCACGACCGCAATCACCCAAAATACCAACAATTGTAACGCGCCCATACACACTAACTCTTTAGCTGAAACTCCTAGCACCCGCAGTAGAGCCACATGCCGTTTTCGCGAGAACTCACCCGCTACAGTAGCAAAGAAAATGCCGAACACCGCGATCAGCATCGTGATATTACCCAGCGTATCGGTAATTAGGAA
>JBQGON010000160.1:0-1788 GCA_052087065.1 Vibrio sp. | reverse complement strand
TTAGGAAAGTACGGTCAAACACTTTCATGGCCTGAGTATGCAAATAACTATTGCTGTGCACTCGCTCGACATCAAAGAGGAAATGAGTATTCAGACGAGACTTAAGTGGAGCAACGTCATGCTGACGGTCTCGAGTCAAGACCGCTAAGCCTACCCGCCCCTCGCCAACAAACGCCGACAACCAATGATACTGTGACATCATAATTTGTCCGTAAGGATTGCCATAGTCGTAATACACTCCTGCGATCAACCAGTGCTTACCCATCTGGCCGGGCAAATCGATAAATTCACCAGGACGTAAATGATGTTTTGATGCCAGAGTTTCACTGATCATCACCGAGCGCGACGTGTGTAAAAAATACCAATAATGAGGCACGGCTGATTTCACCGTTAGTGCGTCTCGCTCGTGCAGCGAATTACCCGTACTCACCATTTGCAGAGTGCCTTGATTAGACGACACGTCTTTCTCCCAGCGCCACCACACTGCACTCACTTCTGGCTGTTTTTCCAGCCAATGACTGACCACCGACGCTTTATCCGAACTCGGATATAAATACAAATCTGCGGCTAAACGTTCATCCAGCCACTTATCCGTCGTTATCCGGAAACTACCAACGATGGTTTCAACACCAATATTCGCCGCCATCGCGATAATAAATGCCATGGTCGCAATGCCACGAAAACTCATACTCGCCGCGGCATCTGCAAAGAACCAGCGCACTTTGACCCACGGCAAACGAAAAGACAAAATATCAAAGGTTTTCCAGATGATATAAGGCGTTAACAGCGCCGCACTGAGTAAAATCAGACCAATCAACACAAAGCTCTGCATCTGTGTTTTGGGAAGGTAATTGAGCACAAACGCCGCAATAATGAGGATAAAGGCCAGAATGGCTTGCAATGCAAACTCACGCCCAGCAAAACGAATTAACGATAATTTCGCCGTCAACCGAATCGGTGGCGATGTCAACAAGCGTACTAACGGCCACGCACAGGATAGAAAAGCGCCAGCGGTTGCCATCATTAAAGTATATAAGCTCCAGCTCCAATCCCAATGCACAGACAAGCCAACATTGGCATCGTATAAATCTCTTAAACTCTGCGACACCGACGGAATTAACTGATTCGCGAGCATCAATCCAAACACATTACCGCACAACCAGCTGACTAAAATTAATCCAATTAATTCTATGGTAATGGCTTGTGCCAATTGTCGGTGTGACGCCCCCGCTTGACGCAGTAGTCCTACCAATGGTTGACGTTGAATCATCGACAATGACATCGCTTGATAGAAAATGAACAGCCCAACTAAAAATGACAGCATCCCCATTGCGGTTAAATTCAGGTGAAACGCATCCGTCAGCCGCTGCAACTCCGGTTTCGCGGTACGCACAACGACTAAATTATCCGGTAGATACTGTTTGAGCGCCTGAAGCTCAGCGGCGGTCATCGTTCCGCACGCTATCACACCTAATCCAGAATCATGCTTTAAACCACGAACCACCGATAAATCAGCAATGGCATGTGTCCCTTTCACCTGACCTTGATGGTCAATCATCATTGGTCCAATCACGGTGCCATTATCCAAGGTCACTTTCTGCCCTTGCCGCCATTTCTGACGTTTTGCCAGATCAGCGCTCACCATCACAGGATATGGTGGGTACATCAGTGCCAACGTTGTGGCCTCAGTGATTTTCAAGCCCGTATTGAGCGGCAGCATCGCGGTCGGATCGATGCCCATCAGAGTCAACTCTTGTCCGTTAGCCGTTGTGATTGGGTAACTATCTA
>JBQGON010000159.1:0-8083 GCA_052087065.1 Vibrio sp. | reverse complement strand
GGTGGAAGCCCCAGCCACATCCCGGCACACACGTCGTTCGCTGTGGCTGCTTCCTTCCGGATCTGACCAGATTCACGAATTAGTGTTGCGGGAGGACCAGGGCCTCCATAGGTTACTTCAACGTTGTTGCGTCGCTGAAGATTGATGAGGATTATCAAGCATTCCCTTAGCTAATGCAACCCCCTTACATCATTGATTACCACTTTTACCGACCAAGCGCTGAGTATTTAAACAAACCGATTATTTTGTCAGCGTCAGCTGTCATTCTTCAAGCCTTCATATGCCGTCTATTGCGGGCTCATTTGTTTTAAGACCTCATATAACGCCATTGGCTTTTCTCGTACGGTCGAGGCTTTTATCTCTACCGAGTACGCAATATTGACGCCACGCTTTGAGTCGATATAGACCAACCCTTTTATTCTCTCGAAGGTAGGATTCGCCTCATTAGTCGAGTGCTTGCCAACACAAATAAACGATGTGGAATGAAGACGGTAGACTTTCCCGCGCCATTGCCTTCTCACATGTTTGGCTAACTCTTTGAGAACTTTATCACCCACATCAATACCGTACTTTTGGTTGATCTCTTTCATATTACCAATATCGACTCTTGCAAAGCATAATCGCGGCGGTACGCCATTTCTAAAGCGATGAAATAGAGCGCGACGCCCGTATACACCCGTCAAACTGTCTGTCTTCGCAGACCAACGGATATACAAGAAAAAGGCAATAAGCATCGTGATAACAATGCCACTCATAATTTTTAAACGATGCTGATAGCTATTGCGAATCACAAAAATTGACCGCCAGCCCGGCTGAATATCGTACTGCCGGACAATCTTATCGGTATCAATAATATGAAGCGCATCTGAGAATAAATTTGCGAGGATTTGTCCTTTGGGCGTTTTGGGAAAACCAAAGGCAATATCATTTTGATAAATACTACCAATAACCTTATCGATGGTTAACGGTATCATCTTGGGCGTTTGCCCTAGCGCATAACTATAATTAATTCGGTTCATGACGATATAATCCACATCATGACGCAACAGCCCGCTGATCATCTCTTTTTGCGAATCAAACTCTATCAAGGTTTTGTTCGGTAATTTTTGCTTGAGTAATTCTTGAAAAAAATCATCTTTAATAACACCAATCCGCTCTGCTACTAATTGAGAAATATCTTGATAAGCATCATCTTTATAGCCAAAGCGTTTGATCATGTACGCCTGAGGGTGATAGTAACTCTCACTAAAATACACTAATTTTTTTCGCTGAGCAGAAACAACAATGGGGCCCAGTATATCAATCTTATCAGACTGTAAATCGTGGAACATGTTTGACCATGTTTCCTCTTTGTGACTGGTAATTTCGCAAGGTAGTAATAGAACGTCACACACCTTGTTCAGGATGTCAGCGCTCATCCCTGAAACTTGCCCAGTAGAATGATAGATAACATAGCGTGGTTGGCTTTCTAATTTTACCTTCAACTTATGTTGCGGGTTAATCCCACTCTTAATGACGCGGCGACGTAATGCCTTACGACGCAACTGAAACTGATAACGCGCGACCGCGTCTCGCAGTTGCGTTTGGCACCTCATCGGTCAATGCGAAAGCTTGAATTTTTTTCAAGGTAGCCTGATTGCGACCTTTGCCGGTAATGATAGAACCGGGGGCAAGCAATAATTGATGGTTTAACGATATCGCATGTAACCCATCATTTAATAACGGCTTGAGCTTACTGAATACATCCACTACCCCTTCTACTTTGCCTTGAGCAAGCAGTTGGCGGGCGGCGGATATACCTGCGTAATAACGCAGAGTAATATTAGGATAGTGTTGTTTAATTTTACCAATAAACGCCGCATTTTGCGGAACCCCCAGCACCTGTATATCTTTCAGGTGAGTATGGCTGTTGGGACTAAATAAATAGGTTGGTTCCACATTGATCGGCACAGAAAAATCAAAGTATTTTGCGCGTTCAGCACTATAAGTAATATTGACGGCGAAATCACTTTTTCCTGTTTTTACCGAATCCAGTATAGCGTTATGGCTAGGTAAGCGATTAAATCGAACATCAAAATCGAACTCATGAGCAAAAGCATCAAATAACACTCTTGCGATAAAATCATCTTCTTCTGTTGCAACAGAGTAGGTTTGGGCGTGTACTTGGGGTGTAAACAATAGCACGATCAACCAACCCCAAAGGATTAGTTTATTACACATTGACGTTGTTAAATAGTTTTATTTTTTGTACCGACTATTGTATCCGAAATTATTACATATTCCTAAAATTTATATCATTTGTAGTCAGACATCACGTTTCTGCCTTAAGGATCCCATTGTTGTTCGTCTTCATGGCTTCGCAAAATATAATCGGTCATCCATGCTGTCACCAGTAAGCAGATCCACACAACAAATACGGCGCTTGGCATTTCTAAATCGGGAGATAGAACAAAAGTAATAAATCCAACCGATGGTAAGGTCCAACAGAGCAATGAATGCCAAGCAAACTCCTCTTTATCAATCGATACCTGTAGCGTTTCTAATGAAGCCATGATCCCGACAAAGGTTAGCGATAATAGTGCCGCATATTCCAATCCCGATAGATACATTGGAATTACCCATAGCAATGTCCACCAGCTATGGCTTTTCTGTGGTTTCCAGCTTTTTGCCGCCCACCACATGAATATCATGGCCACCACTTGAATGGCCGTTAACCAAGGAGTGCCGCCCAACTTCCCTTCCGATTGTGTCACCATTACCCCAGCTTCAAGTGCCAAGACTATCAAACCACAACACGTTAAAACCGCGGCATTACTGCGTGACGAAAAGGCCACCATTAACATCGGAAATAGTATCCAAACACTGACGGAAATATAGGCAGGCTGCTCAGATAAAGTCGCGCCATAGGCCGCCATTGACAATAAAAGCACCATGCCGGATGCTCCCCTACGGGGTAGAATCCATAAGGCAGGAATAATCATCGCAATGAGTGGTATCTCTTGCTGACTTAATCCCATTGTTCTCGCACAAACAATGGCTAAAATAATGGTCATTAAAAACTGTAGTATAGAAAATATCATGACTAAATCCTCTCAACCGCTCCGTGGCAATGACATTTAAGGACATGACTCTATGAATAGTATGGATCAGTTTCGGGCACAGATCTTCCTCGTGATCGCAAGAATCCCCCAAAGTAGTATCTCGACTTATGGTGAAATCGCCCGAATGGCGGGCTATCCAGGCTATGCTCGCCATGTCGGCAAGGCACTTAAAAAATTACCAGCGGGTTCTCATTTGCCTTGGTATCGCGTGATCAATAGTCAAGGCCGCATATCACTCACTGGTGAAGGTTTCACTCGCCAACGCAATCAATTACTCGCCGAGGGCATTGACGTGACATCTGCAGGGCAAGTCTCTTTGGCAAAATATCGCTGGGATCCAACCTTAACGACTGACTAGCGCACACGGAACACTCACCCGAGCACTTGCTGGTTCGTTTACCAACAGTACCGCTTGCGTCTTTAGCTCAATGTGGCGTAATGTTGGTGCATTAGAAGACCAGGTAACAAGGAACCGATTATTCATGAGCCAAGCATTGACGGAATTACTCAACTTATTACAGTTGGAGCCTCAGGACGATGGGTTGTATTTAGGCCATAGCCAAAATATCGGTCTGCCACAAGTTTATGGCGGACAAGTCATTGGACAAGCATTATCTGCTGCGCGCTATACGGTAGAGCCGGATCGCAATGTCCATTCATTCCATAGCTATTTCTTATACCCAGGCGATCCTGAACAGCCTATCTATTACGATGTTGAAGTTCTCCGAGATGGCCGTAGTTTTAGTACTCGCCGAGTTAAAGCGATGCAAGGTGGACGTTCAATTTTCTACCTGACCGCCTCTTATCAAGCAACCGACGAGGGGTTTGAGCATCAACAAACTATGCCAGCTATTCCAGGCCCTGATGAGTTTGTCTCTGAACGCCAGATTGCGTCCAAAATCGCTCACCTACTTCCCGAACCTTTAAAAACCACATTTTGTGGTGATCGCCCTATTGAAGTGCGCCCTGTCAATGTAGTCAATCCGCTACAACCTGAAAAAACCGATCCGATTCAGTATTTATGGATACGCGCTAATGGCGAGCTTCCTGATAATCAATTACTGCATCAGTATCTGTTGGGTTATGCATCCGACTGGGGATTTTTGGTGACAGCCCTCCATCCACATGGCGTCTCGCTGATGACACCAAAACTGCAAGTCGCCACAATCGATCATTCCATATGGTATCACCGCCCCGTGAAAATGGATGAATGGTTACTGTTTGCCATCGAAAGCCCGACAGCTTCAAGTGGGCGAGGCCTAGTGCGAGGAGAAATATACTCACGAGATGGCCGTTTAGTGGCAACCGCTGTGCAAGAAGGTGTGATTCGTTATAAAAAATAGCGCTCACGATGCCATAGCATTCGATGACACTCTCCGCGATTCTCTGGCGGAGAGTGTTGAGTTCATACCCATCAACTAGAGCAATGGCAGTTTCGTGGTATATTTTAGTGATTCCATCGCAAACGTTGAGGTCACATTATTGATACCTGCTACGCGATTGACGAGCTTTTTATAGAACTCGTCAAAATGACGCATGTCCCGTGCGACCACTTTCATCATATAGTCGTACTCACCCGCCATACGATAAAACTCCATCACTTCTGGAAATTCTTGTACTGACTGAACAAATTGCTCATACCATTCATGGGAGTGATCATTGGTTTGTACCATGACAAAAGCGACAAATGACAAACCTAGTTTATCGGCGTCCAATAACGCCACTCGGTGGGCAATCACACCAGATTGCTCAAGTTTTTTTAATCGCTTCCAACAAGGCGTCGTCGTCAGGTTGACCATGTCAGCTAATGTGGTTAATGAAATATTGCTGTCTTCCTGCAATTTCTCAAGCAAGATTCGATCGATATGGTCTAATTCCATCAGCGTTCTCTATATGGCGATATCATGTGTGTAATGCGCAACCTTAGCAAATTATAAACAACTTGGAGAGCCTTGTTTGAACTCGTTTAACTCTGTGTCTTTCCTGACATTATTGAATGTATCCTGACGAACTAACCCCGTATTAACACATCCATTACACGCTCTGTTCAAAAGATAACGATGTGTTGACTCGCACTATCGGTCTTTGCTCAATAATACACTCACTAAATAACGAAATCCGTTTATATATAAACACAAAGGATGAACATGATGAAGAAGTCCATTATTGCGTTAAGTGTCCTCACTGTTGTCTTAGCTGGTTGTGACGGTAACGCCGATCAAGCAAAACAAGCAAATAACGAGCAACAAGCAGCGAGCTCAATTCAACAAAATGCAGAACCTGCGGCTAATGGCGATATGTCATCTGATATCAGCGAACCAACCGGTTCTGCGCCTTCAGAAGCTGCCGCACTCCCTAAACATGGTGATCAATTAGATTGGCAAGGGACGTATCAAGGCGCACTGCCCGGCGCTGACGGTAACCAAGTCAAAACTGATATCACTCTGAAACAAGATAAGTCGTTTATCATGACACAAGAAGTTGATGGTAAAGACGTGACAACCAAAGGTAGCTTTACTTGGAATGACGATGCGTCAAAACTGATTCTAGATAGTGGTAAAGGCAAACCAATGGAATTCGGTATCGAGAAAGGTGCGATTTTCAAATTGGATGCAGCAGGTAACCGTGTACAAGGTGAAATGGCTGACCAATATGAGTTAGAGAAAAAGTAACGCATTTTTGATAAAGGTTTCTCATAAGTAAGTGTCCACTGCATTATGAGTGATAAAAACGCCGGCAGGAAGCTGGCGTTTTTATCGTCTGGACGTTATAAAAAAATAAAAAAACCACCGTACTGAGACGATGGTTTTTTTGCGTTGAATTGATTAGGCGTTTTGAATACCGACAATCAGCCATGGCGCATCCGCCACCGTCAGATCACGTTCCAAATGCCAGATGTCTTCAATGTTCTCTTCAATACCTTCCTCTGCATCTCGGTAGCGGCCAGAGAATTGCAAACTCAGCTGCGCAGTCGTCGCATCGTAGTCACAACGAACAATCTCAGCATCGACGTACATTACGTCAGTATGCTGCTCTCCAGATAGCTTCGCTCTTTCTGCTTTCAAATCATCAAATAAACTTTGCGATACATATTCACGAATTTTATCTAATTGATTGTAGTTCCATGCCCCTTGAATAATACGATAGTGCTCACGAGCGCCATTGACAAAAGCGACCTGATCAAAGCCCGGAGGGTAATTATGAGGCACCTCGCTTTGGGCACTGGTGCCAAACCCACCCGTATTTTGAGGCTGTTCAAATTGTTGATTATGGTTATACGACTGGTCACGGAAGTGGCCATCATAGGCATGCCGCTGCTGATTCATACTGGCTTGCTTCGCGGCAAGCGAACCTCGCATTAATCGGAAAATCACGAAGGCGATCGCACCCAGGATCAAAATATCCATAAATTGGATACCGTGGAATCCTCCACCTCCCAGTAACGCAGCAAATAAGCCACCCGCCAATAAACCACCTAATAATCCGCCCATTAAACCGCGACGACCAGATTGGGTATTGGCCGTCCCTTTTTTATTCAAGGTGCTGGTATTGCTGTTGTATTTATGCGAAGGAGCCGTTCTAAAACTCTTACCGAACGACTTGCCGCCACCGAACTTACGAGCATCAGCGTGGGGAATAACCATCACTGAGACCATAAGTAATGCGACAAATGAGAATAGACGCTTCATAGTAATCCTTTGGTTTATTTACATGCTTAACAGAACACATAAAAGTATGACTATGCGGATAATAGCCGCTTCATTGCTAGAATCAAACCTTTTCACCAGATACATCTGTATCAGGATATTGCAATTCGAGAAGTAAGTTGACGCTACCGCTGTGGGTCATTATGATAATGAACAATGTACATAATTTTTAGAGCGCCATGGCAAGACGAAACGACCACTCCAGAGAAGAATTGGTTCAAATCACGCTTGAGTCAGTGAAAAGCTTCTTGGAAGATCACTCATATCACGAGCTGAGCTTACGAAAAGTAGCGGGAATGATAGGCTATGTACCTAGCACATTAGTCAATGTGTTTGGTAACTATAACCTCCTCTTGCTGCACGTGGTCGCCAATACTTTAGATGAACTTGCCGAGCGAGCCCACGCCGCGGTCGATGATTGCGATGATCCACAACAAGCACTTTATGTACTGGCGTATTGCTACCATGACTTTGCGCTAGAAAATCCCTACCGTTGGCAGTTGATTTTCGAGCACAACATGAATGGTGAACTCCTCCCTGAATGGCAAAAAGAACGTATCGATAACATGACGGGGATGCTCGAAGCGTTATTGAAAGTGCTCGCACCGCAACGCTCCCAAGATGAAGTCTTACAAGCAAGCCGTGTATTGTGGTCTGGTGTTCACGGTATTACTCTGCTCAGCGTTGATGACAAGTTTTTTGCTTCCGCCCCCATTGATGGCAAGGAGCTCATTCAGAATTTGCTCTCTCAATACCTGATGAACTGGTAGTCCAATGCCCAACTCATCGTTACTGATAAACCGACGTTTTCTTCCTTACTTCATCACTCAATTTTGCGGCGCCTTTAACGACAATGTATTTAAGAATGTTCTTTTACTGCTTGTCGCTTTCACCAGTCAGGATATGCTGCCGATTTCCAGCAATCTGTTTATTAACATCGCTGCTGGGTTGTTTATCTTACCTTATTTTCTTTTTTCTGCCTCGGCGGGCATGCTCGCGGATCATTATGAAAAGTCTCAATTTATTCGCTGGATAAAACTGAGTGAGATCGTCATTATGGCACTCGGTGCAGTGGCGTTTATCACTCATAGCTTTGGGATTTTGCTCGGCGTGTTATTTTTAATGGGCACGCAATCTGCCTTTTTTGGTCCGGTAAAATACGCTTTATTACCTCAGCACCTTTCCCAGCATGAAATCGTCCCCGGTAATGCGTTGGTGGAAACCGGTACCTTTCTTGCCATTCTCATGGGCACCATTGGGGCCGGCATGATTGCC
>JBQGON010000158.1:0-8164 GCA_052087065.1 Vibrio sp. | reverse complement strand
GGCGATTTATGTCACTGTTGCCAAATGCCATCGCAATTGCGACCTCATATCGTGTGGTTTGGTGAAATGCCATTATTTATGGGAGATATCTATCAAGCCATTCAGGAAGCCGATTTATTCATTTCTATTGGAACATCAGGCGTTGTTTATCCTGCCGCTGGGTTAGTACATGAAGCAAAACTGGCAGGGGCGCATACTATTGAAGTGAACATTGAACCGAGTGCGGTGCAAACGGAATTTGCAGAAAAACGCTACGGCAAAGCCAGTATTGAGGTTCCTAAACTGGTCGATGAGCTGCTAGATCTACAAGCAGAGTAGTCACATTAGTCATTAACTAAGTCTAAAATAAAAAGCCACTTTCTGTGGAAGTGGCTTTTGTTCATCATATGATCAACACAGAGCGATTATTGACTGACTTTGAGCTTTTGGAAGAGCTCTTCATAAAGTGCAGAAGCTTCGCCCACATCATCTTGGAAAACACCGTTTTTCATGACGTCTGCAGGAGGGAAGACGCTGGTATTATTCTTGTAAGATTTCGGCAGATATTTATACGCTGTTTTTACTGGCGTTGGGTAGCCTGTCAATTGTGAAATCTTCGCCGCATTTTCTGGTTTCAATAAGAAATCAATCATTTTATAAGCGGCATCGATATGCTTAGCGCCCGTTGGAATCGATAAGTTATCCATCCAAAAAATTGCGCCTTTCTTCGGCCAAGCAATCTCAATTGGTGCACCATCTTTCTGCGCGGCGTACGCCGAACCATTCCACAGCATACCTAAAGTGACTTCACCAGCCATGTATGGTCGCGCTGGAAAATCAGAGTTGAACACTAATACGTTAGGCATGAGTTTTTTCAGTTCTTCATACGCTTCGTGGATTTTCTTAGGATCCGTGGTATTAGGGTTGTAGCCAAGTTTCACTAGCGCAATGTGGAAGACTTCGCGAGCGTCATCCATCAGCATCAGTTGACCTTTGTAGTCTTTATTCCATAACTGGCTCCAACTTGTGAACTTAGACTTATCCTGGTATTCCGTATTAACACCGATACCCGTCGCACCCCAAACGTAAGGAATAGAATAATCACTATTCGGATCGAAAGACTTGTTGAGGTAGTTAGGGTCGATATCTTTAAAATGGTGAAGTTTAGAATGATCGATTTTTTGAATCATCCCTTCCTTGCGCATTTTAGAAACAAAATACGTTGAGGGAACAACAAGATCATACCCTGTTTTTTGCGTGTTTAGTTTCGCATACATGGTTTCATTCGATTCATAGGTTGAATAAATGACTTTGATACCTGTTTGTTTCGTGAAGTCTTGTAACACTTCTTGAGGGATATATTCAGACCAGTTGTAAAAGTAGAGCACATTGTCATCTTGTGCCATTGCACTACCGCTGAATAGTGCTGATGCGCATAACATGCCAGCATACAATTTATTTTTCATTACGTTTCCATGTCTATAGTTTGTTGAAATGATAGGTTGAGTCATTTGGACTCGGAGATTTCACTCAGAGCCATCATTCTCAATGAGTGCGTTTTGTTACGCTTCATGACGGTGATTTGACCATCCTATCGCCTCGAACAATGGCCAATCGCGCATGAGTTCTCGATCAATGAGGAGAGCATAAGCATCGCTCCCATCATTGTAGTCGATTCTGGAGGGATTAAGGTTTGCCGTCTCTCGCTAACCACTGTGACCCGATGACTAACAACAGGGACAACACCAGCATGACGGTAGCTAAAGCATTCACATCTGGCGAGAGGCCGATACGTACCATAGAGTAAATTTTCAATGGTAAGATTTCATAGCTTGGCCCAGTGACGAAAGAACTAATGATGACATCGTCCAAAGATAGGGTGAAGCTCAACAGCCAACCGGCAGCCACGGCAGGCTTTGCTAGGGGAATGATAATACTTTTTAAAATCGTCCATTCGCCAGCGCCTAAATCTTTTGCCGCTTCCAACATTTTGACATCAAAGCCGTTGAGCCGACTGTAGACAGTAATCACCACAAACGGTAGGCAGAACGTAATGTGGGCGATCAATAATGTCATCAAACCCAATTGCGCCCCTAACACCAAAAATAGTGCTAAGAACGAAATCGCCATGACAATATCTGGCGACATCATGACCACAAACAGTAGGCCACTGACCATGGCTTTGCCTTTAAACTGGTAACGAAATAAAGCAACGGCCGTTAATGTACCGATTACGGTTGCGGCTGTTGCCGAGATGACCGATACGGTGAGTGAGTGCCATGCTGCCTGCATTAAGCTGTCATTATGCACTAAGGATTCGTACCATTTCGTGGTAAACCCTTGCCAACGCAAGCCAAACCGGCTGGCATTGAATGAGTTTACAATCAATACCACAATGGGTAGATACAAAAACAGATAGATCAATCCAACAAAGCTAAATTTAATTGATTTTCCCATTAATCCAGCTCCACTTTTTTATTTAGGAGTTTGCTCGCTCGATAGTAGGCATACATTAGCAAGGCCATCACAATGGTTAGCGCGATACTGGTTGCCGCGCCAAATGGCCAATCGCGCGCATTGAGTACCTGACTCTTAATCACATTACCGACTAATGGGTTCTTAGCACCACCCAGTAAATCAGAAACATAAAACATCCCAAGGGCGGGTAATAACACCAATAAACATCCACCAATGATGCCCGGCATGGTTAAAGGAAAAACGATTTTTAACAAGATTTGAATCTTATTCGCCCCAAGATCGCGTGCGGCTTCTAAAAAGGTTTTGTCCAGTTTTTCAATCGATGAGTACAAAGGCAAAATCATAAATGGTAATAAAATATACACCAACCCAATCATAACCGCCGTCTCGGAATACATGATACGGATAGGGCGGTCAATAATATTCAGTGAGAGTAGTGCGGTATTTAATACACCGTGAGTTCCCAGCACCATTTTCATTCCATAGGTACGGATAAGCGAGTTTGTCCAAAACGGGATGATCACCAAAAACAACATAAAGCTTCGCCACTTAGCTGGCATTTTAGTGATCAAATACGCAAATGGATAACCGATGATCAGACAAAAGAAGGTCGCCAAAATGGCCATATAAAACGAATGTGCTAGCACCTTCGCATACAGAGGATCAATTAAACGAAAATAGTTTTCGAATGTCAGGTCAAAGCTCAGCAGGTTAGCGTCATCTTTGGTTAAAAAGCTCGTACCGATGATCATTAAATTGGGTACTAAGACAAATAACGTGAGCCAACCTACAACTAAAAAAACAATGGTCTTTTGTAGATTAAACTTACGCTTGGTCATCGAGAATCACCTCCCAACTTTCCACCCAAGTTACTGATACTTTTTGTCCAATGGAGTGATCAACATCTGGATCATCTTCATTGAAAAATTCGCTAATCATCACAACATCGCCTGATTCCATTTCAACTTCTGAATCAAGCGTCATGCCTTTGTAGGTACGATCGCGAACGTAACCCACCAAGCCTTTTGATTCTGCTTGTGAAATTTCTTCGATACGTAAATCTTCTGGTCGCAGAAGAACTTGCAATTTTTGACCAAGGTCAATCGGCTTTTTATAATAGACAATGTTATCCACGTCATGAATACTGACTAAAATACGTTCAGCATCTAAGCGTTCTTTAGCGATGGCAGGGAATACATTGATTTCACCGATAAAACGCGCGACAAAGAGATTTTTAGGCTCTTCGTAAATTTCGCGAGGGCTGCCATCTTGTTCAATCACGCCATCACGCATCACAATAATGCGATCTGACATTGACAAGGCTTCTTCCTGATCGTGGGTTACAAAAATAAATGTAATTCCCAATTTACGCTGCAGTTGCTTGAGCTCTGTTTGCATTTGCTTACGTAATTTATAGTCCAAAGCAGAGAGAGACTCATCAAGCAGCAGAACTTTCGGCTTATTGACGACAGCACGTGCAATAGCAATTCGTTGTTGTTGGCCACCAGAGAGCTGATGAGGGCGTCGCTGTGCCATATGCTCCAGGCGCACCATACTCAATACTTCCATGACTCGGGATTCAATGTCAGCATTCGGTACTTTTTGCATACGCAAGCCAAAAGCCACATTGTCAAATACGGTCATGTGCGGAAAGAGCGCGTAACTTTGAAAAACAGTATTCACATGACGGCTTTCAGCGGGTGTCTCGGTGACATCTTGGCTGTCTAGCAAAATAGCGCCGGAGTCAACACTCTCAAAGCCTGCAATCATTCTTAATACGGTGGTTTTACCACAGCCAGAAGGGCCAAGAATGGTGAGAAACTCACCGTGGTTTACATTTAAATCTAAATTGGAAATGATTTCTTTACCATCGAAACTTTTGGTTACGTTAGTAAGATTGATAACTGTATTTTCAACGGAATGCTCGTTATTCAACGTCTGTTTTTCTCCTACCTTGGTCTAGCGTGGTTTACTCAAATCTAACCATTTGTCATACACTGAGCCGCGCATCATAATCATCGCGAACGGGAAGTCAAAACATTTTAGTCCCTAGATGAAAAAAATCCGTTACATACACTAACAATTTAACGATGTTAGGGCAGCCAATAATAGTAAAGAATGACGATTATTGAACCAAAAACCACACTCAAGTCACATTACTCATTTAGTCAACTCGAACATTACCGTATAATATTGCGTGACTTTTGTGAAATAATGACTCGCAATCATGTTTGCATGAATCCAGTTTTGACTGTGATTTTTTAAAACTCCATTCAGCCCACTAGAGCAGTGTATGAATAACGAAACAGAAAAAGATTTCAACTTAGGCGGTAGTATTGATACTGCGCTTTCTGGACAATACCAATTGAGTATTACCCAAGTGTTTAAAGAAGCTTGGGATTGCACCATCAAGCACTTTCTTTCCTTTAGTCCCGCGATTATTTTGTTAGCCATCTTACAGTTAGCTATTTTCTTTGTTGCACTGCATTTCCAAGTCGCGAACGTGACCGAAATCTTTGTAAATTTTGCCAAGAATGGCAAATTACCCGATGGGTTCATGCGTTCACTGTACATCGCTAATTTTAGCTACGAAGTGATTAGCGCGCCTTTCTATGCCGGTGTGTCGTTAATGGCGATGAGCCATGCAGTGGGTTTAAGTACGACGACCAAACAAATCGGCAGCGGCTTACAATATACCATTTCATTGATTATTGTGACATTAGCGAGTTTGATTTTACAAGGTGTCGCGAACTTGTTAGTTCCGGTGATCTCATTGTATTTATCGTTAGCATTCACCAATGCTGGTCTATTAGTCTGCGAAAAACGCATTCGTCCTTTTAACGCATTGTGGTTATCATTACGTGCGGCCAATCGCAAGCTATTACAGTTAGCCGTCATTTATGGCGTTATAATGGGCTTATTTCTTGCGGCATTAATGTTTTATGGCATAGGCTTAGTATTAGTTCTACCTTTTTTCTTTCATGTTAAAGGGATCATATACCGCAATATGTTCGGCGTGCGCTTAAAAGTTGTTGCGACCCCGCATGACGATGACAATGGTAGCGGAGGGGAAGGTAATGAAGACAAGACAAGCCAAGTTTTTAATGCGTAATGTCGTGATCGCTGGTGTGGTTGCCGTTCTAGCCAGCTGCGGTTATCAACTGATTACTAAAACGGCGAATAGTGAAACCAGTAAGGAAGCCTATCAACGAATGGGGCCACCACCCGATTTCGCCGCCATCAACAATATTTCAGAGCGTAAAGCTGAGTTTTTCGATTATATGCGTGATGGTATACACAATGAAAACCAACGTATTCTTCATGAACGACAACAGCTTAAGCAAATCAAGCAAAGTTTGGATAAGGGCGGTGATTTATCCGACAAGGAAAAAGTTAACGCGAAACTTTTAGGTGAGCTTTATGATTTAAAAATCAACGGGGGCACCCTAAGCAAAAAATGGGTCAATCATATGTTACGTCGCGTTGATGTTATACCGGAAGCGTTAGCCTTGGCACAAGCTGCCAACGAATCGGCGTGGGGAACCTCACGATTTGCCCGAAATGCTAACAATTTCTTTGGTCAATGGTGTTATCAAGCTGGCTGTGGTTTAGTACCAAAACAGCGCGGTGCAGACATGACACATGAAGTCGCGAAGTTTTCCTCAGTGAGTCAATCGGTTCATCGCTACTTTATGAACGTGAACCGCAATAAAGCGTATCAACCCCTGCGACATATCCGTTATGAACGACGCCAACGTGGTGAAAAAATCCTCAGCACTTCGGCAGCCCTCAAATTAGTACAAGGCTTAACGAATTATTCTGAACGCGGTCAAGAGTACGTCAACATTATTAGTTCAATGATTAAGCACAATGAGCAATATTGGGAATACTAATTCGCGAAATCTTCGTAATTAAAAAAGGCTACCTAAGGTAGCCTTTTTTGTCAGTTAGTACGCATAACACGTGACAATGTCACCTAATGCTCATTACGACACATTGGTCACATTCAAAGTCAGCGAAGGATCAACCTCAATAGCTTGCTCGTCATCCAATGCGGGTTGCATTGTAAAGCTGTCTTTATCAAAGCCGATATCACCACCATCAATGATGCCAGACTCACTGTCAATGGATTTAAAATCAAATAGGTTATAGTCAGCAAGATGACTAGGCACGACGTTTTGCATGGCTTTAAACATCGTTTCAATCCGACCAGGAAATTGCTTATCCCAACCATTTAACATCGCTTTAATATTTTGGCGTTGCATGTTGGGTTGTGTACCACATAAGTTACATGGAATGATTGGGTATTCACGTGCTTGGGAAAACTTGATGATGTCTTTTTCACGGCAATACGCCAAAGGACGAATCACTACGTGCTCTCCATTATCTGAAACCAGTTTTGGTGGCATTCCTTTAAGCTTGCCGCCGTAGAACATATTTAGGAATAACGTTTCCAAAATATCATCACGGTGATGACCTAAAGCGATTTTAGTGGCGCCAAGCTCTTTGGCTGTGCGGTATAAAATTCCGCGGCGTAAGCGTGAACATAATGAACACGTTGTTTTACCTTCTGGAACTTTGTCTTGCACTATGGAATAAGTATCTTCTTCTACGATTTTGTACTGTACGCCTAGCTTCTCAAGATATTCAGGTAAGATTTGTTCTGGAAAACCCGGTTGTTTTTGGTCTAAGTTGACCGCGATCAGTTCGAAAGAGACGGGAGCGCTCTTTTGCAAACTCATCAGAATATCAAGCATAGTGAAACTGTCCTTACCACCGGACAGGCAGACCATAATACGATCGCCATCTTCAATCATATTGAAATCAGCTATCGCCTGACCCGTATTACGACGCAGACGTTTTTGAAGTTTATTAAGGTTATATTGTTGCGCTTTGGTACGCTCTTGAGTTTGCTCGGTCATTTAGCTGGCGCTCTTTATCTTGATAACAAAATGAAGTGCGTATGATACGCATAAATACCAGAGATTCCAGTTTTTAGGGACGCTAAAAACAAATCCCTCGTGATAATTCACGAGGGATAGCGTAAATATGCGCCAGTGACTAATTATTGGGGTCTAAGGAGCTGACAAAACCTTCAGGTTTAAGCGCCAAAATATCGCAACCGATTTTATCGATGACTTGCTCTGCAGTATTGCCCAGAAAAACGGCAGAAAGACCCGTGCGTCCTGTTGTTCCAATAATACAAATGCCTGCATTGAGCTCTTTCGCTGCTTTCGGAATCACATCTTCCGGTAGGCCTTGTTCAACTCGAGTATGCTCTTCAGCGATGCCATGCTTTTGTCTTAATGCTTTCATTGAAGTTAAATGATGACCACGAATCGCATCGGAATAAGCATTAGGATCAAATTCTGGTAACTCTGCAGCAATATTGGCAGGGGTAGCGGGGTAGGCATTGACAAGATAGGGCGTTGCATTCAAGCGTTCACTCATACTGAGCGCACGTTCAACCATACTATCATTTAATGCTTGGTGCGTTGCCAATTCTGACCCCACATGGACAGAGGTAATGATACTGGCACCTTGAGGCCAATGAGCATTTTTAACTAAAGCCACTGGCGTTGGACATTTGCGTAACAGATGCCAGTCGGTAGGTGTAAATAAAACAGATTCGAGCAAATCGTGTTTGCGGGTCCCTTTAATGACAATATCGTGGCCACCTTCAAACACTTCTTGGATAATGGCTTCG
>JBQGON010000157.1:0-8182 GCA_052087065.1 Vibrio sp. | reverse complement strand
CTTCAACATGCCCCTTCCTATAAGCTGGTTCTGTTTCACTCTCCAGCAGGGTATGGGAAAACGACCATGGCGACACAATGGCTCGCCAATAAAACTGCGGTGGGATGGTTTAGTTTAGATGACACCGACAATGAACTCTTTCGCTTCGTCAATTATTTCATCAAAGCTATTAACAAAGCGACGGATAACTGCTGTCCCAATTCTGAAACCTTAGCCGAGCGCAGACTATATTCGTCCACGGCCTCGCTGTTTAGTGAAGTATTTGCTGAACTCCAAGACTTTTTCAGTGAAAGCTATGTTGTGCTTGATGATTATCATCTCATTCATAATGATGACATTCATGAAGCCGTCCGTTTTTTCTTAAAACATATGCCTGATAATCTGACCCTGGTTGTGACAAGCCGAGCCAATCCTCCCTTGGGCACCGCCAATCTGCGTGTTCGTGATTTGATGATTGAAATTAATAATGACATGCTCGCCTTTGATACAGAGGAAACCTCACGATTTTTTAGTCAGCGAGTATCAGAAGGTATTGACGATCTTACTGCAAGCCACATTCGTGATTACGTTGAAGGTTGGCCTGCGGCCCTTCAATTGATTGCGCTGCAAGCGCAACATCAACCCATGCCACTTGCCCAATCCATTTCCTCGA
This sequence comes from Vibrio sp., assembly GCA_052087065.1. Taxonomy (GTDB): domain Bacteria; phylum Pseudomonadota; class Gammaproteobacteria; order Enterobacterales; family Vibrionaceae; genus Vibrio. The sequence goes on along the minus strand of JBQGON010000157.1, from coordinate 7,530 downwards.
TTACCCAGTTCAATCACGCCCATTTATGGGATTATTTAGTCGAGGAAGTGTTTGATCTGATTGACGAGGAAACTCGCCATTTCCTTATGCAGTGCTCCATCCTTGAAAGTTTCAATGACGTATTGGTCTGCGAGCTAACTCAGCGCCTAGATGCTTTGGGTATGATTGAATCTCTCAACCGCTATGGGCTGTTTATTTATCGACTCGAAGGCGAACAAAACTGGTATCGCTTCCATCATCTATTTACGGAATTTCTCGCCCATGAACGTAAAGCGCGCATTCCAGAAGAGGAATCATCTTTGCATCAATCAGCGGCCAAAGCATGGCTGAAATTGGATATTCCACATCAAGCCCTTCACCACGCGCAAAAATCGGGTAACGGTGATCTTATCGCACAAATTCTGATTAAGTTCGGCTGGAGGATGTTTAATCGAGGTGAACTGCTCGCCATGGAAACGGTGATCAATACACTCAATGCTGACCATCTTTATTCCCACATCAAGTTACCACTATTACAAGCTTGGCTATCGCAGAGCCAGCATCGATATAATATGGTGGAAGATATGCTGCTCAAAACTGAGCGTGAAATGTCACAGCGTCACCTTAACATTAGCGTTACAGAGCAAGGTCAAATCAACACATTAAGAGCGCAAGTGGCGATCAATCGTAATGATCCTCAGGCCGCCATAGAACTGGCCGATTTGGCGCTCAGCCAATTGGATGCGATGGATTATCGTAATCGCATCATAGCAACGTCCATTGTTGGAGAAGTAAACCATGTGCAAGGCGACCTTGATCGTGCTTTACCTTTAATGCAGCAAACTGAAAAATTAGCGTTACAACATCAAGTCTATCACCAAGCATTGTGGGCAATATTACAACAAAGTGAGATATTGTTGGCACAAGGTTTTGTACAAGCGTCGTACGAACTGCATCATAGCGCGTTTACACTCATTGAGGAACACAAGCTTCAACAAGTTCCTTTGCATGAATTTTTGTTACGTCTGCATGCCCAAGTCTTGTGGTGTTGGAACCGCTTAGATGCCGCAGAAGAGTGTGCGTATAAAGGTATTGATGTGCTTGATAACATCGACCAAACGAAACACCTGCATAGCTACTCAATGCTCGCGCGCATCGCGATAGGACGAGGAGAGCTCGACAAAGCCGCTAAATTCATTGAGCAAATAGAACGACGATTACAACAGTCAAGTTATCACCTCGATTGGACAGCCAATGCTCTGTTTTCCTTAATTCTCTATTGGAAAGCAAAAGACTGCCGCGAGGAAATTTTATTGTGGTTAGAGCAAGCCGTACGTCCCTCAGAAGCGAAGAATCACTTTTTACAACTGCATTGGAGAAATATCGCGCGTGCACAGCTCTATACGGACCAATTAGACAAGGCTCAAAAAAGCTTATTGTTTCTACAAAATGAAGCAAAACAAGCGAACTTGGTCACCGATATCAATCGAAACCTAATTATTGAATCCGTTCTTGCCTTGAAGTTAGACGATGACAGTCTCGCAGAAGAAAAGCTCAGCCAAGCACTCACGATGATGAACCAAACCGGTATGATTGGTAATTTCCTAATTGAAGGAAACACCCTATCTCCGTTATTGAAAAAGATCGTCGTCAAAGCCGGACTCGGCGAAATGGAGCGTCATCGCGCTCAATACCTGCTCAAAGAAATAGCCAATAAACAAAGGAAACGCTCGCAGCATTTTGATGAAGAATTTATTAACAAGTTACTTCATCATCCAGATATTCCTGAATTGGTCAAAACCAGCCCACTAACTCACCGTGAATGGCAGGTTCTCGGACTGATTTATTCCGGGTTTAGTAATGAGCAAATCGGGCAAGAGCTGGATGTAGCCGCGACGACCATCAAAACCCATATTCGTAATCTTTATCAAAAACTTAACATAGCGAATCGTAAAGATGCCATTAAAACCGCCGAACAATTGCTTGCTTTAATGGGGTACTAGCCCAATCTATAGACTGATTCTTTTCATGTGCACAACCAGAGTTATCTTTCATGGAACTCTGGTTTTAACAATGGCCGTTTAAATAGAGCACAAGTGTATTTTCCCAGTCTATAACTCCGAAAATACAATACACGATCAAGCACACAAAAACTCTATCGGTCAAAAAAAACCGTAATCCTTACGACACACATTAAATTTTGAACTTGCTAACATTTTGTAGTCCCTAGCCAACCTCATTTCGCGCCCCCTCCTCCCTTAATTAGTGAGTACCTCGACAGAAATCAAAGCGTGGCCGATTTCTCCTCCTTACTTGTCGTCCTACGACAAGGAAAAAACGGATGAGGTCTCGATATTAGACACCGCCTACCATAGCAGCCATTGAATGGATGAACATCACCATTCTTACCGCTTCTGTTTCTGGTCGCACTAGCCTTTCAAGGTCTCACCGGAAAGAGACATCTTACATGGTTCAGGAGTTCACAATATGAAAAAAATCAGTGTAGTCGCTATCGCAGTGACCAGTGCTTTGTTAGCTGGCCATACACTAGCCGCAGACGATACCACTAACAATGACAAAGTCGCAGAAGGTTGGACAATAAATGGTTACGGACACCTACTCTATAACGTCGGTGAATCTCTCTCTTTGGACGACTCTTATGTTCACCGTCGTGATTACCATGCCGCTGGCGCAGCCTTCTCTGGCAATCCCAATCAAGTAGAATTTACCGTAACAAAAGGCCACAACAACGAAAATGGCTCTTGGTCTCAATATGTCCTCAAAACTGAGTATGGCAATAACGAAGGTGGAAATGGGCGTGGTTTTTATACCTCATCCTCGGGTAACGAAGGTCACCTAGAAAGTGGAGAACTGGAAGTCAAAGAAGCGTATGTTGAGCTCGGTGACTTAGACTACTTTGCCGAAGGCACCAGCATTTGGGCGGGTCAGCGTTACTTAAACCGACAATCTGGCATCATCACTAAAGAATTCTGGAAACAATCGTCTGGCGTTGGCGCTGGTATACAATATCACAACGCAGGATTTGCCGTGCTGTCTGCAGATCCCGGGGAAGGCGATTGCCAACTGTCGGGCACGCAAAAGGATACCAACGCAAAACAGTGTAATCTTGACGCGCAAAATCGCAGTACTACCGTCACGTCTGCAGATTTCTACTACTATGGCGTCGAAGCGCTCTCTGGCAAATTCGATTTCGATATAAAAATCATGTCTCGTAAGCATGTCGATGAAGACGATACCGCCCAAAAAGGGGTGGGCGCCGCGATTACCTATAGCCGAGACTATTACGGTTTGGATGGCTGGTCGACCTCGGCAATTAGCTACGGCACTGGCGTGTCTGCTAACCGAGGAGTCAATTTTGGTCAATGGAGTGGTAATTGGAAGAAGGATGACAAATCTTGGTTCTTCACGTCTTATGGTGTAGCGAATGTAACAGAGAAACTGCAGCTCGGTACGGAAGTGACTTATTGGCAGTTGGACAACAACAAAACCAATGAAGTTTGGGGCTCAACCGACGGCTTATCGCGTTTAATTATTGGCGTGACGCCATCTTACAAAATCAACGAGAACTTCCGCTTGGAATCGGTACTAACGTACGCCTTAGAGAGTATTGGTAAAGCATCTGACTGGGGACGCGAGGATAAAGACACCCACTTCTATACCGCCACCCTGTCTCCGGTTTTTACTGTCAACTCTGATTACTGGGGCCGCCCACAGATTAAACCTTACGTCACTTATATGAAATCAAGCGAAAACAGTTATGCTTGGTCCAAAGGTGGCAATGATGACGAAACACGTGTGGGTGTTGAAGCCGAAATTTGGTTCTAAGTATTAGGTAATCGCATTAAGGCAGTTATTCTATCGGTCGCTTTTCCGCCCTCAAATACACTCGTTCTTCGTCAAAAACAAGCAAGTGACGAGCCACTGTATGAGTATTGCCATAGCAAACTGCCTTCTTTTTTAACGATCAAATAAGGTAAATACCATGCCGTCATCGGTTCACACTCATGTCAAGCTGTCCACGTTAAATAGCAGATCGTATGGCAAAACACTAACATGCAAAGCGCGTAATGGAATAATAATGACTCGTCTCTTCAGTCTCGCCATTACCGCCTGCAGTCATTCGCACAATAAAAGCATCGATGTAGCGGCGGCCACACCAATGAATACAATGCCGATATTCAAAGATGAATGTTGTAAAAGATACGCTGACTTCTACTGGTTGAAACTGGCCAAAAATGATCATGTCAAACTGAAACTCAATAGCGCGTCCCCCGTATGGCATTTCCCGCAAGGTCAATCCTATTTTGGCGCATTTCAGTTTGCCGATGTCTCTGGGCAAGTCATGGTTAAGATTAAGAGCCTAATGCTCAATGGGCAGGTATTGGCACCGAAAGTGATGCTCTTCAATGCTCAATTTGAACCACAGCCTTCCAAGCAGTTGGTAACATTCACAACCCAATACTCCGATGCTCTCAGTGTGAACCGCTTTGAAGCCCGTTTTCCAGTTAACGCAGAAGAGACCCCTTATATGGTGATTTACGGTGATACATCGCTCATTGGCAATACCGTTTCGCTCCCTCACCCGGCTAAACTCCGTGCAATGAAAACTGGAACCCCCTTACCGCTCGTATCGGAGCTAAGCTATCGCTACTCAACCCAAGGCGATCTCGATATAACCGTCGACACACAATCCGTGAGGCAAACGCCATGGCGTCAGCCTCATTTGAAAAACACGCAACAGAAAACGAGCCTCTCATCTAGTCAGACAAGAAAACATGAGCGCCACCCCCAAGAAGAGAGCGTACGCTTCTATCACCAAGCAATACGTCAAGCGGTCAAAGCCAACAATATAGCTAAAGCTCTTGCGTTACTTGACGAAGCAAAATCTCTGGATATTCCCAATTCACAGCGCGTATTCATTGATGCGATCAATCAGCACAGCCTGCCTGAATGATCACGTACTAGGAATTGTTTCACATAGAAGACTATTGGCAAATCATGGATACGATACTATGAAAGCATCACTCACTCTTATATTCATTGCCTGTACGTGGTCAGTGCACGCCGCCACATTAACACTCGCGACCGCGACAAACAGCAAGGACTACATGCTCAGCAATCAAGGGCCTATTATTATCCCTTTAACCAAAGCCGACTATCAACTCACCATTAGTGATATTGGCGGCCACTGCCAAGTTCAACCATCCAAAAGACTGTTTTTCAATCGTCCCATAGCTCTTAATTGCTCAGTTCCCAATCAAATGCAACTCCCCATCCGTTTTCCCGGAGAGTATGTTTTTAGCTACGACAATATTGCGCATACCATTCTCGTGAAGCGCCAACTCAAGGACTCTGCAAGCAAAAAGTTTGTTCGCCCTCTTCCAAATGTGCTCTGCCCTCGCGCCCACCACCATGAAAACGCTGATGGGCGAGTCACCATTGATTTAAATAACGCGCATGACATAGCCGCCTTTGCTGATGGCGAGCAATTAAGAGAGGTGCTAAGCCAGCAAATCGTGACGGTAAGAAACGGCACCATATCCATCAAACCTAATGACAAAGATAATGGTTTACTGTTGTTAGAAAGAGCCAAGATAGATCCCACCCCAAACGCCCCAACAAAACAGCCATTGAATTGGCGAAACGCCAACCTCTATTTCGTGATGCTCGATCGCTTCAATAACGGTAATCCTCATAACGATGAGAGCTATGGCAGACATAAAGATGGACAGCAGGAGATTGGAACATTTCATGGCGGCGATTTACGTGGACTCATAAACAAACTGGATTACATTCAAAGCCTCGGCACTGATGCTATTTGGGTATCCCCCATTGTTGAACAAGTGCACGGTTTTATTGGTGGCGGAGAAAAAGGAAGATTTCCGTTTTATGCGTACCACGGCTATTGGGCTCGAGATTTCACCAAAATCGATGCAAACTTCGGGCAAGAGAGTGATCTTAAGGAATTGGTTTCAAAAGCGCATAAAAGAGGTCTAAAAATCCTTCTGGATATCGTCATTAACCATCCGGGTTACGCAACATTAGCGGATATACAGCAAGACCATATTAATGTAGTGACGTCGCTCAAGACGTGGCCTCAGCAATGGTCAGACTGGCACCCGAAAGCCGAGCAAAATTGGCATAGTTATCATCAACAAATTCGCTATCAAAGTAGGCATTGGCATGATTGGTGGGGCGAAAATTGGGTAAGAGCCAATCTCCCTGGTTACCCTAAACCGGGAAGCAGTAATACCACTCTCTCGGTCGCTGGCCTCCCAGATTTTTTGACGGAATCACAAAAATCAGTAATACCACCACAATGGCTACTCAGAAACCGTCATACCAAGGTCATCTCACGTAAAGGGTATCGCGTAGCGGATTATCTGATTGAATGGCAAAGCGACTGGGTGAAACGTTTTGGTATTGATGGGTATCGTGTCGATACTGTTAAACACGTTGAGGGCGATGTATGGCGCCGCTTAAAATTCAACGCAAGCCAAAAATTAACCGAGTGGCGACGGCGCAATCATCAAACTGGACAACCTTTTTGGATGATGGGAGAAGTCTGGGGGTTAGGCGCCTATCAAAGCCCTGATTATCACAATGGGTTCGATGCACTACTCAATTTTGACCTGCAAAAACAAATAGATAAAGGTGCTGCTTGTTTGAAAGAAATGGACAGTACCTATCAATATTATGCAGACAGTATGCAACAGAATCCAAATTTAAACCCTGTTAGCTATATCTCCTCCCACGATACCGAACTGTTTTTCGCACGATTTCGTTCGTTTGCAATGCAAAAAGGCGCCGCCAGTGCGTTACTACTGACCCCTGGTGCAATTCAAGTTTACTATGGCGATGAAATAGCGCGTGACCTTGGCCCTTACGGTGATGATTTTCATCAAGGGACTCGCTCAGACATGATCTGGACGCTCGATGCGAAACGAGAGGAACTGCTCTCTTTTTGGCGAAAACTGGGACAATTTAGGCACCAGCACCCAGCAGTTGGTGCAGGTATCCATACCATGCTGCCACAAAAGCACGGCTATGCATTCTCAAGAACGCTCGACCATGACAAAGTCGTCGTCTTCATCGGGCGGTAATCTGACCATTCTCACTTCCCGTCGATAATTTCGGGGAGGTGAGAAAAATACCCCCCAAACAACATTGACCCGCGCCTACACTTTTCTACTCATCACGCAACCATTTGTACATCACGTAGCTATCCACTAACCCCAATTCGGCATGTCGGTATGCCTTGGGAATGGTACCGACAATCGCAAAGCCTAGCTTTTTCCATAGCCTGACGGCGCTATCATTGGTCGAAACCACACTATTAAATTGCATGGCCTCGAAGCCCAGTTCACGCGCCACTGCCTGAGAGTGCTCACACATCATACGAGCAATTCCTTTACCTCTGGCTTCATGTGACACCATATAACCGCAATTACATATATGCTTGCTTGGCCCATTGCATTGGGCTTAATGTAATACGACCCCAATACCGTCCCATCTTCAATATAGGCAAAC
>JBQGON010000156.1:0-8226 GCA_052087065.1 Vibrio sp. | reverse complement strand
CAGAGCAAAGCCTTGCTCAGCATAAACAGCACGCACAGCAACTCAATCAGGAAACGGAAAAAGCGCAGCAGCGTTATACTCAGTTGGAAACCGAAGTTAACCGCTTACAAGCGTCGTTGCATCCGGATTGGAATACGCTAGAAAAAATCTTGACCCGCAAACAAGACGTAGAGCAACTGATTAAAAGTTTAACCACTCAGTTGCAGATCGCAGAGCAGCGCTTGAACCAAGCAAAATCGACGGTGGCAGCGACCAATGCATCGATTGAATCCGCCGCTAAACAGTGGAAACAATGGCAAAAATCATTAGAGACCACGCATCAAGCGTGGATAACCGCACTGGCGCAGAGTCCATTTGTTGATGAGGCGGCTTATCAACAAGCCCGCTTGCCCCATGATGTTCGTAGTGCATTAGCCCACGAAATCCAAGCGTTTGATGGTCAGTTTGCCCGTTTAACTGGGCAAATAGACAGCTTGCATACCCAGCTCGCAGAGCAAAGCGTGCCCGATATACGACCACTTGAAGAGACGTTAAATTTACGCCAAATTGACGTGAATACGGCTTTCAATCAAGTGACGCAGCATTCTTCGCGGATGGATAACTTGCAACAAGTGAAGGCCAAGTTAGCCGACTTATATGCTCGCAATCAAGCACTAGAAGCTAAATATCAGGTATACGGAACACTCAGTGATATTGCTAATGGACGTACTGGAGCGAAGGTCAGTCTGCATCGCTTTGTACTTGGCGTTTTGCTCGATGATGTGTTGATTCAAGCATCACAGCGCTTGCAAATTATGAGTCGTGGCCGCTATTTATTAAAGCGTAAGCAAGAGCGAGCCAAAGGCAATGCGGGCTCAGGATTGGATTTGATGGTTGAAGATGGTTACACCAGCAAATGGCGTGATGTGGCGACCTTATCGGGCGGTGAGTCATTTATGGCTGCGCTATCGTTGGCGCTAGGGGTCTCTGATGTCGTGCAATCATACAGTGGCGGCGTACGCTTAGATACACTGTTTATTGATGAAGGGTTTGGCAGTCTTGATCCTGAGTCGCTCGATTTAGCGATTCAAACCTTAGTGGATTTACAGCAGGGTGGGCGAACCATTGGGATTATTTCTCATGTGAGTGAATTGAAAGAGCAGATCCCACTGCGTTTGGATATTCAATCGTCCCGTTTGGGCAGTCAGATTGAGCTGGTGTCTTAGTACGTCATCGCGCAGCATAATCTTGGGTTAGCCTTAACTTGATGTGAAATCGCTTGATGTAATCTCGCTGACGGCAATAGAAACAGGAAACCACTGACTCCCTGTTTCTATTCGTTCTGACTATTGAATACGATAGTCAATATCCATTCTGTAGCGACGAGTTTGCCAACGTATATCACTTGGCGGTGTAGGGAAGGGGTCGGCCTTTTTCAGTAAGCGAAGTGCGGCTTTGTCGAACGCGCGCACATGGGCACTTTTCTTCACTTTATAGTCGAGAATATGCCCTTGACGATCGATCATAAACTGTAGCGTGACCGTGCCGCGTTTACGGCGAGGGTTGAGTATGTGTGGCGTCTTTTTATGTTTGAGCAAATGTTGACGTACTGCAAAATCAAACCGATTGCTATTACTGGCACTGGCGGCTCGGTCACCTGTTCCGGTCTCCTGGACACGTCGCTTATTTTGACTGGAGCCATTTTTCCCCGCTTTCCCTGCTGTTTGTGATTGCTGGGCGGGCTGTGATTTTTGCTTGGATACGGTTTTAATGGTTTTTTCGACCACCTTTTTAGGCTTGTGTTGTTTGGTTAATGGTTTCACCATTTTTTTCGCGTGTTGCATTGCTTGTTTCTTCGCTGGTGGAGTCGTGACTGTCTTGACCGGTTTAACTGGAGTAATCTTTTGCTTGGTCGGGACTGAGTCGGTCGTGTTAGCCGCGACTTTTTTCGCTTGAGCCGCAACTGGCTGCTTAACCAGCGGCGTTTTTTGTGGTTTCGGTTGTGTTAAAGCGTGGGTTGCGGTCTGCGGTGTTTGCTGCGATTGAGCAACTGCACCAGCTAATGCCGCTTGCATACCCACGCTAATCGCAAGGTGATCGTCGTTAAGTGCCAGAACTGGATCTTGTTCTGGTAGACTCCAAAGCATCCAGATAACACCGTGTAAAGCAACAGACACTAAGACACAGACCGTCAGTCGTAATGAAGGCATAAACATACGTTTATTGATTTCCTGGTCGATCTAATGCGATGTGGGTAACATTCATGCCGACCGATTTAATGGCAGAAAACAACATCACAATGCGCTCCATTGCGACCCTACGGTCACTATGAACGACGACGCTCAGCCCAGAAGGGTGAGTGTCTTTCTTGAGACGCAGCTTACGCATTAATGCCTTACGATCCGCAAGCGGTTCATCCTCTAAGTACCAATGCGTATCATTGGTCAATAATGTGATGTTGATAACAGTATGATCAACGGTATGAACACTCGGCTGCTCAGAGGCCTGCGGGAGATCGACTTTCATCGATGCCATTGGCACGTTGATCATCAGCATCATAAATGCAATCAGCACAAAGATGACATCAATCATGGCGGTCATGCCATCATTGGCCGTCGGCTCTTCGTCCTCTAACTCATTGATATCAATCATGGGGCGTCTCTTCCAGTTGAATGCAATGTGAGAAGTGATTTAATACATCGGCCGCTTCTGCTAAGTGACGACGGATACGTGAACGTAATAAAGCGTGAAACATGACACACACGACGGCGATAATCATACCGATAGCCGTGGTCGATAACGCTTGCCATAATCCGTCGGCGACAATCGAAGGCTCAACGGGGCCATGACTCAGTCCAATGTCTCTAAATGAACGCATCAAGCCAATAATGGTACCTAACAAGCCCAACATAGGGGCTAAAGAGGCAATGGTTGTCAATCCTGATAAACGACGACGCAGTTGATTAGAGTACCGTACGAGCATAATTTTAATCGCTTCATCACGCATTTCTTTGTCACTTTTACGGTGTTCAATTAACTCCGCGACGACATAGCGATAGCCCGTATCGGCGTGTTGTAAAATATCGAGCGCTTCTTGAATTTTATGTTTATGTAACGCGACAAAAATCGCTTGGTTGGCGGTTTTACCTAAACCACGTTTACCAATGATGAAAGCAAAGCGATCGAAAATAAGGGCGAGAGCAATGATAGAGCTCAATGCCAATGGTACTCCGGTTAGTATGACCCAGATATCATCCTGCATAGTTCACATCCTTAGCGGTGGTATCGAATTGTTCAATGGAATGTTCAAATGCGCGCAAGCGCTTGTAGACCGAAATTAGCTCAACGATGGATGACCAACTGAACACCAAATAGTGCAACGAGCTCTCTACCTTACTGAATGCACGAATAATTTGTTTCATAGTGCCGAACGTGATGAGCCCTGCAATAATAGTGGGAGTTAATACGACGTACGGAACAATTGAGGCGAATTGTAAATAGGTAATTTTGAAAAAATCAAAATAGAAATAATGACGATACATGCTGACGTAATTATGGCGAACTTGCTGGAATAACCCTTTTAAGGTCATCGGTGATGCTTTATTGGCATCGTCTTCTCCGAGCACCAACTCTTTGCGTAGTGCGGCTTCGGCTTTTTGATTATTAAACTCAAGCCCAGGAAGTTTTATCCCCACTAAAGCGAGTAACGCGGTGCCAAAAATCGCTGACAGTAACGCAACGAAAACCAGCGCATGATCGACTGCGCCAAAATAAGGGACGGTTTTGACGTGTTTACTTAGCTCCCAAAGAAGAGGTTGAAACGCAATAAGCGTCATGATCGAGCGTAAAAAAGAGACCCCTAAGCGTTCGACAATTTGTGCAAAGCGCATGGTATCTTCTTGTACTCGCTGTGATGCGCCCTCTATATGACGTAACTTATCCCAATGTTGGGTATAAAAGCCATGCATTGCGGTACGCCAACGAAAGACGTAATGACGCATAAAAAATTCGAGGCATACTGCAATCACAATGAATATCATCGAGATTTGTGCGAACGTGGTTAAATGTTCAAAAAGATCGTTGGCCGTTACTTGTCCAGGCTTAGTTAATGCTGTTTGAATGCTATTATAAAAATCGCCAAACCAAGTGTTAATCTGCACGTCTAGCTGCACTTTATACCATGTGGCGAATAAAATAATGGCGCTACCAAACCATGACCATAGCGCCCATTGGCGGTTTAAAAAGAAACTATGAAACATTACAGAGTGCTTCCTTGTGGTAATCGAATGACGATGGCTTCATTTTTAAACGGTAATAGTGACTCAACCATATTACTGAGTGTTTTGTGAGTCACAGAGTGCTCTAACATAGGTAAAGATTCCAAGTAATGCGGCGTTTGATAACGTTGATAACTCAGTGACAAGCGGTGTATTAACGTCGCTGGATTGGCCATTTTTATTGCTTCAATATCAGCAATCTTGCGGCGCAGACGTGGTAAGTTTTCTTGTGATAACTGTGTAGTGAGTTGCTTCATCACACGGTGATAGGCTGCGATCATTTCTTCCACGCGCTCTGGCGCGGTGGTTAACGTAATCTGTGAACGGACGCGATTGTCTTTATCCAAGCTCATCTCGTAGCGTGTGCGATAAATTCCTCCGAGCCGAATGCGCAGTTCATTTTTCAAGGCTTTCTTTATCATCGGGTTTAGCGTCGATAGTACAAAGCTTTTTTCAGGGCTCCATATCATAGGTGCATCGCTTTTGATCGTTATGGTCGCCATGTCATCAGAATAGGTTTTCTGAGTTAAGCGATGTTGACCTGCTGGAAGAGAGAGCGAGCGTGGCACTAAGGTGTCATGACGTTGAATGCTCGCCAACGTTGGCAATATGATATTTTTGATGCGATTCTCGGGTAGCTCTCCGACAATGAACAGATTAACTGGTTGCTGCTGAAGCGCATTCGCTGCTTGTTTAAATGCCGCTAACGACGTCTGGTTAAGCGCCTTCGGTGTAATGTGCGTGTCAGCAGGGATACCTAAAAGACCATCCCGCTCTTGTTGCGGCTTAGAGGGTTGTGTCGACTCTTTGAGTAGCGCGGCTTTCATTGCTTTAACGCCGCGCGGATCAAACCGCCACTGCGTTTGCTGGCTATGATAGATCTGCATCAGTTGCGTCAAATCTTGTGGGTGAATGGTGGCAGAACCATCAAGGTTTTGGGCATTTTGGCTCCAGTGCCATTGCACCTCCTGCTCACGCTGAAAACGTTGTACGTCTTTATTGGAAGCAAAAGCCAAATCCGATTGCGACCAGATTTGATGTGCCACCTGCGATAACCAAATTGGTTGTTGCATATTTTGGTAGCCAGCATTTGATAGCGCTTTAACATAGACCATATTACGTGGTGTCGCTTGCTTTAACCATGTGACAGTGTCACCGTTATTGAGTTGCCAACGGGTAATAGTGTGTTGGTATTGACGTGCCTGACTTACTATATGGGCGGGTGGCTTTGGCAGGGCAGGCCAGTCGATATTCACATCAGGCTGAGATTTTTTTTGCTGATATTGTGAATATTTAGGTTGAGCCGCCGCGAATACTTGATTAGCAAATGTAGCTTGTAGGTGTTTGACCTGTTGCGGCGTCGGCAGTGTTCTCTGTTCGCCGCCCGCGATTTGGTAGTATAGAAATTGGTCGCGTGTCGACAGTAATTCACGTAAACGTTGATTTAAACTGTCGACGGTCATGCCATCAATCCAGCGTAATAAACGTTGTGATTTTTGCGCGTAATCTTGCTCTACGCTTCCTTGCAACACCACAGATGTGATTTTGTCATCCCATTTCGCATAATCGCGTTTGGCAATGAGAAGTCGGTTACGTATGACAACCTCTCGTGCCTTTTGTTTGCGACTATCGAGCTGTTGTTGTGTTATGCCGTGTTGTTTTAGTCGTTCTATTTCTTGTAATACAGCGTACAAACCGTGCTTATGTTGATCGGTTTTCGCATAAAGAGCGAACAGTATCCGGTTATTAGTCGGCGACTTTAAGCGTAAATGTACAGACAAGTTATCGTTGCCAGATGGTTTATTCTCGGAAGTCTCATTACCATAAAATGTTTGGCTACTGCCACGTAGTAAAGGGGGAAGAAGCTTACGTAAAAAGTAATGTTGTAAACGCTGGAATTCGCCCGCCTGGGTATTTTTTGTCAGTAACGCACTGCGGAAACCATAAACGACGGCAGAGGTACTGCCTTGGTCATCTTGGACCTGACCAATTTTTAAATGGCTGTGCAAAGGCAGGTCGACATAAGGTCGCTCAGGGACGGCTTTAGCGGATTGCTGTCCAAAGTGTTCTTTTAGGGATTTGCCAAAGATCTGCGGGTCGATAGCGCCACTGGCAACAATGGTCATGTTTCCTGGTACATAATATCGGTGATAAAAGGCGCGAATTTCCTTCGCCGTAATCGCATTGATATCTGCGGTATAGCCGATAGTCGGTCTGTCTACATAGCGAGAACCATTGCGAACAATACGTTTTCTCTCCTCACTAATGCGGCGCCCAACACCGCCCGTTAAACGCTTTTCTTGTAAGATCACTTGGCGCTCAACAGCCCATTCTTTACTTAAAATACGCGCGCTAAATGCCATATCACTTAACAAAGCAATAGACTGGTTGAGATCGAGCGAATCATTGGGGCGCGTTCGAATCATAAATTGAGTATCGGTTTGCCGCGTATGGGCGTTAACTTGTTTACCTGTTTCCCAGCCAATGGTATCTAGGTAATGATGAATGTCGGATTGGTGTTGCTGGTTTGCGCGAAATACCATGTGTTCGACAATGTGCGCTATTCCTTTTTGACCATCGGGATCGTCCACTGAGCCGACATTAATAATCAATCGTAAATTAAATGGATCACTGGGTTTTGGACTAGGGTAGACCACATACTTAAGGCCATTATCTAGCTGGCCATGGTGAACTTTTGGACTCCATTCTAATGGAGTCGCGTTCGTCAAATGACAAAAAGTCATTAACGCGATGATGAGCGTAAAGCAACGCATAAACTTCTCTATATAGCTAGCAAATATTTAATAATAACACTAATGATAACAATTATCATTAGTACTTGTAATGGCGAATAATACTAATGTATTATCTTGGCAAATACAAAATAATTTTTAATTGCAGTAGGTTATATAATGAAAGTCACTTATCTAGCGGCTTTGATGATGGCTAATGCACCAATGAGTTATGCGGCTGAAGATGTCGTTGATCTTGGTGATATGGAAATCGTTGAAGAAGGTCAAGCTCAGAATTCCGCTAAATCTGCCCCTTTATATGATAGCTATGACCCTGTTGATTCAGGTTTAGCCATTATCAGCGAAGAAAGTATTAACAATAGTCGTACTGGTGGTACAGATACGACAGAATTACTGCGTCGTATGCCGGGAGTACAATTGGATAAGTCTTCGCAGCAAGCGGCGGGTAAACGCGATATACAATCGATTCGTCCCAAAGATTTCACGATTTCAGGTGGGCCCATTTATGGGAACAATGTACAAATTGATGGAATTTCTATGAATTCGTTGCACGATGTCTATCAACCGACTTCAGAAAATGACGAGAACGGCATTTATGGGCAAACCAGCCAAACTTTGTATGTAAACCCTGATTTACTCGGTTCGGTTGAAGTCTATGATTCTAATATTTCGGCGCGTTATGGTGAATTCAGTGGTGGGGTGGTGAACTATGAAGTGAGACAACCCAAGCGTGAATTTGGGTTTAAATTCAGTACAGAATTTCAAAATGATAGCATGGTGCGTTATCACAAACCCCAGTTTGATGATCCTGATGATGAAAAAGATCTTGAGGACCCAGCCAACTTTAGTAAGTCCAACTCTTCGGTAACGTTTGATATTCCTGTGACGGAAAAATTACGTACTATGCTGTCGTATTCCTATTCTGAATCCTCTGTTGATTATCAAAAAGGAAGCGAATATGGCGGCGACAAATATGATAACGGCGATACCAATCAGAACTTTCTTGTCAAAGCGGTTTACGATTATCGTGATGACTTGACCTTAGAAGGGCAAATCATTTATAGCCCTTATGATAGCGAGCGTGATTTACCCAATCGACGTGACGATCATATGGTCAGTCAATCATCAGGCCTGCAAACCTATATCAAAGCGTCAGGTTATAAAGGGAACTCGGATTGGATGTCGAAATTAGCCTATAGTAACAATGATTCTAGTCG
>JBQGON010000155.1:0-8303 GCA_052087065.1 Vibrio sp. | reverse complement strand
ATACCCTGATCGGCGCGCGTATTCTGCAAGGCATGTCGGCGGCCCTATTGATGCCACAAATCTTGGCCACCATTCATGTCACCTTGCATGGCGAGCGTCACTCTAAAGCGATCGGTATTTACGGCTCGGTCGGCGGCTTATCCTTTATCATCGGGCAAATTCTCGGCGGTTGGCTGGTATCAGCGGATCTTTTCGGCCTAGGCTGGCGCAGTGTTTTTTATATCAACCTACCGATTTGCGCCGCCATCTTATATTGGGGACAACGCTACATTCCCGAAACCAAAGAAGCCTCAGGCCCTTCAATAGATTGGCCAGGAACAGCGCTATTGGGCGTGATTGTCACGCTGGTTCTGACGTCGATTTCGGCAGGTCCTGAATACAACTGGAACACATGGATTTGGGCGATGCTCGCGGTATGTGTACCATTAATGATGATGTTGTGGCGCATTGAAGGACGTAAAGAATCGCGCGGAGAAACGCCGTTAATGCCTCCCACTTTGTTAACACGCCCGAAGGTGATTCTTGGTTGTGCAAGCTTAATGCTGCAAACCGCGTCATACGGTGGCTTTATGTTCGTTGTTGCCCTCACATTGCAATCGGGCTTTCATCTGTCTTCTTTTGATTCAGGCAACGCCTTCATTGGCCTCGGTGCTGCCTACTTTATGGGATCATTATATGTGGGCAAACTGGTCAAACGTATGACGCGGTTTGGTTATACCGGCATTATCGCCTGCGGCTGTGTGCTCAATCTCATTGGTTATGTGGCGTTGTATTATTTAATGTCGGCCAATAGCGATAACCTTACACCGCTGACTATGCTAGCGCCCATGCTGTTAATCGGTGTCGGCAATGCATTTGGCGTGAATAGCTCACTACGCATTGGTTTATCAGACATGCCCGCCCAATTTGCCGGTGTAGGAAGTGCATTCATGACTACGATTCAACAAACTTCGATTGCCCTGGGCACAGCGCTGTGCGCCGCGTTTTATATTCAAAACTTGGCAAGCGACAATGATTACCACCTTGCGGCGCTCAAAGCGGGTTTATTAGTGATTGCCGGATTTATTACTCTCTTACTGCTTATTCATGCTTACGCCGCCACGCGTATCAATAAAGCAACTCAAGCCTAAAAGAAAAAGTGGTGCCAAATTGGCACCACTTTTTATCTATCATGCCGAGTAAGTAATCACCCATATCAAAGCAAAGAACAATAATACGCGATGGTTACATCGCTGCCCACTCTGTAGACAAAACAGACATTAATACCTTATCAACGAACTCACCGTTGCGAAAACCCGACTGGCGCATCACGCCTTCGTGCTGATAACCTGCTTTGCAATACGCTTTGATGGCTGCTTGGTTGAGAGAGCAGGCTGTCAACTGTACTCTGTGTAAACCCAGTGTCCTAATCGCGTAGTCTGTGACAACTTTGGTAATAGACGTACCAATCCCTTTGCCCCAGTATTCTTTTTCGCCAATTAGAATAAAGTATTCACCACTCCGATTTAGCGTGCTAATCGATGATAAGCCAGCATAACCAATTAGCTGGTCGTTATCTTTATTGCATATTCCAAACGACACATTTTTTGCGCTTGAATTGATGGACAAAAGCCACTTTTCTATATCCGTTTTTGACTGTGGATACGCGTACGCTGAAAGACTATACAGTGTCACTTCGCGATCTCTCGACCAACTGTAAAATGTGTCAGCATCTTCTACATCCAAAGAACGAAGGTAGTAGTCATCTATTTCTAATTGCATAATCTCTTTATAACGCCCTCTAGCAGTGGCATGAAACAAGGCCCAAGCGTGCTCTACCCTCAATTAAATCATAAACTTAGTTATTTTTACCCACTCGAGTTACGGTGAATAAGATAAAAGCCAATCCTTAGTAAGCAGGCAAAATGCAAGACCTACCCGTTTAAATGCATGATGCCACATTGATTTAGTGGTTAATATTACAATATGCGATACACGCTACAATAATTGGTTAAAATATGGTTTGTTCCTAGCGTCTTCATTAAGTAACCGATATGTTCTTTAGGCTTTTAATTCGGCATCCGCTCTCACGAGAGAGATCGACATAATTGATAATCAGGCTTAATAGGCCAATGACGAGAGACGTACGCTATGGGTTTACAAGAAAAGAAATTGATGCGCGCTATCGAAGAAGAGCACGTAGTCGAGTTTAAAAACGACGTTAAACAGGCTCTGGCAGCAGACATTGATGTGAACTTCGACTGGGACAGCTTCACAAGTGCCGACGAGATTAAATTTATACCAACTTACGCCTTGCACCGTGTCAGATCAGCTTTCCAGACATTGGCAGCCGATCCAGATGCCAAAGAAGAGATCATCGCTCAGATTAAAACCCTGCAGATTAAAAATCTGACTGACAGCGCAGAAGAAAACAAAAATATGAGCATTGCTGATGGTGTTTTCTCTATCGAAGTCGGTTTTGGTGGCAACCACAATTGTGTTTTCAATGATCTAGCGATCCGCGAATATCTTGAAAATAACCTCTGAAAACCGTTGAGTTTTCAGTCTCCTCTGTGCCGTTGGCGCAGAGGAACTGCTGTCTTGGTTAGGTTCTCCCAGAGTGCCTATCTGAGTACTACCAAGCCCCTCATAAATGACTTATATTTTTTCGTACCATGCGAGTCAATAACCACCAAAAACCTGGCTACAGTGCCACGTAATCGTGATAATAATACAATATGGATGGCTTATTTTTTTGACACTCGTTGATTATGTTTAAAGCCAAACCAGTCCACTGTAGGGTTTGCTTTTAAGATCCTCAAGCCGACTTTTTAACGAGCCAACATGGATTTCCAATTTGTGCCCATCAGGATCCAAAATATACAATGACGACCCTTCACTTATATTCTTTTTCCAAACTTCGACACCAAAAGAAGTGACACGTGACGAAAAGCGCTCAAAATCGTCGGACGCTATATCGAAGGCGATATGCGTATAATCAGTTTTTGCACAGGGTAATTCACACGATAAACAGAACCACACACCTCCGATAGAAATGTATGCCCCCTTATCCCATTTTACATGGCCAGTAAAACCCAAAATCTCGATATAAAACTGAAGGGAACGCTGCAAGTCGCTCACTGCTAGAGTGATATGGTTTAATCCTGAAATCAACGTATTACTCCATTAAACATGATGCCCGATAAAGTAGTGAGCAACTCACTGTAAACTCTAATTGTCACGCGTTGCGAATTGGAGTTGCGCCCATTAATCGAGAAAGTGGCCGCCACGAATTATCCATGGCGGCAAGCTCAAGTTCGTACCATTTTGTAGATGGTAATGATGTCCGTTTGCAGTCCAACCTCGTTTTTAAGTCTACCTATCAACGACTCCTAGAGGCTGGAAAACTGAAAAAAAGTAGCCATTATTGAGTGTGTAAGAAAGATAATTGTTATTCTCAATTCAATGCTACTAGACGGTACAATGTGGGAAAAACAAACAAGACACCCATGATAATTATGCCACTTAGTCGCACGTCGCCATCAAATATTAACCATGCAAACCATGCAAACCATGGAGAAAAACCGACTACAACAACTCCCTAAAACGCTTCATTCCACCATCAATCCCATGATTAAGGCCTTCAAAAAACAGATAGAAAAAATCGAAGCGCTTATCTTAGCCCTCATTGAAAAACGTCCGATTATCCACGGAAAACGCATGAACGTCCCCGTCATTCAAGGCTTCCGAGCACCTTACTTAAGTAGTTTTCATCCATCGCGCAGCGCATTCGCTTACGCTGGATGCCACCTTTCGCACTAGTTTCTTGCTTCAATAAGTTAAAACAAGCTTGACGAATTCTCGATAGTTCCTCTGCTCGATCATCCACTCTGATGCGGCATTTATCTTCTCTAAAGCCCATGTCTAATTGCCAGTGCATTGACTCGACTAACCAATGACTTTTGCTCGCATTATGCAGCTCTTCTGCACTCAATTTTTTCAAGCTAATGTAGTAGCGGACCGATACCTCTTTCTCTGAAGCGTGCTCGCTTTCTTGCCTTACGTTGACCATGATGCCCATGCACTTCAATTCCGGCCATTCGTATTCCAAAAACAAAACAAGACACCCATGATGATTATGCCCATAACTGTACAAACACCCAGCATCATACATATGGTTGTTATATGTCGTTACAAAAGCGTAGAGAGCTGACTATGCCCAAATCACGAAGCCAACAAATTAGCTTAGGCGATACGCCCTATTATCACTGCGTGTCTCGCTGTGTGCGCCGCGCTTTCTTATGTGGTGATGATGCTGTTACCGGGCAAAACTACGAACACCGGCGCGGCTGGGTTGAGAAACGATTACTGTTTTTAACCCAAGTCTTCGCTATCCAAGTGTGTGCCTATGCGGTGATGAGTAATCATACTCATGTGGTGCTTTTTATTGATGAAGAGGCGGCCAAACATTGGTCAGCGATGGACATTGTCACTCGT
This sequence comes from Vibrio sp., assembly GCA_052087065.1. GTDB lineage: Bacteria > Pseudomonadota > Gammaproteobacteria > Enterobacterales > Vibrionaceae > Vibrio. The sequence continues at coordinate 3,827 of JBQGON010000155.1, read as the reverse complement.
TGGCATCAACTGCATAAAGGCACACTCGTCACTCAGCAATATGAGCAGGAAGGAACTGTCCCCGAACATTTACAGCCTTTACTAGACTCTACCATTGAGGCCTATCGCCAACGGCTAATGGACATCAGCTGGTTTATGCGTGAGCTGAACGAGCCCATCGCAAGGCTTGCCAATCAAGAAGATAATTGCACTGGCCGTTTCTGGGAAGATCGCTTTAAATCTCAAGCGTTGCTCGATGACGCCGCACTCATGGCTTGCATGGCCTACGTGGACCTTAATCCTATTCGAGCCAATATCGATGACACACCAGAAACTTCCGCTTATACCAGCATTAAGCAACGCATCTCCATGGCGTTACACCACAAGCAGCCCCAGCATCTTGCACCGTTTGTCGGCAATCCAAAACACAATCAGCCCAAAGGCCTCCCTTACTCACTCAACGACTATATCGAACTCGTCGATTTAACCGGACGAATCATTCGTGATGATAAGCCCGCCCACATCGATATCTCATTAACACCAATACTCCAGCGCCTTAATATTCCCTCTGAGAGCTGGCTCACGCTGAGCGCCGAATTTGAACAACATACCCACATTGCAGTGGGAACAGAAACCAACTTGACCCACTATTATCAGCATAGCCATTATCAACGCCGACCGAAAATCACCAAAACGAAAAAATTACTGGCTTAGCCAAATCATTCACTTTGTCACTTCCCACAGCCTATATTAATTGGGATGCCTTCGCTCACCTTGAGTACAGCAAAAAACGAGCAAAAACGCTTATTCATCACTCAAAATAGATGTGAACGACAAATTTGAGCATCACGCCGTGCTAAACGTTAAGATAATTATTCGACTGTTTTCATAATATATAATATGGGTGTCTTATTTTTGTCGCCTTATTTTTGTCGCCTTTGAAAGGCGATATGAACATCACCATCACTTTGGTGGCAAATACTCGATTTCACACCATAGACCTGAGCGATTCTCTGCTCAGTAATAACATCCAACGGATGACCACACGCTACAACTTTGCCATGATTCAACAGCAAAACATCCGTGCAGTAATTCATGGCAAGGTTAAGATCGTGCAATGAAACAACAGCGGTCATAGGTAATGATTCAATCAAGCACATTAACTCTAACTGATATTGAATATCGAGATGGTTGGTAGGTTCGTCCAACAATAAGATATCGGGCTGCTGCGCGAGTGCTCTGGCAATCTGACAACGTTGCTGTAAGCCGCCGGAAAGTTGATGCCAATGATGATGACGTAACTCAGTTAATTGAGTCTGTCTTAAGGCCTGTTCTACCGCTTCTGTGTCTTTTTGAGACCAAGAAGAAAACAGACCTCGGTAAGGTGTGCGCCCTAGCCTCACTAATGCTTCAACGGTTAAATCCATATCCAGCTGAGAATGTTGCGCCACCAGCGCGACTCGAGTGGCCATTTGATGTTTAGACAGATCGCACACCCGCTCTTCACCAAGCACTAGATGCGATACTGCCTCTTTCTCTAGCCCCGCTAAGGTACGCAATAATGTCGATTTCCCTGAGCCATTTGGTCCGATAAGTGCCAACTTACGGCCAGAATCAAGGTGAAATGGCACATCATGCAGTATAGTGTTCCCTTCACGAGAAATGGTTAAATGTTCACCATCAATCCTCATGCCACTTTTCCTCGGCTACGATAGAGAATAAAAGCAAATACCGGAGAACCCACCAGTGCGGTTACCACACCAATAGGCAATACCTGATGTGACACTAAAACTCGTGAGGTGATATCGGCCAAAATCATAAACTGGGCACCAATAAGAGCCGCAGCAGGAAGCAGTTTAAGGTGCTGATGACCAACGATAAAACGAGCAATGTGCGGGATAACCAAACCGATAAACCCAACAGCACCAATGGTGCTGACCATAACCGCTGTAATTAATGCGGTAATCATCAATAGCACGACGCGCAGTAATGTCACATTAGTCCCTAATGTGCGGGCAATATCTTCACCTAACGATAAAGTATCTAAACGTCGTGCAAAAGCGAGCAATAACAAAAAGACAGGAACCACAATCACCAATGCCATTACCGCATCTGGCCAGCGAACACTGCTCAAACTACCGAGTAGCCAGAACATTACGCTACGTGATTGCTCAGCATTGGCGGAGGTACTTACCAAATAAGCTGTTAATGCATTAAATAATTGCGTTCCAGCAATACCCGCGAGAATAATATGACTAGGCTCAAACGATAATCCACGCGCCAGTAACATAATCAACAAAAATGAAGCACACGCTCCCAGAAACGCGCCACCTGAAACCGAGATGATTCCACCTCCGACGCCAAGTAACATCACCAATACCGCTCCAGTAGATGCGCCAGCTGAAATTCCGAGAAGATAAGGTTCTGCCAAGGAGTTACGTAATAGAGCCTGTAAGATCACCCCGCATAATGCTATGCCAGCTCCACTGCATGCAGCCATCAGTGCACGACTCATTCGATATTGCCAAATGATTCCCTGCTCCAGAGCGGGTAATGAATAATGCGTAAAGCCCAACCCATTCGTAATGGCCATCCAAGTGTGAGAAAAGGATACTGGAACATCACCGATTCGCGCAGCCAAGACCATAAGAACAAAGACACTGAGCAAGCTCAGTGTCATAAGTAGCGCTGTGAAAAACTTCGATTTTACAACCACGAAAATACCTTATTTCATTTGACCAATTTTTTGGCCAATCTGTTCTACTGCATCGACATTACGAAGTGATGGGTTAAGCGACATTGCTGGCACCACAATGATGTGACTCTGTTTAATCGCCGTCATCTGTTTAGTCACAGGATCGTTTTTCAAGAAGGCTATTTTCTTTTTGATATCATCAGCTGGATATAAACGGCGATCCATTTTAGCCAATACAATATAATCAGGATTATCAGCAGCAATGGTTTCCCAACTTACCGCAGGCCATTCTTGGTTAGAATCCACTACGTTATCAAGGCCAAGGGCATCAGCGATCCACTCTGGAGCACCAGAATTACCCGCCACCCAAGCATCTCCTTTTAAACGTGAACTTGAGAACCAGAAAACGACTTTGGTATCTTTAGCCTTTAGGGCTGAGCTATTCGCCGCCTTCTGTGCTTTTTCGATCCGTTGTGCTAACTGGGCGTTGAGTGCTTTACCTTGATCTTCAACATTAAAGATTTTTGCCAAATCTGTAATTTCTCGATACAGCAAATCTACGCTGAAAGGCACGCTACGCGCACCATCACTGTTTGAACTATCGATTAAGCCTTTACCAACACAGTCGCTCGGCGAAATCCAAGTGTGCACACCGAGGTCTTCAAACTGACCACGAGTCGCTACTTCACCCTGTTTCCCCACATGATACGTGTATTGAGCTTCGACTAAATCAGGTTTCTGACCAAGAACGGCTTCAAAGCTTGGAGCGTTATCTGATAAGCGATTTAATGATGGTTCATCCTTGGCATACGCGTTAGGTAAAGGACCAAACCAAACTGATGTGCCAACAATTTTATCTTTTAGGCCCAGAGCCAACATCAGTTCTGTTTCGTGCTGCCCGATGGTGACCACGCGCTCAGGCGCATGCTCATAGGTATTTTTCTGACCGCAATTATCAATAGTAACAGGATAGTGCGTTGCAAAAGCGGAAGTACTAGCAGTAAGAGCTGCTGCCGCAACAAGTGTTGAGCTAAGTAATTTATAAGACATACGTTCCAATATTGTTATGTTATAACATAACATAACATAACAATGATACTTCCATTAATAGAAGTTAGAGTCAAGAAAAAACACAATGCCTCCAAACAAGACC
>JBQGON010000154.1:0-8305 GCA_052087065.1 Vibrio sp. | reverse complement strand
CACGATGACGGTCGTTTAGAGTTATGCCATTTTTCCGAACGTACCCAAGCGATAGGGGATTTAGTCCCGAGTTTTTAAACCTCGCAAGGCGTCGTTTACGTGGGATATTGTGAGCGTGAGCTTGCGTGAATGTTCACTGACATGCTGGCAAGCTCTCTGCTTATTGGTTGGCACACTGGCTCAATGAATGACGTTGCCACGGGCGCATAAATACCATCAAAATGATCACGGCATACAGCATCGACCAACCTAAACATAAAAAGACTAAGGTGCATAACAGCAGTGAAACATAGGCAAGATGACGAGCTTTGCCCGTAAGCAATCGCGTTGCCGCCAACATGGCGAGTAAGTAAATCATCACAAACACACTGTTTGCCAATTTTAGAAAGAATGATAGGTCCAAGTTGGAAATTAAGCCCAATATGCAAGAGGCGGTAATCACACCGAACACCACGTAGGTTGCGCGCACCGGAACCCCGCGTGATGACACTGAAACCAGAGCGCTTGTAGGCCGATATTGCCGCGCTTGTGATAACACCATCCGCGATAAACTTTGCGTATACAGGTTAATACTGGCGAAGCAGGCAAAAAAGCCAATCACACTAATGACTATGGCCATACTTGAACCGAATAAGTGATCGCTTAGCCATGGAATGGAGCCGTTATCAAAGTGGCTGCTGCCATAGGAATTAAATTTTAAAATAACGACCGTACATGCCCAGTAGACAAATCCGGCAATGAAACAGCCAGCTAAGATAGCAATAGGGAAGTCGCGTTGTGGATTTTTAAATTCTTCCCCCATGTGCGCGAACGCTTCAATGCCAACAAAGCACCAAAACATCACTGCGAGTGCTTGACCGATCGGCACCGCATCGTGAATGTGCAGCGTTGGCATTACTAAATCGTTGATTCCAATATGGCCTTGCCAGAAAAAACCGCCGATTAAGGCAAAGATACATAACGCGATCAGCGACTGCAGCTGTCCCGATGATTTACTGCCCATTAAATTGACGAGCAGAAGTAGCGCGACCGTGAGCAGTTGTGCACACCAATCATGCGCTAAAAAATGGGGTAAAATGGGTTTCAAAAAGCCACCCGCGAGGGCAATGGCGGGCGGTATCCCTACTGGCATGATACTCATGAAGAGCCATGCCACTGCATTTTCGAGGCGTTTGTTAAACGCCATACGCACAAAATAGGCCGTGCCACCAGCATTGGGGTAGTGTTTGCCTAATGTCGCGAACGTCAGTGCGATGGGGCATATGGCAATAAATAGCAGGCACCAAGCCCATAAGGTGAGTGAGCCGGTGATACCCGCGGCAATTGCGGGAACCATGAACAATCCTGTCCCGAGTAATGTGGTGGCGAGCTGACTGATCCCAGAAAATAACGTGATATCTTTTTTCAGTTCGTGCATGTGAAACTCCAAGGGGAATCGCGATCAGTGTGTTGAAACAGGGCTAGGATAACGGCCACGATACATGATGGCTAGTCATATTTAATGCATGGTTATACATTTTATGAGAAGGAAGGGCGAGCAAGCTACCATGCATACACGTTAAGCCGTATGCATGCATGGTGAGCGGGTGATAAACCTATGGCCAACAGTATGAGCCGTGTTCAGACGCGGCTCATTGATGACCCGTTATTTGCGTTATTACCCTTGCCCTGGCGCATAAGGAAAGGTCAAAGATTGATAGTATTCAAGTGTTTTCTCTGGCGCTTTCAAGCCTTCTGGTAAGGGACGGTGAGAAAATGTTTGGAAATAGAGCACACAAGCATCTCGCCACCATTTTGCCTCCTTGACTTGAATGGCTAACGCCATGCGAACTTGATTGAACTGGTTGTTGTCTATTTGACCTTTGAGGGCGAGCCACTCTTTTTGCATAGCTATCACTTCATCGACACCATGATAGTAATGTTTGACTAATTCATTCCACAGGGTATCCCCCGAGGCCATCTTGTAGTCCCAAGGTAAATGATGAAACCAGAGTAACAATTTTTCAGGGGTTTTCTTCGGATCGGAGAAGATGACGCGCCAGTGTTTGGCATATTGTGACACCGCATTGGTGCCGCTAGCTGTACGATTTAAACCGATGCCTTGTTGATCTGCGCGGTGGTAATACACAGGGTTCCAATCGGCGCGACCAAGATTATCCACCCAAGGCGCAGGACCATAGTGATGATCAGATCCCATGATGTGATGCAGGCCTAAAGGCGTCATGTAATTTACAATCGTCTCACGAGATCCCATCATTATTGATACAATATTATGCACGGCTTTAGGGTCAGTCGTTAAGGTCATTTTCGCCCAGTCCGCAGCGATTTTCTGGGACGATAATTGGTGATTCCAGGCGAGCCGACCAAAGGCATACCAGTTTGCTTGACCAAAAATATGGCCAGTCCAGTTGCGATCCATCCCAATATTAGCCACACCGGCCATTACCGTTAAATGCGGTTTTCCGGCTTTGTAGTAGCTTCCATCAATGATCTTAGCCACTGTTGACCCCTTGCCATACTTATACGTATCGGTATCTAATGTTTCTTTAAATAGCGGCGCTAAGTAGGCGAGGTGGGTACTAAAGCCAAGATATTCTTGAGTGATTTGGAACTCCATCGCAAGCGAGGTTTTCGGCATGGCACCAAACAATGGGCTAAATGGTTCACGGGGTTGGAAATCAATCGGGCCATTTTTTACTTGTACACTGACATTATCAGCAAACTGACCATCTAGAGGGACAAATTCATTATAAGCTTGTAGTGAGCGTTCGGTGTTCTCTTCATGAGAGTAGACAAAAGCGCGCCAAATAACATTCCCGCCGTAAGGTTTTAATGCCTTGGCTAACATGTTCGCTCCTTCAGCATGCGTGCGTCCATAATCACCGGGTCCGGGTTGACCTTCTGAATTCGCCTTGACTAAGAAACCACCAAAATTGGGAATCGTTTGATAGATTTCCTTGGCTTTCTTTTGCCACCACATTTGCACCGCTTGATTGTTCGGATCGGAGGTCTTTAAGTCGCCGATTTGCTGAGGAGAACTGAATTTCACCGACACGTATACTTTGATGCCATAAGGGCGGAATATGTCTGCTAAGGCGCTGACCTTTTTAAGCCAAGTCGGGGTTAGAATCAGCGAGTCTGCATTGACGTTGTTCACCGCAACGCCATTAATACCAATGGATGCATTCGCCCGCGCGTAATCGTAATAGCGCTGCTTTTTATATTCTGGCAGTTTGTGCCAATCCCAGATCGATTGCCCTGCGTAACCACGTTCAGTATGTCGGTCTAAATCATCCCAATGATCAAGCATTCTAATGTTGATTTTTGGCGACTCTGCAAGATGGATATGACGAATGTCCTCGCCCGTTTGTAGTAACTGGATCAGGCGAAACGTCCCGTATAGCAACCCAATATCCGATTTGGCAGTGATTAACGTTTGTCGGCCGTGATGCGTATTGAGTACTTTTATTAAAAAGCCATCATGGGTTAGCTTGGCAAAACGAGCGTCCAATTTATACCGTTTTTGTATTGCCTGACTGCCTTTGGCAATGACTAAATTGTTCGCACGCTTGGCTTTTGCGACAAACTTGACGGGTTTGGCTAACAGTTGCGGCAGTGCGGTGTTGAGTTCCTGACGTATGGCGGCCATTGTGTCGGAGTGACCTTGCAAATGGATGCGAGCTAACTGCTTTTTGTAGTGACGACGTTTTATCGGGTCGTGAATTAGGTCGTACTTCAACCACAATCGATAGCCATCTTCGCCAGCAAACATGGGAGATGCATGACTAATCTGACTGATAAATGCGCTTAACATGAGTATCAGGGGAATCATTAGCTTCATGGGTATTCCTGCTTAATTGTTGAAATAGTCCGTTATGTCAGGTCTGCTTACACTGCGTTTTGCGCCCATACCCCGTGGTTGTGACATAGCATTGCTGCTTTGTTAAGCGAGCCGTTACACGTCCCGATCTTGAACGAAACAGTCAGTAAATAGGAGCTAAAACGCTAGCGATGACGTTATTTATGCTATTAGGTTCATAGCATAGCGATGGTGTTGGACAGTGGCTAGTCATAATGCGTGGTGGTTTATATATTGTTGTAGAAATGCGATCGTTCTGGGGACTTAGCGGATATTGATACCGACAACTTAGTCAATAAATAGATAAATGGCCATTTTTTCGATAAATACTGTAACGATCGAGTCGCTGACTTTGCAAGTGTTATGCTATGCACAGATTGAACGGGATAGTATGATACGTATTTTATATCAAGGGGTTATTGTATATGCATAAAACAGGGATATTTAAAGCGGCGCTATTTGATCTCGATGGTACGCTGATCGACTCGCTCGCTGCTGTCCAACGCTCATGGACCTTATTAGCGCAACGTAACCAATTAGATGTAGAAAAGGTGTTTGCGATGATACATGGACGGCCAGCACGCGAGTCTCTCGCGTTATTAATGCCAGAAAAAACGTCGGCTGAGATTGATACCGAGATGAGTTGGTTAGAAAACCTTGAGACCAATGATACGCAAGGCACGATTGTCTTGCCCGGGAGTGTTGCATTTCTTGAAACATTAAATGCTCATCAAGTGCCATGGGCAATCGTCACATCGGGAACCTTACCTGTGGCGATGGCTCGCATTGTCGCGTCTGGGATTCCTAAGCCCGCTTGTGTGATTACCGCCAATGATATTACGCAAGGGAAACCCCATCCAGAACCGTATTTATTGGGCGCTGAACGATTAGGCGTCGCGATTGAAGATTGCATGGTGTTTGAAGATGCGCCTGCGGGTATTGAGTCGGGCCGCGCAGCTGGTGCGCAACTGATGGCCATTCTCAGTCATTACAATCAAGACGTATTGCAGGTTGAGCATGCCGTTCCCACGATTGATAAGCTGACTTTACTTGAGCATGAGTCTGCACTGAGCTGGGCGCTAACTTACTAATGAAAGAGGAGCGAGACAGTGCGCGCAATGGGCGTTCTCGCGGGGGAGTAGGGTGAAGAGACAATGACACTGACCGAATGGGGTTCTTTATTTTTGGTTTGCTTGCTGGGCGCCATGTCACCGGGGCCGAGCTTAGCCATGGTAATGAAGCATAGCCTTTCAGCTGGATGTAAAAACGGATTGGCCACGGCATGGGCGCATGCCTGTGGTATTGGTCTGTATGCGGTGATTACTATTGCAGGCTTGGCAGTATTGCTGCATAACAGCCCAGTCGTATTTAATGTGATTACGTATGCAGGAGCGGCTTATTTAGCCTACCTTGGCGTCAATGCGTTGCGATCGCGCGGCGGAATTGCGGAGCGAATGGCGACTGGTCATGTGGTGAGTCTATGGCAATCGGCGCAAGAAGGGCTGCTGATTTCGCTACTCAATCCTAAGATAGGTCTGTTTTTTATCGCGTTATTTAGTCAGTTTGTTGCCGTTGGACATGATGCAATGACCCAAGGGATTATTGTGCTCACGCCAGTCGTGGTGGATGGCCTTTGGTATACGTTGATTACTTTGCTTTTATCGTATGCGGGCATCCTTAACCTATTGAGAAATAATGCATTATTAATCGATAGATTGTCAGGTGTCGTGCTCATTTTATTGGCACTAAGGGTTTTATGGGGTTGAATGGCGTCAGTAAGTCGTCCATGACCTACTTACGGTTGATTTCTTCATATTCGCCTTCAATGACGGTGTGTGCGCTATCATCTTGAGATTCTTGCTTATTTTTAGGTTGATGAAAGGTATTTCGGTTGAGCTTTTTACCTGATATCGCCGCCAATATTGCGAGAGGCACGGCAATAAATAGGCTAAATGCCAAGGCAAAGAACGCGACAACGATGGTTAGCATTGCAACTATGAATCGGTTCATAAGAGATCCCTTTTTCGTTTCTTGAGTGTGCACCTTAGCAAAGGTGATATGAATTCAACATGAATATGTGGTTACTTTCGACAAATTTTTACGCCAACAGCCGGCAGCTAAGCTTATGTGGGCATGTTCATTTAAGTGGTTATCGTCGTATTCCCTCTCTTTTTTGACATAACGCTGGGTGAGCACGGCACTTTTTCTCTACCATGCTATTAGCTTTCTCATTAACTATAGGATCGGATGTGTATATCGAACAACTCATGATGTTGCTAGCGGTGTTTGAGCGAGCAGCGTTAATGCTTATGACGCTGTTTTTACTAACGCGTACCCAGCTATTTCAAACCATCGTGATCAAGCGTCATCGCCGCCCCTCGGAAATAGCGGTGGTGTCTGTATTATTTATTTTTTTCGCGGTATTGAGTACCTATACCGGCGTTCATGTGTCTGGCTCGCTGGTGAATGTCCGCATTATTGCGATTATGTCAGGCGGTATCTTATTTGGACCTTGGATTGGGATCCCTGCCGGCATTATTTCGGGAGTGCATCGCTATTTAATCGATATTGGCGGTCCGACATCCATGGCGTGTCTGATCAGCAGTATCTTAGCGGGCGTTTTAGCCACATGGATTCATTTACGCTGCGCGAAAAAGCAATACGCAAAGTGGGGCATTGCGGCTGGTATGTTGTGTGAAATGATCACAATGGCATTAATTTTGTTACTCAACGACGATGTGGTACTTGCTCAATCGATCGTGCGTGATATTGCGATCCCTATGGTGCTTGGGACCGTATGTATCGGACTTATCATCACGTTAGTTCAAGATTTAGATGAAGAGAAAGACAAAGTCGCAGCTGTGCAAGCCAAGCTGGCTTTAAACATCGCCAATAAGACATTACCTCATTTTCGTAAAGCCGATCGAGAATCCTTAATCAAAGTGTGCGCGATAATCCTGAGTGAAACCAATGCCGATGCTGTCGCGATTACCGATACTCAGGATGTCAAAGCCTATGTTGGGGTCGGGCAAGAAAACTATTTAGATGCTCATCATAAGATCAGTTATCTGACGCAGCAGGCGGTGAATCTGGGTAAGCAAATCATTAGTAATGATCTGAATGTGCATGATTTTCATTCTTTGCTGATCATTCCATTATGGGAAAATGGCCAAGTCACAGGGACCTTGAAAATCTTTTACTGTCAGCCCCATCGTATTCGGTCGTCGTTGCGTGAAATGGCGATTGGTTTATCACAATTGATTTCGACCCAAATCGAGGTGTCAAAAATTGAACAATTGAAAACGATGGCCAGCAAAGCTGAGTTCTCCGCGTTGCAAAATAAGATCAATCCGCATTTCTTGTTTAATGCCTTAAACGCGATCTCAACATTAGTCCGTATCCAGCCCGATAAAGCACGTCAGTTAATTGCTAACTTAGCCGATTTTTTACGCTTTAATTTAGAGAAGGGCGAAGGCTTGATTGATATCTCCGAAGAAGTTCAGCAAGTAAGAGATTATGTGGCGATTGAGAAAGCGCGCTTCGGTCATAAATTGGATGTGATTATCGATGTGGATCCGATTCATTTTCTTATCCCTCCGTTATTGATTCAGCCATTGGTGGAAAACGCTATTCAACACGGTGTGGTACCACTGGGCGCTCCTGCACGGGTCACCATCTCGGTCAAACAAGAGCATGACCGAGCGAAAGTAACGGTGAAAGATACGGGCTTGGGAATCAGCCAAGATATTATCAACAAAGTGTATCAAGGCACGATGGATAGCCATCGCATTGGTTTAGTGAACGTCCATCAACGTGTCACCTTATTATTTGGTGAGGGATTAATGATTCAACGAACTAATCCGGGAACTGAAATTGGTTTTTATATTAATACAACTACGACAAGTGAATAAGTTATGTTAAGAGCGATCATAGTCGAAGATGAATATTTAGCGCGAGAGGAACTGTGTTATCTCGTTAAGACCTACAGCGATATTGATGTGGTTACATCCTTTGCTGATGGATTAGAGGCGTTTAAATATTTGCAGCAAAACCAGGTGGACGTCGTGTTTCTCGATATCAATATACCGTCTATCGATGGCATGTTATTGGCGCGCAATATTCATCAGTCGGCGCAATCCCCGCTGATAGTGTTTACCACCGCTTACAAAGAATTTGCGGTGGATGCCTTTGAATTAGAGGCTTTCGATTATTTACTGAAACCTATCAATGAGGAACGAGTAAAACGTGTCTTGAGTAAGCTTGAAGAGACGAGCGCTGCTAGCCGAGGCGTAACCAGCAGTGATGAGCAAACGGCAAAGCCAACTATGATCAATCTCATGCATGAGGGCCGTATTCGAGTGTCTGGTGTCGATCAAGTGCGCTACGCAGTCGCGCATGAGAAAACCACATTGGTGTATACCGCCGAGGGGGAGTTTTCAGTTCCTT
>JBQGON010000153.1:0-8383 GCA_052087065.1 Vibrio sp. | reverse complement strand
AGGGGAAGGCGATATTCATACCGTACAGCATGGCTTACATGACGTGAGTCAAGGGGTATCACGCTTTGTTGAAATCGTTGAACGTTTACGCCAAGAATGATCATCCAACCTCCGCCAAGCGAGCCTATAAAAGCAGAGCACACCGTTGATTGTGCTCATACTTCGCTCAGGTGTCTAAGATTTGATAAAAAAGGGAAAATAACGCTGGTAATTTATAATTCAGCCTGTATAGTGACAACCAGCTCTTACAAATGAGCTATTAGAAAGTGAAAGTTAAGTACAAGTGTTATCCCAGTTTTACTTCGATGTATATCGATGCTCCGGCGATTGCTTCTTCTTCATGATCCAGATAATAGCGTTTGTCACAGCACACATGTAATTTAAAATATATCGAGGTTTTCCTATGTCTAAAATGACTGGTTCAGTAAAATGGTTCAACGAAACTAAAGGTTTCGGTTTCATCACTCAAGACAACGGCGGCGATGACGTTTTTGTTCACTTTAACTCTATCGTAGCAGACGGCTTTAAAACTCTTGCTGAAGGTCAAAAAGTAAGCTTTGACCTAGAACAAGGTAAAAAAGGCCCTCAAGCAGCTAACGTTGTTGGTCAATAAGCTCTCAGCTTATCAAGCCTAAAGAATTCGATGGTGTGGTCTTTGACCGCACCATTTTTTTTGCCTGCTATCTATCATAATCTCTCTCTTCTTTCTATCCTCTTTCCTTGTGAACGAATACTGCTCACTTCCGACTCATCAAAACCCCAATGAAATCGCTCCTTAATTCTAGTTTGCCTAAATCCATTGCGCTCTTTCACTCATTCTCATCAAATCAAGCCGCGCAACGTAGCAAATACTCCAAATAGCATCACCTCGAAAGTCATCGATGCAGATATTGTAGTTAGCCTACCGTATTCTTCTCGGATTGAGGTGGCGGAAAGGCTTGCTCATTTATCTCGGCACGTACCCGAGGAAGACTCTCCGGATAATGCTGCTGAATATACCCAATCATCGCTTCTCTTACATGACAACGTAAATCCCATGCGACTGGTGAGTTTCTTGCTGTCATCAGCAGGCGAATTGTCATGGTTTTTTCTGAACAATCGATCACTTGAAACGCCTTACCGCTCTTATCCCACATTTCTGTGCCTTCGAGCACCTCATCAAAATACTGTCTCAATGGTTCAAGTGGCATTGAGTAATCAACATACAAATTAACCGATCCCAAGATTTGGGCCGTATTTCTGGTCCAGTTTTGAAACGCATTTTCGGTAAAATAAGTGATAGGCAAAACCAGGCGACGCAAATCCCAAATTTTAACAACCACGTAGGTCAAATTGATTTCTTCGATCCATCCCCATTCATTTTCTACCACCACCGCATCATCAATCTTTATGGGTTGGGTAAATGCGATTTGAATCCCAGAGAATAAATTAGCCAATGACTTTTGCAGGGCAAAACCAATAATAATACCAGCAACCCCTGCCCCCGTAAGAATGGTTGTGCCGTACTGACGAACGCTATCGAAATTAAGCAAAATCATCCCGACGGCTAGAATAGTAATAATCACCAACGCCACTTTTTTCACATAGATGATTTGCGTACGAGCCTTACGTGCTTTGAGATTATCGGCATGAGAAATATCGTATCGTTTGAATAACACATCTTCCACCACTCTCACCAAGCTGGTGGCAATCATCGCGAAAGACAGTACGATGATAATTTGCAGAATTTCTTCAAACACCATCACTTCACCAGAAGAAAGAGACAGTCTATCAGAGCCAAGATGTAATAAAATCGCCGGCACAAATAAGAACCAACGTGGTTTTAAATGCTGATGCAATGAATTGAAAACAAAGCGATTACTTCGTTTGGTGTTATATTTTATTGCAAATAAAACAGCAAAACGCGCAACAAAACCGGCCACCAGCGCGACAATTATCAGCGCAAAAGTAGACAGATAGGGGTAAGCATTGAAGAGTGGTTCGATTTTATAATTCATGTTTAAACTTTATGCTCGGATCCATCAACAAGCAAGTTTATGTGCTCCGTTCAGCTATTTACTTCTCCCCCTCTATACTATTTACCGCCAAAAATACAAAAGCCGGCCCAGATATCTGGACCGGCTGACATCAATACATCAATAATAGAAAGGAAGCTTAAGAATCGAGAAAACCTTTAATCGATTCAAGCGTCTCTTGTGAATACGGCGCACGAAGTCGTAAACCAGATTCACCTTCAGTCGTTTGCACCACAACCGGTTTCGCGTGAGTGAACTCACGAAAACCATACAAGCCGTGGTAAGCACCAATACCTGAGCCGCCGACCCCGCCAAATGGCAAGTCGTTAATAAACGCATGCGTCATAATATCGTTAAAAATCAATGCGCCAGAAGTTGTGAACTGAGCGAAACGATCCTGATGCGCACTATTGTTGGTAAAGAAATACGCAGCCAGTGGACGAGCATGAGCATTGATGTAATCAATCGTTTCATTGACATGCGTAAAGGTCTTCACTGGCAAAATCGGGCCAAAGATCTCTTCTTGCATAATGTCCATGTCTTCAGTGACATTAAACACCACATGCACCGCCATTTTACGTGTCGCAGCATCGTAATCAGGTTCACCTTGTGGTGCGAGCGAAACCACCGTCGCCCCCTTAGCTTTGGCATCATCCAGAATACCGACGAGACGCTCAAAATGGCGGTCAGTCACAATCGAAGTGTAATCTGGGTTGCCAAGCATCGTAGGGAAACTTTGTGCAACAAACCCTTCTGCTGCACTTTGGAATTCGGCCTCTGAGCCTTCTGGAATCATAACATAATCTGGAGACATACAGATCTGACCGATGTTGAAGGTTTTCACCGTTAGCATACGCGCCACGGCTGTCGCCATATCGTATTCATGGTCAATCACCACAGGAGATTTACCCCCCAGTTCCAATGTCACGGGTACTAAGTTATCGGCCGCCGCTCGCATAATATGCTTACCGACTGCAGTGCTACCGGTGAAGACGAGATGATCAAACGGCAATGCACTAAACTCTTTCCCCACATCGGGCCCGCCAGTCACGACGGTTAACTCCGTTGGGTCAAAGTATTTAGCGACCAATTCAGCCAATAGCGCTGATGTTTTAGGCGTCAGTTCAGAGGGTTTTAGCATCGCGCGGTTACCTGCTGCAAATACGCTAGCAAGAGGACCAAAAGCAAGGTTAATGGGAAAGTTCCACGGGCTAATCACCCCCACAACACCAACTGGCTGTTGTTGTACCCAAGCTTGAATACCACCTTCGACATCATCAATGTGCTCAGGCTTCATCCATTGTTCTAAATTATCATGAGAGTGTTGCAGCATTTTAATACCACTCATGATATCTGCCATCATTGACTGATAGTGGCTACGGTGACCAAAATCTTCACTCATTGCATCACATAACGCCGCATAGTTTTCTTTAATTAACTTGATAGATTGGGTTAAGCGTTGTTTGCGCGTGGCAATATCGGCAGGACCTGCATCAATATGCGCTTTTTTCATGGTATGTAACGTAGAATGTAATTCCGACATATTTCGCTCCTAAAGCAGCAGTTCATTAGATAACCCACGTCATCTACTTCTTGGTTTAAACCTGTATGTCATTCACTTGAAGAAATATTCAAATGGGCCAATTCGCCAATTGCAAATCAGGTTGTTGCGTTCGTCTCACAACAATGTGGCCTAAGCTACCCTTTCTTGAATGAACATTAAAGTTTGAGTGGTATGAATAATAACCAGTCAGTATCGTAGGTACTTTTTATGGATAGAGCTCGTTTACTCCAATCATGCTCCAATGAACGAGTGCTAACGCAACTTATCGCCGATAAAAAAAGCAGGCTCTCCATCGCAGCCTGCTTTTTAACAGGGCATACTATTTTTGTAGTACGTTCCTGTTGCATATAATGACGCCGACCCATAGTGCGTCGTTACTCACTAATCATCCCATCCTGACTATCATTTAGAATCAAGCATACCCTTTACCTCTGCCAACTTATCTGCATAAGGCGCTCGCAGTCGTAAACCGGATTCTCCTTCAGGCGTTTGCACCACAACAGGTTTGGCATGAGTAAATTCACGGAAACCATGCAGACCGTGGTAGGCACCGATACCAGAACCACCAACCCCACCAAAGGGTAAATCATTGAGCGAAGCATGTGTCATCACATCATTGATCACTAACGCACCAGAGGTTGTATACTGAGCAAACTTATCTTGATTCGCTGAATTATCACTAAAGAAATACGCGGCTAATGGTCGGTCATGCGCATTAATATAATTAATCGTATCACTCAGTTGGGTATACGTTTTTACTGGCAGCAATGGGCCAAAGATTTCCTCTTGCATGATGTCCATCTCTTCTGTGACGCCAAAGACCAAATGGATGGCCATCTTGCGAGTGCTGGCATCGTAATCCGGCTCACCTTGCGGCGCTAGCGACACCACCTTGGCTCCCTTGTCACGAGCATCATCTAAAAGTGCAACCAAGCGGGTAAAGTGGCGCTCAGTAATAATTGTGGTGTATTCCTCATTGTCCATCATGGACGGGAAGCTCTGCGCAATAAACTCAGTGGCAGCTGCTTGAAATGCCGACTCACGGCCTGCGGGGATCATAATATAATCCGGCGACATACAAATTTGACCCGTGTTAAAGGTTTTCACAGTAAGCGTACGAGCTGCAGCCGTTGCCATGTCATAGTCACTATCGACCACCACGGGGGATTTTCCTCCCAGTTCTAACGTCACTGGCACTAGGTTTTCCGCTGCCGCCCGCATAATATGCTTACCCACCGCGCCACTTCCGGTAAATACAAGGTGGTCAAAGGGTAAAGCACTGAACGCTTTCCCCACCTCTGGACCACCGGTAACTACCGTTAATTCCTGTGGATCAAAGTAGCGAGCAATCAATTCTTTAAGTAACTCAGAAGTCTTCGGTGTGAGCTCAGATGGCTTAAGCATAGCGCGATTACCCGCAGCGAATATGCTCGCAAGAGGTCCAAAAGCAAGATTGAGAGGAAAGTTCCAAGGGCAAATCACCCCCACTACGCCAACGGGCTGTTGTTGAATCCATGCTTGAATCCCCCCGTCGATATCATCAACGTGCTCAGGTTTCATCCATTCTTCAAGGTGATCATGAGAATGTTTAAGAGCTCCAATAGCGCTCATGATATCGGCAAGGATAGATTGATACTGGCTACGGTGACCGAAGTCTTCACTCATTGCACTGCACAACGCAGTATGGTTCTCTTTAAGGAGGGAAATGGCTTTGTTTAAACGCTGCTTACGAGTAGAGATGTCTGCTGGGCCCGCATCAATATATGCTTGTTTCATCGTATGTAACATAGATTGTAATTCTGACATGCTGTGCTCCTAAAATCGCGAATAATATTTAGATAACTCATCTTATCTATTGTTTTATTACTCTAACGCAAACCAACATAAAGAGTGTTATGAAATCGAGCTGTAACCAATAATAATGTCAAAATTATGTTCAATTTATCACAGCCAATATTAAAGTTGTTATTTATCAAAGATAAATATAAAAACAAACATTTTCATAAATGCACACTAATTTTAAAGGTTTGTTTTAAATCAACAAAAATCCATAAAATTCACACTTATATTGATCTATTAAAATGAATACCCCACCATGTCTATCACTGATAATTATATTCCAACCCGATCGACAATGACTATTACTTGCCCTTAACCGTCAAAACGAAAACATAAAAATGAGGTTGTCATGTTAAAGCAAAAATACAAAAAACTCTTCGAACCAATGACTATCGGCAGCATGACCATCAAGAATCGTTTCGCGATGGCGCCAATGGGCCCGTTAGGCTTAGCCGACAGTGATGGTGGATTTAATCAACGTGGAATCGAATATTACACAGCCCGTGCTCGTGGTGGAACAGGGCTCATCATTACCGGCGTGACGTTTGTGGATAACGACGTCGAAGAGCATGATGTCGATGCGGTACCGTGCTCAACTCATAATCCCGTTCACTTCATCCGTACCGCTCGCGAAATGACCGAGCGCATTCACAGCTATGGCGCAAAAGTATTTATCCAACTTAGTGCAGGTTTTGGCCGCGTCACCATACCAACGAATATTGGCGATCACCCACCGGTCGCCCCCTCTCCTATCCAACACCGCTGGCTCGATATTACGTGCCGCGAGCTGACCAAAGAAGAGATTGGCACCATAGTTCGCAAGTTTGGTGACGGTGCTTATAACGCCCAACGCGCAGGATTTGATGGCGTGCAGATTCATGCTGTCCATGAAGGTTACCTGCTCGATCAATTCGCCATTGCACTCTTTAACCAACGCACCGACGAATACGGTGGCTGTTTAGAAAATCGTTTGCGCTTTGCTAAAGAAGTGGTCAATGAAATTAAGCGGCGCTGTGGGGACGATTTCCCAGTCACATTGCGTTATAGCCCCAAAAGTTTCATAAAAAATTTACGAGAAGGCGCCCTACCCGGTGAAGTGTTCGAAGAAAAAGGTCGCGATATTCCGGAAGGCATAGAGGCCGCCAAATTACTGGTTGAGTATGGCTATGATGCATTAGATGTCGATGTCGGCTCATACGATTCATGGTGGTGGAGTCACCCACCGATGTATCAGAAAAAAGGCTTATATATGCCCTTTGCCAAAATTATGAAAGAGTGTGTCGATGTTCCGATTATCTGCGCTGGGCGTATGGATAATCCTGATCTCGCGCTGCAGGCATTAGAAGATGATGTCTGCGATGTAATAAGCCTAGGCAGACCCTTACTCGCTGATGAAAACTACGTCAATAAACTGCGCGCGGGTAACACCGCGAGCATTCGTCCTTGCTTGTCCTGCCAAGAAGGCTGTATGGGCCGCGTACAAACCTATTCATCACTCAATTGTGCAGTCAACCCGCAGTGTTGCCGCGAGATCGATACTCAATTGACCCCAGCCCCTAAAATGAAAAAAGTCGTGATTATCGGTGGCGGTGTTGCCGGCTGTGAATCTGCCAGAGTGTTAGCTCTACGTGGCCACAAGCCGATCATTTATGAAAAATCACCACGTTTGGGCGGTAACCTAATTCCCGGCGGAGCGCCCGATTTCAAAGAGGATGATTTAGCCCTTGTCGCTTGGTATGAGCATACTCTCAAAGAACTTGATGTGGAGGTGCATCTCAATCACGCAGCCACCGCCCAAGACATTGCCGAACAAAATGTCGATGCAGTCATTGTGGCGACGGGCTCCACACCGGTATCTCTAGACTGCGGTGAGCAACTCCCCACTCACGTTGCGACCGATGTGTTAAACAAAGTGGTGGATCCTGGTGAACGAGTCGTCATTGTTGGAGGTGGCTTGGTCGGCTGTGAATTAGCCATGTGGCTGCAAGACATGGGCAAAACCGTCACGTTGGTTGAATTGGAAGATAAGTTACTCGCCAATAACGGGCCGCTGTGCCATGCCAACTCAGAGATGCTCGAACAATTAGTGCCATTTAAAGGTGTCTCGGTCATTACCGATGCCCATATGAAGTCGACGACTCCTGATGGGGTTCTCATTGAAGCCAATGGACAAGAAACACTATTAGAAGCCGACAGCTTGGTATTAGCGGTTGGCTTCAAAAAAGACGATGCACTCTATAACGATTTGCAATACGAATTTGAAAACATCCACTGCATTGGAGATGCACGCAATGTCTCTAATATTATGTACGCGATATGGGATGGTTTTGAAGTCGCATCCAGACTTTAGCACTACGACATACCGCTAAGTACCAAAACTAAGAGCGCGCTAACGCCATGCCAGCCGCTCTTAGCAAACGGTTGCTGCGAATATTGAGTTTTTTCAGTACACTAGCCTTACTATAAATCGTGGTGTGGGTGTTTAACTCCGCCACTCGAGTGCAATAAAGGACGATGATGAAACCAGCTGTTTTAGTGATTGATGTACAAACCGCTCTATTTGACCCTCAACCGCAACCTTTTGACGCACAATCGGTTGTCGAGCGTATTAACGCTGTGACGCAATGGGCACGTAACGAAGGTTATCCGGTCATTTTTATTCAACACGACGAACCTGGTACCGTTATCTCGTTAGAGAGTAACGGATGGCAGCTACAATCCGATCTTCATATCACGGATCGTGATCACCGTATTAATAAGCAAACACCAGATTCGTTTTTACGCACGCAATTACACCCATTACTTGAGCAACTAGAGGTGTCACAACTTATTGTTTGTGGCTACGCTACCGAGTTTTGTGTGGATACCACCACACGCCGTGCCGCGGGCTTAGGTTACCCTGTAACACTTATCGCCGATGCGCATACCACTCATGATAAAACACACGCCAGTGGAGAAGTGATTC
>JBQGON010000152.1:0-8419 GCA_052087065.1 Vibrio sp. | reverse complement strand
CGAGCCCGAGTGTTCTTTGGATTATAAATTCATCAAAGTATGCTCGCGCCCTGCACAACCACCCCGATAGTGAGATAGTTCATTACCTTAGACATACAATAATCCCTTCATTTATCATTAAATGTTTATAAAAGGTAGAATATTTCTGTCAGGTAGTGTGAATATTATTTCATTAAGTCACATGAAAAATATTATTTTATTTATATATCAAAAGTTTAAATATTAATTAATTAATATTAGGTTATACTTTTATCTCATTTATGAGATATGGATAGCATTTATGCTATATAGCCCCAGCTGAACGTCATTCTGTTTATTTATATCATGAAGCACTTACTAGGGTGAGGTGCTCATTTAACACTAAATAAAGCGTTTAAATTATGAACACTCATATCAGGAACATTATTAATGAGAACAATAGAGCGGTGCGCTTAATAAAAACGAGGCTTTCACCTCGTTTTTATTTCGTAACGCTTGATGATGCCGTTATTTAGAGCAATGCGGCAAACTGTTTAATTAATTCCGAGTGTGCTGGCCATGCTGGTGCAGTGACTAATTGCCCATCGGTGACAGCTTGATCAACATTAATGTCTGCATAGGTCGCGTTGGCTAATTCCACTTCTGGTCGACATGCCGGATAAGCTGACACGGTTTTGCCTTCAATGACACCTGCCGCCGTAAGAATTTGCGCACCATGGCAAATCGCCGCAACCGGTTTATTTTCAGTAAAGAAATGTTGAACCATCTCAATCACGGTTCTATTCAGTCTCAAATACTCGGGAGCTCGCCCACCAGGTACATACAAGGCATCGTAATTATCGAGCTTAACTTCATCAAATGTCGCATTAAGCACAAAATGATGACCAGGAAGCTCAATGTAAGTTTGATCACCGACGAAATCATGGATCGCAGTTTTTATCGTTTCGCCAGCTTTCTTATCTGGGCACACAGCATCCACTTCATGTCCCATTGCAATAAGCGCCTGAAATGGAACCATATTCTCGTAATCTTCAACAAAATCGCCAGTAATCATTAAAATTTTAGCCACAAAGTTCTCCTTGTTAGTTCACGCTTTCTCTGTAAACAGAGTTCACTTGTATTATTCATGCAGTTTGAGTCAGTAAGCTTGCTCAAATGTCGTTTCGTCTTATTACCATAAAGTACAATGTTGTTCAGGATAATACTGCGAGGTCCTTCATCATGCCTTTCTGGAACAAAAGTCACGTAGGATATTGATAAAACTGTGTATTTAACCGGAATATTGTTGATATGTAAAATATCAATAGTATTTTTTTGTTGTGTCATACAAAGGTTAAAAGCCGGGATAAGTTGGTTGGCTCTTGCGAATGTGGGGAACGAGCAGGCACCACAGATGTGGCTTTTTCATTATGCTAGACATAGGCTTAATTCTGGATTAAAGCTGACTCTTCGCCGCAAAATTTGTTATAATGTCCTGCATAGCTTCGGTACCAACTTTTAGGATTATAACGTATGCCAACTCATCCAGCTTCAATCAAGAAGTCCGGCGAGAAAATCGTTGATAAAATTAAACGTGGTGACGTGTTAGAAAAGGAATGTCCATCTCGTGAAATTTTACGTAATGTCACCAGCAAATGGGGAGTCCTGACGTTACTAGCACTCTATGGCGGGGATTCCGCGCGCTTTAGCGTGTTACGTCGACGCGTATCCGGTATCAGCGAGAGAATGCTTTCACAAACGTTGCAAGCCTTAGAAGCGGATGGATTCATCAAACGTACTGCCTATGAAGGTGTGTCTTTGCATGTGGAGTATTCATTGACAATAATGGGCGAAGAAGTCGCCGCACGTATCCTAGAACTTGCTGGGTGGATAGAAGTCAATTTGTCGACCATTTTGGAACATCGTCGCGATTATAAGGATAAAAGCGAAAGCGATTGACCCGCTTACTGTGCACCGTACTCCCGACAGCATGAGGATGGTGATGACAAGTATATAAGAAAACCCTAATCTTCTCTTTATTTCTAATATCACTCAATGTCATACTCTCCTGCTACAATCCATAGGAGAACGACTTATGAATTCACCTCGCATCTCAGTATTAGATTTAGCCCCAGTAGTAGAGGGTGCTGATCACTCCCAAACATATCGACGTTCAGTCGAATTAGCCCAACACACTGAGCAGCTAGGATATCATCGCTTTTGGCTAGCAGAGCATCATAATATGCCCGATATCGCCAGTGCAGCGACCTCGGTACTGATTGGCCACATTGCCTCCAATACTCAAACTATTCGTGTCGGCTCAGGCGGCATAATGCTCCCCAACCATGCTCCTCTGGTGATTGCAGAACAATTTGGTACCTTAGCAGCACTTCACCCTGACCGTATTGATTTAGGGCTCGGGCGCGCGCCTGGCACCGATTACCCAACGATGCATGCCTTACGCCGAGATCCTGAGAGAATGGATCCGAATTTTGATGAACTGCTCGAAGAACTGGAGTTTTTTCAAGGTCCCATTTCGTCGTCTCAACCGGTTGCAGCGTATCCCGGCGCTTACTCACATGTCCCGATTTGGCTACTCGGTTCGAGCACCTACAGCGCTCGATTGGCCGCCATGAAAGGCTTGCCGTTTGTCTTTGCAGCACATTTTGCACCAGGGGCCATGCTATCTGCGCTGCAAATGTATCGTGAATTATTCAAACCATCCGAACATTTAGATAAGCCCTACGCGATGATCGCGATTAATGCCACACTAGCCGACACCGACGAGCAAGCTGAATTTCTCGCAACCACAGAAAAGCAAAAATTCTTAGCAATGATACGGGGAAAGCGCGGCAAACTTCCGTCTCCGGTTGCCAGTATGGAACCACTGTGGCTACCGCATGAAAAACGTCAATTAGAGAATCAACTGCAGGAATCGATTATTGGCTCTCCAGCAACTGCCAAATCTCAGTTGAATGATCTTTTGGCCCGCACCCAAGCGGATGAGCTCATGATACATTCCATGATTTATGATCAAGAAAGTAAACTGCGCTCCTACGAGCTATTGGCTGAGCTCGTCGCTTCGAATCGTCGTTAACTCACCAGCAGTGTTGTCATAACACTGCTTTTTTTCACTCAAAAAAGAACAATGCACTCTATGATAGGCCCATTTATCAACGGCGCGGCTACTATTGGCGGTGACACAGTCGGCACGGTATTCCATAAAACATCCCTCAGTCCATGAAAGAGCGCATGCCCATGGTCTTTGGTTTGGCTTCAATTTGCTGCAGATTTGCGTATTTGTGGCACCATTGCATTTTCGCTGTCTAACCAACTTCCCTCTTAACGTATTGTTATGCCGATTTACTCTCTGTCGGTCAGCATTTTGCTTAAAGCGATTGATTGAAAATCGCCACATAAAAAAAATAGCGCAGAGTAATCTGCGCTATTTTTTAACCATCATGGTAAAGAACTAGTGATTTAACTTAGCAAATGCTGATTTAACGCGGCGTTTACGCCACAGTTCAACCACTTTCTCGCCAGCTAAAATTATCCCCAGTGTCGCGGTCTCTAACACAATGATCGCAGCACTCGCCGTGACATCAATAAAGTAAGCCCCTAATAAACCGCCAATACAAAACGTTAATGCACTAATGCCAGCAATAACCATCATTTTCCATAATCGATTCGCATATCGCATGCCAATAAAAGGAGGCACAGTTAACAATGCAATAGTCAAAATGATGCCGACAACACGAATCATAACAACAGTAGAAAAGGCCGTCATTAACAATAATATCGTGTAAATCAACTTCACAGGAACACGACGAGTACGCGCGTATTCCATATCAAACGAAATCAGTAAAAATTCATCGTACAACCAGACGGCTAAAATAATGATTAATGCAACCACCCCACCCATGACCCATAAATCAAACGTAGAAACAGCGAGCATACTACCAAACAAGTAACTCATGAGATCGACGTTATAGCCATTAGAAAAATCGAGCATCAAGATCCCACAGGCCATTCCTGCGGCCCAAAGTGCGCCAATCAATACTTCCGTCCGTTCACGCCGCCTTGCGGTTAAGCCGCCCATCAGCAGCGCACTGGCACTGGTAAAGCACAATAATGTGGGCATTAATGGTAAACGCAACGTGACGGCTGCCCCTACACCACCATAAGCCGCGTGTGCAACACCTCCTGCGAGGAAAACTAGCTGATTAATAACAATCAGGGTGCCAACTATCGCACAAACAATACTCGCGAAAACAGCAGCAATGAGAGCATGCTGTACAAACGTATAAGAAAAAAATTCCTGCATGGATAACTACTCGATGACAAATCGTCTTAGGCAGATTGAACAATATTAAGGGATTGTAGATGGCTCAGACTCGTTCCGAGAGATAATGCCATCATTTCTTGCGTTAAAACGTGTCCATTATGGCAGATCAGGCTTCCATTCACTAATGCTGTATGGGTGATAGGTAAATTCTGTGTATCGGGATCGTGGGTGATTAACACAATGGTGGCTTCTTGACTCAATTGTGTTAATAACGCATAAATTTGTTCACGCGCGTCTTGGTCAACGCTAGCGGTAGGCTCATCAAGTAATAGCACACGAGGATTAATCACGAGCGCACGAGCAATTAATACACGTTGTCGTTCACCACCAGATAAAGCCGTGAACTGCTGATGAGCCAAATGGAGCAATCCCACTTTTTGCAGTGCATCGTTAACGCGTTGCTGCTTATCCGAGCGGCTTAAGCCTTTTTCTCGATATAGACCTAAACGAACAACTTCCGCAACTTGAATCGGCAAACGCGATCCATTGACCGTAATTTGCGGTACGTAACCAACACAAGCCAGCGCCTCAGATGGACGCTGACCGAGTAAGCGAATATGACCGTGACTTGGGGTTAATAAGCCCAACAACAATTTCACAAGAGTGCTTTTCCCGCCCCCATTAGGACCGAGAATGAGTAAAAAATCGCCTTCCGCCAAGGTTAAATTAACATCTTGCAAGACGGCTTTTTCCTCATAGGCAAAACTAACTTGTGACAATTGCAATGCGTCAACCATGTTCTCTATCCTATTACTTCAATGCTTGTGTAAACGCGTTTGCTACGTTGACTAAGTTCTGTCCCCAGTCTTTCGCTAACGGATCCACAGCCACCACTTGACCACCAATTTCTTTCGCAACAGTCTGTGCCGCGCGCTTAGAAAACTGTGGTTCAACAAACACAACTTTAATACCAGACGCTTTCGCCTGTTTAATGATCTTGGCAAGTTGTGTTGGCGTCGGATCGGTTCCGTGTACTTGGACAGGTAACTGTTGCAAACCATAGCTACGTGCAAAATAGCCGAATGCAGGATGATACACTAAAAATGTATTCGATTTTAGTCCTTCGACCGCTTTAAGAATTTGGCTGTCAATATCGTTGATATGTTGAGCAAATTTTCGAAAATTCTGCTCATAATCGGCGGCATGTGCCGGATCTTGTGCCATCAAACTGTCACGGATGGTACCGGCCATGATACGAACAAGGTTTGGCGACATCCAAATATGTGGATCCGCTCGCTCTGGGCGACATGGATTGTCATGGCCCTGATGCTCAACGTGCGCATGATGTTCATCACCATGATGATGTTCGCCCATCCCTTCAGGGAACTGACGACGACAAATACGTTGATAAAGCGGGATGACTTTCATATCCGCGTTCACATCAGCAATGCGACTTTGCCACGCGTGTTCGAAAGGCACGCCCATGGGAAAGTAAATATCCGTTTTGGCGAGATTGCGCATTTGGCGCGCTTTTGGTGCATAGGTATCGGGCTCTGCGCCAGGAGGAACAATGACATCAACCTTGACGTGCTCTCCGCCAATCTGCTCAACAAAGTATTGCTCAGGGACGATACTGACTGCCACATTAATCGGGGCGGCAATCGCCCATGTTGGGAATACAAGTGCAGAGGCTAGCAACAGCTTTTTCAAATTAGACACCATGTCTGGACGCTCCTGTCGAAAAAAATTTGATGGATAAATGAGTTCATAATGAATACGTCACTGTGATTATCACTCATTGACACGCGACACTCATACTGACAGCACGAGACAGAGTCACTGCATTCATTAATTGTTATGTTATAACAAAACAATTAGGATAACAATGTTACATGTGTGCTTGCTGTGTATTTTAATCGCCGAAAAAAAAGCGCCAATGAAGGCGCCTGAACGGTCATGTAACCATTTTTATGGTTGAATCAACTGAATGTTTGTACGTATAAGGCTTCGACTTTATCGCGTGCCCACTGAGTTTTACGTAAAAATTTAAGCGAGGATTTAATCGACGGATCCTTCGAAAAACAGTTCACTCGAATCTGTTGATATAAACCATCCCAACCATACTGCTCGACCAAGCGGGTAAGAATTTTTTCCAAAGTGAGCCCATGCAACGGGTTATTAATCTGAGGTTGATTCACAAAATGTCCTAATCTTAAACACCACACATCGTCATATAACCATGTGGAGAGAGAATATAAGCTGACGCATAATATAGCAAAATTTCACGCCTCCTACATCCTTGTCACTGTTGGTGTTACCAACGCTTGACTAAACGGCCCATCACGTTGGGATGATAACGCCAACAATGATCAAACATACTCAATAACTCGGGATTACCATAGCGTGACAAACAGACCGCGTGAAACCGATTATGCTGGCGCTTAAGCTCGTCCACTTGTGCTAATAACGCCTGATTTTGTTGCGGAGCAATGAAATCAGAAATCATGACGATATCAGCATTTTTATAACGCTGCGTGGTCATTTTTTCCAGACCAGCCAAGATAACTGGCTCGAAGTCAGTCCCACCATGAAAGGTATAACTTAGAAAATCACTCGCTTCTCGTAACCCATCTCGGCGAGTTAGCTCGTAAGCGATATGTTCCGTTGAAAAGAGCATCACATAACAATCGCGGTCATCAGCCAGTGCAATTTGCATCAATGCGTAAGCAAACGCCTTAGCACTTTGCTCGGGAAAACCACTCATTGAGCCCGATGCATCCACACATAGAATGAATGGTCCCTTATCAATATCAACCTTTTTCGATTCTGGTTGATGCGTTTTGACTTCACGCAATGTGCGCGATTTACCTTGCATACGATAATTCATCAAGCGCTTATCAATTAAGCGCTTATAAAACACCACTTCCAATTCTGGATAAGTCAAAAATAGAGCTTCATTGGGTAATAGCTTATTAAGATCATCGCTGTTATGCACACCAACAATGTCATCGGTCGCCCAATCCGAGGCTTCTTCGACGACTTGCAGTGCGTCTTTGGGCGCATGATTAAGGCTTGGATCATCGACCTCACTAGCCATGCGTCCCAATTGCTCTGCGATGTCTTGCAACCCTTTATTACGCTGCAAAAACTTGGCATGTTGTTTCATTATCGTCAGATCTGTACGACTGAGCTTGGCCGCAGCCATGTCCCATAACCGCCCCACGCTATTAGGATCGCCCGTTTCAGTCACTTTCTTCATATTACGCAAGGTTTCCATGCGTTGATACAAATCGGCTAACAGTTGCTCTTTATGGCTTTCAAGTTCCAGTATCTCTTCTTCGCGAATCGCATCACTTAATGCGCGATACCATTGTTCACAAAAGTAGTGAGGAAAAACTGGATTATCGACGCCTTTATTATTGTCCACCAAGCGTTTGGCTTGGCGATAAAATCGCGAGGACTTTTCAAGTTGCTTCATCAGTTCGGGTAAACGCTGCAAAAACGTGTCTTCGCGCCAATGAATCACCTCTTGATACAAATTAATTTCTTGTTGAAAACGCTCGGCCTGTCCGACCCGCGCGACACGATCGCGAACAGAGCGGCGCCAACTCAGCACATGCTTTTTGACCGATGTGCTTACCCCACGGTGTTCCGCCATTAGCATCACTTGGGAGCGACCCATTAGATCATTCACCGCGGCATCAATGATGCCAGAATCGGCAATGGTCAATGCTAAATTTAATCCGTCAGCGCCCAACATAATTGATGTTTTCCTCTAAGAAAAATAGTCAGCTAAACGTTGTAAGCGCTGAATATCAGGTTCACATTCGTCATGTACTGCAGCTAAACGCTCCACCAACTCTTGAATTCCCGATTCTATTTTCGATAAAACGGACGGTTCTACAAAATTATGCGGCAAAGCGGTATGAAATTGCGTCCGCACTTGGCGTAATTGGTGCTCGGATTGTGCTAACACATTCGCCGCTTTTTGCGTGTCAGCCAGCCACTCTTGATGGGTATCATTCGCTAACCCTTGGTGAGTCACTAATGCCACCAACACCGACCGGTTAGCAATATCTTTAATCACCAAACGTCGGTCCGCATCTAAAGTAAACGTTAAGCGGCACAGCTGGGTATTCTGGTTTACATAGCCATAAATATTGCCTTGCCCTTCTT
>JBQGON010000151.1:0-8528 GCA_052087065.1 Vibrio sp. | reverse complement strand
ACTAAGCTGGCTGAGTGCTGAAAAACTGAAACAAGTGAAAGTCGCTAAAACGGAAGCCATTCCAACGTTAATCGAAGTACTAAGACAAATAGATGGAAAGTGCGCCTTAAACATCGAATTGAAAGGCATTAATAATCATGACCTGCTGTACCAGCATTTACACTTCGCTTTAGAAGTTTGTCATTTTCAACTAGAACAGCTAATTGTTTCTTCGTTTAATCATGACTGGTTAAAGCAATTAAAAGAAGAACAGCCCCAATGGTTAATTGGCGCACTATCGGCCTCCAAAGGCATAGATAAATCTTTATTTGCAAAAACATTGGGGGCCACCAGCATTAATTTAGATTTAGACATCATCGATGAAGACTATGTACGCCACGCTAAACAATTAGAGCTCAGTGTTTATGTTTATACCGTCAATCAACCTGAAGACTGGCAATGGCTCAACGAAATAGGTGTGGATGGTGTCTTTTGCGACTGCCCCGCTCAAGCCATTGAATATTACCCACAACCGCCTCACTTTGTATGGCAATAACCCCTACTTAGTATTCAAAGAGTAAAAATAAATGTCCTATGAATGGTTTGCTTTAGCCGCCGCCGCTTTATGGGCTATTTCCAGCTTAATTTCAGTCGTGCCTGCCCGGCATTTAGGCTCATTTGCTTATAGCCGTTGGCGCATGGGGTGTACGGCAATCATGCTGACTAGCATGGCATGGTTTATTGGTGGTTGGGCAACGATAGAATCTAGCCATATTATCCCAATGGCTCTATCTGGCTTAATTGGTATCTTCATCGGTGATACGGCTTTATTTGCTTGTATGAACCGCATGGGACCTCGCATGGCAGGGTTGCTTTTTTCTTGTCATGCTGTTTTTTCGGCAATACTCGGCTATTGGTTATTTCATGAAACCCTAAGTGCTCTTGAATTATTAGGAGCCATTCTAGTTTTTTCTGGTGTGGTCATCGCGATCTTTTTTGGCCGCAAACAAGCCAATCAACATACCTGGGAAACCGTACAAGGAAAGTTACATATTGCGATTTGCTTAGGTCTACTTGCCGCTTTGTGCCAAGCCATGGGTGGCATCATTGCCAAACCCATCATGCAAACGTCGATTGATCCAGTAGCCGCATCAGCCATTCGGATGATTACCGCATTCATTGCTCACCTTACTCTAAGAGCGTCAGGGGCGAAGATTGCCAAGCCACTACAAGCCATCAATTGGAAGATTCTAGGGGTAACCGCCGTCAATGGTTTTCTTGCGATGGCGGTAGGTATGACATTGATTTTATACGCCTTACAAAAAGGTAATGTCGGCATGGTGGCATTATTATCGGCCACCACACCCATCATGATTTTACCTTTGCTTTGGATCTACACAAAAAAACGCCCTTCTCCTTTTGCTTGGCTCGGCGCACTGTTGGCGGTTACTGGAACAGGCGTATTGGTCGCTATTTAATGCATATCTATGGATATAAACTATGCTCGAGGAAAGGCAAATGCGGTCACTTGATCAATATGATCACAGTCGATCGCGAGCATAATTAAGCGATCAATACCCAATGCGACCCCCGCACATTGCGGTAAACCGGCTTCAAGCGCAGCAATCAAATGATGATCAATCGGCTGAGGTAATAACCCCATCTCGACACGTTGTTTATTATCGCTTTCAAAACGAACTAGTTGCTCTTTAGCATCATCTAATTCATGAAAACCATTGGCTAACTCAATACCTTTAAAATAAACCTCAAATCGGTCTGCAACACGCTCATCATTTTGGTTAATTTTAGCTAAAGCAGCTTGTGAGGCTGGAAAATCATAAACCATTACTGGCACGTTTTTCCCTATGTACGGCTCAATACCAATACTGAATAACAATTGCAGCAACGTATCTCTGTCTTGTTCAGGTTCTGCAATATCCGCTAAACCAAGGGTAGTTGCCACTTGCTTCAACTGCTGCATACTCCCTTCTAGTGGACACACTTGTAACACTTGCAAGAATGCTTGTTGGTAGGTCATCTTTTCGCATGGTTGGCACGATAAAATCTGTTGCAGTAACGCATCCATTTCAGTCATCAGATCATGGTGATCAAAACCGACTCGATACCATTCCAACATCGTAAATTCAGGGTTGTGATAACGGCCATTTTCTTCATTACGAAAGGCTTTATTGATTTGATAAATACAACCACTACCAGCAGCCAACAAGCGTTTCATGTGAAATTCAGGGCTAGTCATCAAAAAGACGGGTTGACCATGTGCGAAATCCGGACCGATGAATTCAGTTTTAAAGGTATACAGATGAACATCGGTCACCGTCGCATGGCTCATGGCTGGCGTATCGACTTCAAGCACATTTCTACTAGCAAAAAATGCACGGATTTGTTGTATCAACTTTGCTCGCTGTTGGAGATGAGGAATTGAAGCTGAAGGTTGCCACTGCTGCATAAGAAACTCGAAGATAAAAAATCAGAAAACTAGTTTAATGAAAGTGATAACGATAACCAAGAACCGGTTCTAAAAAATAACCCCGATGCATACTCAAAATCACCGAGGCTATTCCATTAATATATGTTGTGCTCATATGCTAAAAACGATAGCAGATGAATCCATTAGTTAAACTGGTATTTATAAACGATACCTAATTGCTCATCATGACCGTAACTATTGTCTTGCACGAAACCATAGGCAGCAACAGATTGACGTTTGGTAATACTGTATCCTGTCCCTAAAGCAAATATATAACCATGGTAATCATTCGATCCCAATGACCCCGCAGCAACACCTAATAAGCGCCATTTATCCGTCAATGGTTTTAAAGCAAAA
This sequence comes from Vibrio sp., assembly GCA_052087065.1. GTDB lineage: Bacteria > Pseudomonadota > Gammaproteobacteria > Enterobacterales > Vibrionaceae > Vibrio. The sequence goes on along the minus strand of JBQGON010000151.1, from coordinate 5,704 downwards.
GTACCTAAGTAACCTGAAGAGCTGGAATTAGGAACATACATAATCCCATCAGCTAAATCATTAAAATCAACATTATCCGTTCCACATTCTTCATTGCTATAACAAACAACCTCTCCATCATTGTAGGTATACCCTCCCATGATAAAAACCTGAGTCCCCCATGGTGTAAAACCAAAATAACTCAGTGGCATAAAAGTACCAATACTGTAGTTATTTTGGCTCGAACCATCATCAAACTCTTTTTTACCGAAGTTGACATTAACAATACCAACATCAAATAACCAAGAACCACCGAGGCGCCACTCTTCTCCATCAGCATCTACTGACGCATTGATCTTATTGACCGCGCCTAAACTCAACGAACCTGAAAACTTTAATTTATCCCCACCATAACTTGCTCCAACCTGTGTAACCACTTTCGTAGGGTCTTCCGCTAGTTTATTTTTTTCCTTTTCACGTTCTCCATCTTGCAGAGATTCATTCTTATCCTTGCTTTGAATAAGGGGGGGCGTTATCAGAGGCATCATGGCCTTCTACCGCGTATGTGGGTGACACGATCAAGCAGCTCAATAAACCTAACCATAGTCCTTTAGCATGAAAATTATTCATATTGATCCTTCGTTTATTACCGTACTTAAAATGATAGAACGTTATTTGCTTCTTATTGTAAAAGCCAAACCGGTAAAAGAAACATCTTTTCATTTCACAATAAAAACAAATACCACTAAAGGATAGTAAATCGACGTTTAATATCGGTTAGATCAATTTATTAAGAGAAATTGTTCTTTAAACTGGAGAAGAAAAAAATTTATAACTAAAACCTTTTCCAATCGTGCTTATTAAATCAATACTTTATCGGCACACCTACATACTGGAGGATAACTGTGAAAGTCATAACCACAGATATCGCAGTCATCGGAGCTGGCGGCGCTGGCTTACGTACTGCAATTGCGGCAGCAGAAGCAAACCCTGAACTTGAAGTAGCACTAATTTCAAAAGTGTATCCAATGCGTTCACATACGGTTGCTGCCGAAGGCGGTTCAGCGGCAGTTATCAAGGAAGAAGACAGCTTAGATAATCACTTCAACGATACCGTTGGTGGTGGTGACTGGCTATGTGAACAGGATGTTGTTGAATATTTCGTTGCGAATTCTACTCGCGAAATGATCCAAATGGAGCAATGGGGTTGCCCTTGGAGTCGTAAAGAAAATGGCGATGTGAACGTACGTCGTTTTGGTGGTATGAAAATAGAACGTACTTGGTTTGCCGCCGATAAAACTGGCTTCCACATGCTGCACACCCTTTTCCAAACTTCGATCAAATATCCAAACATCAAACGCTTTGATGAGTACTTCGTGGTTGACCTCTTAGTTAATAATGAAGGGCTCGACGGCGAAGACGACGCAAAAGAAGCACAAGGCATTGTTGCGATCCACATGTCTGAAGGCGAGTTAGTTGCGATTAAAGCAAAATCAGTGGTACTTGCTACGGGTGGCGCGGGCCGTGTTTACCACACCAACACCAATGGCGGTATTGTGACTGGCGATGGCATGGCAATGGCGTACCGTCATGGCGCACCGCTACGTGACATGGAATTTGTGCAATATCATCCAACAGGTTTACCAGGCACAGGCATTTTAATGACCGAAGGTTGTCGTGGTGAAGGCGGTATTATCGTCAATAAAGATGGTTACCGTTACTTGCAAGATTACGGCATGGGCCCTGAGACTCCCGTCGGCGAGCCTAAGAACAAATACATGGAGCTTGGCCCGCGTGACAAAGTATCTCAAGCTTTCTGGCATGAACAGCAAAAAGGCAACACCATCAAACACCCTCTTGGTGATGTAGTAATGCTCGATTTACGTCATTTAGGTGAAGAATATCTAAATGAACGCCTACCGTTTATTTGTGAACTAGCCAAAGCTTACGTCAACGTTGACCCTGCCAAAGAGCCAATCCCAATTCGCCCAACGGTTCACTACACTATGGGCGGTATTGAAACCAACGGCCAATGTGAAACTCGCATTAAAGGCTTATTCGCCGTCGGTGAATGTGCGTCCGTAGGCTTACATGGTGCTAACCGTTTAGGTTCAAATTCATTAGCTGAGTTTGTCGTTTTTGGCCGCGTAGCGGGTGAACATGCCGCCGAACGCGCTAAAGAATTCAAAGGCTGGAATGAAGAGAATATTAATGCTCAAGTTAACGCAGTTAAAGCACGTATTGATGCATTAATGAATCAGGAAGGCGACGAAAGTTGGTCAGACATTCGAACTGAAATGGGCCACTCAATGGAAGCCGGTTGTGGTATTTACCGTCAAGAAGATTTAATGCAAGCCACCATAGATAAACTGACTGAACTGAAAGCTCGCTACAAAAAAATCAGCATTCAAGATAAAGGACAAGTGTTCAACACTGACCTTTTATATGCGATTGAAATTGGCTACGGCCTTGATGTGGCAGAAGCAATGGCACAATCGGCAATCCGCCGCACCGAATCTCGTGGAGCACACCAACGCTTAGACGAAGGTTGCACCACTCGTGATGATGAAAACTTCTTGAAGCATACGCTTTCTTTCTATCAAGAAGATGCGGCTCCCATTATCGATTATAGCCCTGTAAAAATCACAAAATCTCAACCAAAAGCTAGGCTATACGGCGCAGCAGCTGAAGATGCTGCCGCCAAAGAAGCCGGTGAACAACAAGCGCAGGAGAAATAGCCATGTCTGCGACTCAAACAAGAAATCAAAAAGTTCACATGACGCGTTACAACCCAGAAGTGGATGACGCGCCCTACTTACAAACCTTTGAGGTGCCTTGTGATGACACCACCTCGATCTTAGATGCGATTGGTTATATCAAAGATCACTTGGATAAAAACCTGTCTTACCGCTGGTCTTGCCGTATGGCAATTTGTGGTTCGTGCGGCATCATGGTCGATAATGTGCCAAAGCTGGCGTGTAAAAGTTTCATGCGTGACTACCCAACTGGCGTCACAATTGAACCTTTAGCCAACTTCCCCATTGAAAAAGATTTGATCGTCGATATGACGCCATTCATTGAGCGTCTAGAAGCTATCAAACCTTACATCATCGGTAATAATCGTAAACCTGAAGATGGTACCAACAAGCAAACGCCAGCGCAGATGGAAAAGTACAAGCAATTTGCCAACTGCATCAACTGTGGACTGTGTTACGCAGCTTGTCCTCAGTTTGGTTTAAACCCTGAATTTATCGGCCCAGCGGCTTTAACTCTTGCGCATCGTTATAACCTTGACAACCGTGATCACGGTAAAGCCGAACGCATGAAACTAATCAATAGTGACAACGGCGCTTGGGGTTGTACTTTTGTCGGATTTTGTTCAAAAGTTTGTCCAAAGCACGTCGACCCTGCTGCTGCTGTCAACCAAGGAAAAGTGGAATCTTCAATGGATTTCGTTATCTCTATGTTTAAGTCTGAGGAGATCTAGGATGAGTAAACGTAAGCCTTATGTACGAACTATGGAGCGTGCTTGGTGGAGCAAACATCCGTTCTACCGCTTTTACATGGTTCGCGAAGCCACCGTTATACCCCTTATCTTGTTCACATTGTTTCTACTTTGTGGCCTTGCAAGTTTGGTGAAAGGCCCACATGCATGGATAGAATGGCAACACTTTATGCAGAGTCCTGTCGTAGTTGCGATAAACATCGTTGCACTTGCTGGTAGCCTATTTCACGCTGCTACCTTTTTTAGCATGATGCCGCAAGTAATGCCGATCCGCGTGAAAGGTAAACTACTGAGTCCGAAAGTAATTATTGCCGCACAATGGGGCGCAGTTACTGTGATCTCATTGTTTGTATTGGCTTTGGTTTAGGAGATAGACATGATTAATCCCAACCCAAGACGTTCTGACGAACCAATTTGGTGGTCTTTATTTGGCGCAGGTGGCACATGGTTCGCCATGATAACGCCTGTTACTATTTTAGTACTTGGTATCTTAATGCCGTTCGGTATATTTGATTTAGGTACGTTTAACTTCTTAAGAGCCCATACTTTTGCTAGTAGCTTTATCGGTGCATTATTTTTAATCGCCTCTATTGCACTGCCAATGTGGCATGCCATGCACCGTGTTCACCACGGTATGCACGATCTTAAATTCCACACAGGTCTAATCGGCAAGATTGCTTGTTACGCATTTGCCGCATTAGTCAGTGTGTTAGCGATTGTGTTTATTTTCTTACTGTAGGAAACACAGTTTGAGTAGCGGCCGATTTACTGGCCGCAATAAAAATGGGCCGCTGACTCATCAGCGATCCATTTTTATAGGAACGAAAAACGCTTAACTTACTTCATACTGTCGAGCATGATATTAACGTTATGGGTAAATGCATCAATGTAGGTTGCAGCTTCACCATCCGATTCAGTTAACGATTCTGGATACAGTTCTCCACCTGCTTTAGCGCCGGTCGCTTTTGCTATTTGTTCAACCAATCTTGGGTCAGTTTGATTCTCAATAAAATAAGCTTGGATACCTCGCTGTTTAATCTGCTGAATAAGCTTAGCAACTTGGTTGGCACTGGCTTCCGATTCTGTTGAGAAACCAACTGGAGATAAAAATTCCACCCCATATTCTTGACCAAAGTAACCAAATGCATCATGACTGGTTAATACTTTCCTCTTTTCTTGTGGAATACCAGCAAATGACTTTTTAGCCCAGCGATTTAATTTCTCTAGTTTATTAATGTATGCCTGCCCATGTTGACGGAAATAATCCGCATCTTCCGGAGAAGCGTCAATTAATGCCTCCATCACATTTCGTGCATATTGCTCACCATTCTTAGCGCTATTCCAAGCATGAGGGTCAGTAATGATTTCTCCATCCTCATCCATTTTACGCGTGGAGATGCCCTCTGATGCAACAATGACTTTACCTTGATAACCAGAAGCTTGGACTAATCGTTCCATCCAACCTTCTAAACCTAGCCCACTAACAAAAACCACATCAGAACCTTTGAGTAAGACGCTATCTTGAGGCGTTGGTTCAAATGTATGGGGATCACCACCAGGGCCGACTAATGAAGCGACTTCCACATGTTCACCACCGACTTGCTTAACAATATCGGCTAACACCGAAAAACTTGCCACCGTTTTGACTGTTCCAGCAAAAGCAGCCTGACTTGAAATTAGCAGTAATGTAACAACACCTTTAGTCCAACTTTTCATCATATTTCCTTCTTAATTGCGTTGGGGATAAACATTTTATAAACAGAAAAGATTCCATATTGAGAACCGAAAAAAACTGAAAATAAAAAGAATAAAGTTGCGACGAGAACAATCGCAGGGCCTGCAGAGATAGATTGGTACCAAGACCAACTTAAACCTAAAATTGAGCTAAAAATTCCGACAATAACTGAAATGAACAACATTCTCGGTAAGCTATTTGTCCAACAGCGTGCTGAAATCGCAGGCAGCATCATGAGTCCCACTGTCATTAACGTACCTAACACTTGAAATCCGGCGACAAGACTCATCACAACCAACGCCATAAATAAGACATGAATAAGAATGGGGAATCGACTTGAACTCACTTTTAAAAATGAGGAATTAAAAGACTCAAATACGATCGCTCGCTAAAAAACAGCTAAAATGAGTAGGCTGACAGAACTAATCATACTGATCTGCTCCAGCCAGACTGGACACTTCATTAAGCGACATTTTGCTGTTCAA
>JBQGON010000150.1:0-8531 GCA_052087065.1 Vibrio sp. | reverse complement strand
CCCCTCGCGCACCCAGCCACATTCTCATTATTCCCAATAAATTGATTCCTACCGTCAACGATGTGGAAGAAGAGGATGAATTGGCGTTAGGTCGTATGTTTACGGTTGCCAAGAAAATTGCGAAGCAAGAAGGTATTGATGCTGATGGCTATCGTTTAATTATCAATACTAACTCTTACGGTGGGCAAGAAGTGTATCACATTCATATGCACTTATTAGGTGGCCGGCCACTGGGACCACTATTAATGAGCTAGGCGTCTATGGCATGGACGTTGGTAGCAATGAATGTGCGAATGGTGTAGTAATAAAAAGGAACCGATCAGTGAATAGCTCTCGACGCTATGTAGTATTAGGTCTCAGCATTTTACTCTTGAATGGGTGTGCGACTTTTAGCGCCAGTAACTTGTTTAGTCATTACAGTGCGCAAAATAGCGAGGTGTATCAGGCTGTGGCCGCCGGGAGTTATACCGATGCTGCGCAGGACCTAGATGACGGCACTATTGGCGGCGATATTTTAGATAATATGGAACGTGGACGTGTTTTTTGGTTGGCTCAACAGTATCCAAAAAGTATGCACGCGTTGCATGCGTCAGATGAGGCTGTGGAAGCGTTACAGCAGAAAGCCAAAATTTCATTAAGTGAAACAGCGACATCATTAGGTTCACTCGCCATCAACGACAATCTCAATACGTACACACCGGCGGATTATGAGTTAGGTTTTTTGCATTTATATCTGGGTTTAAATTATTTACACGATAACCATTTAGAAGATGCTATTGTTGAAATGCGACGGGCGAATGCTGTACAAAAAAAAGCACGAGAGCAAAGACAGAAAGCACTGAAATCAGCGCAGCGTAAGCTGTCAGCTGAAGGAATTTCACCCAATCTAGGCAGTGTGCTCGCGCATTATCCGAACGCTGGAAAAACGTTAGATGCTGTGCAGAATGGCTACTTATTTTTATTGTCTGGGTTGTTGTATGAAGCCGAGGGGGAACTCAATGATGCTTATGTCGATTATCGCAGAGCATTGGCGGTCGCCCCGAATAACCCGACGGTTATCCAAGGTACACTTCGAGTGGCTAAATCCCTTGGTATGCAGCAAGACTATACCCAGTTACAAGCACGCTATGGTAAACCGACGTCCCTTAGTGCAAGACAAGGACGTGTGATTATTATTGATGAGCAAGGAGTTGTCGATCCGTTGCGAGGGTGGGAACTTTCATTACCTCTTTATGGCAGCCAAGGAAATTTGGCGTTGTATTCTGTTGCGCTACCTCATTACCCCAACCGCTCTCATCCGCCATTAGCACCACTTGTTATCAATGGTCACTCGAGGCAAGTTGCCTCATTGATTGATGTTAATCGCATGGCGAAGTTCAACCTTAATGAGCGGATGCCAGTATTGCTTTTGCGTCAAGCTATTCGGGTATTGGCGAAGAACGAATTACGTAAAGATGTGGCCAAGCAAGATCAAATTAGTGGTTTGGTCATGAATATTTGGAATACATTGACCGAGCAGCCGGATACTCGAAGTTGGATGACGTTACCGGCGAAGGTTGGCACGATCAGTCGAGTCGTGCCAGCGGGTGAACAAACCTTGACCGTGTCCGGGCATAATTATCGGTTTGATGTCGCGGCGGGAAAAACGGTGCTTGTATGGATGTCTCGACAAGGACAGCAAGCAACATTGTGGCATAAACAATTGGGACAATTACAATGAAACTAGCATTAATAGGATTACTTGCAGTAACGGGATTGGTGGGCTGCACCACCAATACCTCAGGATTACAAATTGATGGTGCGAATCAGCGGGTTATTTTTGGTCAATCCACGTTAGATGACGCACTGAAAGTGGCCGATATCTCAACAGAAAAAGTGCATCATCATGTACGAGGTTCTGTGCTATTGGTTAATCAAACGACTCATGATCAGTCAGTGCAGTATCGTTTTTATTGGTACGATCATCAAGGATTGCAAGTTAATATGCAGCCGTCTGCATGGCAGCCACTATTGATACATGGTGGAGAAACGGTGACAGTGTCTGAAGTCTCGATCAGCCCACAAGGGCAGCAGTTTCGCTTACAGATTCGTGAAAACAAATAATTTGAGGGTAAATAATGAAAAAAAGTCTTTGGATTGCACTTGGTCTTGCTATGGCGCTGAGTGGCTGTTCTAACACAGTAAGTTATGGTGATGCGCAAGGCGTAGAAACCGTTAACGTTGATTTTGGTTCAACCGACTTGCAAAAAATTGCGGCTGATATGGTTGATAGCATGATGAGCTCAGGTTCGGTAGCGATGCTGACTAAAAATAAGCGTCCGATTGTATTTGTTGAGCGAATTAAGAATAAAACCAGTGAACATATTGATACTGAATCGATCACTGACACGATCAGCACAAAAATGTTGAACTCAGGAAAATTTCGCTTTGTTGATATGAGTCGAGTTGAATCGGTCCGTAAACAGCTTCAGTTCCAAAATAACGATGAACTGGTTGATCAACGTTCTGCTGTGAAGTTTGGCAAGATGGTCGGTGCGCAATATATGTTGTATGGAAACCTCTCCAGTATTGTCAAAAACGGCGCGGACGTTAAAGACGTTTACTACAAAATGACCATGCGTTTAATGGATTTGAAAACCGGCTTGATTGAGTGGGCTGATGAAACTGAAATCCGTAAAGATGAGAAGAAAAGTCTATTTGGTTTATAGGCCTAGCATGGTGTATTGGAGACGTGAATGGCAAAAATAGCGTGGACTGATGCATGTCAGCTCGATAACTCGTTAGCCTCCTTAGGTCAGTATTTTAATGCGACTCCCAAGTACGCACAGACATTGGCAGGTGGCTTAACGAATCGTTGTTGGAAAATCGACATGCCGGGGCAGGGCTGCTTTGTATGGCGGCCGATATCGCCATTGACACAAGCTTTTGCTATTTCGCGGTTTCAAGAGTATCAAATTCTAAAAGCCCTCGATGCAGAGCCGTTTGTACCACAAGCGGCTTTTATCAATAACGAAGGATTGTTGGTTGAGTGGCTCGACGGCGAGTTAGTTGGCGAAAATGAGAGCATCACGACGACCTTGAAATGCATGATGTCCATTCATCAAGTCGATCCACAAAGAATTCCGGTGGCACCGTTTAATTATACTGCTCGTATTGATCACTATTGGCGTCAGCTGTCGGCAGATTTAAAAGATGATGCGTTGCACAAACTCTATCAAACGTGGCGAGATGTTCCGGTGTTACCTCATGTGGACCTCACACTATGTCATTTTGATTTAGGCGTTCATAACTTAATTAAGCAAAGCGATGGCGTGGTGGTGATTGATTGGGAATATGCCAGCATTGCAGACCCGCGACTCGACTTGGCCTTAACGATAGGCATGTCTGATGTGAACCTACCCACCACCGTCGCGCAATACTGCCAGTTACGTAATATTGTGGATATCGATAGCTGGATTAATGGCGTGAAGATTTGGCAACCGCGGACGCACTTGTTAGTTTTACTATGGTGCCTACTCGCATTTCAAATTCGCGGAGAAGCAACCTATCAAGAACAAGCGCAAGAGCTGAAAGCAAGCTTATGCAGTTAGGATCACGGTTTCTCTAGCGGATTAATTTAGTCTAGGCTGAACACACATCAGTGGAGACATTATAAGGAGATCTTCGGTATGATCATTTATTTACATGGCTTTGATTCAACAAGTCCTGGTAACCACGAAAAGGTTTTGCAGCTCAAGTTTATAGATGATGATGTGCGGTTTGTCAGCTACAGTACACTGCATCCTAAGCATGATATGCAGCATCTTCTCAATGAAGTGCAAAAAGCGATTGAGACCAGCCAAGATGAAAACGTACTGATCTGTGGCGTCGGTTTGGGGGCCTATTGGGCTGAGCGTGTTGGTTATTTGTGTGGCATTAAGCAGGTGTTGTTTAATCCTAACTTGCATCCTGAACACACTTTAGTCAACGCCATTGATCGCCCAGAAGAATTTGAAGATATTGCAACTAAATGCTTGCCTGATTATCGAGAACGCAATCGCACTTATTGCCTAGTGATCCTGTCACGCGAAGATGAAGTCCTCAACAGTCACGATACAGAGACTGAATTGGCGCCATTTTATGAGATTATCTGGGATGCCGAGCAAGGGCATAAATTCGCCAAAATTAGTCATCATCTGCAAACAATGAAGACGTTTAAAGCAGCGTAAAAATCAATGAGAGAAAAGAAGCGGTGACATTGCGTTCACCGCTTTTTCATTGCTGGTATTTATATGCTAGATTGATGCACATTCTTTAGTTACATCACATCCATTCGCCTTTATAATAGTCAGAAAATCAATATTAATGATAAAAATACCAATATTTTTTGAGATAAAGTGAAACTAAAGTAAAAACGGATGTCTAAAAGAGCCTGAAACACACTGATCAAAACATCATCGTGAATAATCGTGTTTTTTCTCAGGCAGTAGTTGCCTCGTATTCAATAAGAATTCCTTTGGTTCGAGACAATCGGGCCAAATTATAATTATTCACTTTTATTTTTTTGAGGATCTTTATTGTGACACGCATAATTGTTGTAGGCGGCGGTGCTGGTGGTCTTGAACTTGTGACCAAACTAGGCCGAACGTTAGGTCGAAAAAAGCGAGCACAAGTCACTCTTGTTGATCGAAATTCCAGTCACTTATGGAAGCCTTTGTTGCATGAGGTTGCAACCGGGTCTATGGATGAGGGCGTCGATGCTCTGAGCTATCGTGCGCATGCTCGTAATCATTCTTTTGATTTCCAATTAGGCAGTTTAGAGAACATCCACCGCGAGAATAAGAAAATTACGTTGGCCGAAGTTCGCGATGACGATGGTGAGTTATTGATTGCTCAACGCGAACTAGAATACGACATCTTAGTGCTTGCGATTGGCTCAACGTCGAACGATTTTAATACTCCGGGTGTCCGCGAAAACTGTATTTTTCTAGACAGCCCTAGCCAAGCAAATCTTTTTCGTTCCCATATGAATAACGAATTTTTGAAATTGCACGCCAAAGAAGGCCATGGCGAAGTGGATATTGCTATTGTTGGCGGCGGCGCCACAGGAGTTGAACTGTCTGCTGAATTACATAACGCTGTGAAAGAGTTGAAAAACTACGGTTATGGTGAGCTAGATTCAAGTAAATTGAATGTGAATTTGATTGAAGCAGGCGAGCGTATTTTACCCGCGTTACCACCCCGTATTTCTGGTGCAGCCCATCAAGAGCTGACGAAACTTGGTGTTAATGTGCGCACGGCAACTATGGTAACGCAAGCTGATAGTGATGGGCTTACCACGAAAGATGGTGAGAAAATTCAGGCACAAATCATGGTGTGGGCTGCAGGCATCAAAGGCCCTGATTTTATGAAAGATATCGCGGGCTTGGAAACCAACCGGATCAATCAGTTGGTCGTCAAAGATACCTTACAAACCACACGCGATGAAGACATTTTTGTTATCGGTGATTTAGCTCAATGCACTCAGCCTGATGGTAAATTTGTGCCACCACGCGCTCAAGCTGCGCATCAGATGTCGACGCGTGCGTATAAAAATATCATTGCTAAAATCAATGGTAATGAAATGAAGGGCTATATCTATAAAGATCATGGTTCGTTGGTGTCACTTAGCCGCTTTTCAACCGTGGGTAGCTTGATGGGGAACTTAACCAAAGGCTCGATGATGGTTGAGGGACGTATTGCACGTGTGGTTTATATTTCGTTATACCGCATGCATCAAGTGGCTCTGCATGGCGTGATAAAAACCGGCCTGATGATGCTAGTCGGGCGGATTAACCGAGTGTTAAGACCGAGTCTAAAACTGCACTAAGTTCGTGTCTCTTTAATAAAAAACAGCGCCTCGGCGCTGTTTTTTTATGCGTATTAAACACGGGGTAGAACAGCGTATACGGCACCATCTTTCGGCTGCTGGTGGTCAATAAACCGATTGCGAGCAATTACTTCGAAGTGAGCTCCGCAGGCTTGGGCGAGTGTCTGACTTGGTTGGTTTTTGGGGTCACATACAATCTCTAAGCGGGTTAATTTTAGCTTCGCAAATCCAAATTCAATCAATGCATTAAGTGCTTCTTTGCCATAGCCATGTTGCTGGTGTGCATCGGCTATCCAGTAGCCGAGACTGGCCATATTGAACGTTGGATAAAACTCATTGATCGCCACCATACCGACGAGCTCGTGGGTTCGTTTGCAATAGACGCCAAATCCATAAGCTTCCGATTGTACCCAATTGAGCCGCGTGGCTGAGATAAACCGCTCCGCTTCGGCGAGAGAAAATTCGACATGGCACCAGTCTATCCATCGATGGAGGGATGGAGAGTGTCGAATACAGCGTGTCAAAGACACGCTCTCTTCAACACCAATGAGCTTTAGTATTAAGCGTTGGGTAATGATATGGAAATCGGGTGCCATGGAGTCAGTCCTTACATTATCCGCTCTGCGCCACTCAGAATTATCTCCGCTGACGACATTTATGATTTCACTTTACGCACTTGGATAATCATCCCCATCAATGGGTGGTCCAAATAATGAGTTTCACCGCTACGCATCCGACGTTTTTGATCCATGCGATAAGGTTTTAAGAAGGTTTCGACCGTTTTAGTCGGCGAAACGGCTTCTAAGTGCCCGAGTTGGACATCGCTATCCGTATCCTCTGGCCCCATTTCTAAATCCAACGGGCGATCTTTCAATCCGACGTTTTGTGTGGTGGGCTCTTTTAAATCGAGATCAGTTTGGACATATAAATAGTGTTGGACGTAGACCTGCAACGTTCCATCGAGTTCTGGAATCGGTTTAGAGACGGTATGCTCTTGCACATCAGCGCCTAAGCCTGATTGATCCTGAGAGCACGTTGATGGTGTATTTTGTTGCTCGCTTTGAGTCAATTCATGCCCATTAGCACGAAATTGGTCTGAGTAATCTTTGCCAGCCTGAATGTGGAAGATGGGCGCTCGGTTACTGCCTTCGTCTCCTTGGCGCCAAGCGGTATGTAATAACACGGTATAGCCTGCATGTTCTTGTAGTGTTTCAGCTTGTTGATCGAGCTGGTAGGCGGACTTAGGCAGTAAAGTCACCCCTTTTTTGTTTAAATAACTAGCATCAGCAAAGCTACCGGCTTTTTTGAGCGTGATTGGCGGTAAATTATTGGGCCATGATTCATTGATTTGCGCAGGATCCACTGAGCGTTTAAATAGAATCACTTCAATATCAAATTGGCGTTTTGCCAACGTTGGCGTCGAGACCAACAAAAGCAGTAAAGGGATCAGTGTTTTCATTATGACTCCATATTAAATATCCATTAGCAAGCGTGACAAGAATAGTGACTCTACTCATCACGCTTGCTACGAAAAGCTAGGCTGCTGGCAATAAATTTTGCTCAAACTCATTCAGCATATGTTTAATAAATTCAACCCGCTCTCTACGATCAACCAGTGGCAAAGTAAATTTAAACTTAGTCGGGCCATCCATTGAAAATTGTTGCGGTTGCGCTTGTAGAAGCTTAACTAAAAACATCGGATTGATGTCAGCATTCGGATAAAACTCAATATAACCGCCACGCTCATGGGCTTCTATTTTACTCACTTTTAGCCGAGCAGCGTGCAGTTTAAGTTGCGATATCGTCAATAAGTTTTGCGTCGCTTCTGGTAGAGCACCAAACCGGTCAATTAAAGACACTTTAACTTCCGTTAAAGCATCTTCATTGTCGACACTGGCGATTTGTTTATACATCGACAAACGCGTATTCACGTCAGGCAAATAGTCTTCGGGTAACAGTGCTGGAATACGGATTTCTATTTCGGTTTGCTCGCGAAGCAATTCATCAAGTGATGGCTCTTTACCCGACTTTAATGCTTCGACGGCTTGATCGAGCATCTCCATATACAAACTAAAGCCCACCGATTGAATTTGACCACTTTGATCATCGCCTAATAGTTCGCCAGCTCCACGTATCTCTAAATCATGAGTGGCTAACGTAAAGCCTGCTCCCAAGTCTTCGAGCGACGCAATCGCTTCGAGGCGTTTAAGCGCATCTTTGGTCATGGCTTTAGGCGGTGGTGTCAATAAGTACGCATAGGCTTGGTGATGAGAGCGACCAACACGTCCGCGTAACTGATGTAATTGCGCTAAGCCGAGGTTGTCCGCACGGTTCATGATGATGGTATTCGCGGTCGGGACATCAATCCCAGTTTCTATGATAGTGGTACACACTAAGACGTTGTAACGCTGATGATAAAAATCATTCATGATTTTTTCCAGTTCACGTTCTCTCATTTGCCCATGTGCCACGGTGATGCGAGCCTCTGGCACTAAACTTTCTAAATCCGCAGTCACTTTATCAATGGTTTCGACTTGGTTATGTAAAAAGTACACTTGTCCGCCACGCATGATCTCTCGTAAGATCGCTTCACGTACCACGCCACTTTCGTTTTGCCGAACAAAAGTTTTGACTGCACGACGACGAGCGGGTGGGGTGGCAATGATCGACAAGTCACGCATAC
>JBQGON010000149.1:0-8581 GCA_052087065.1 Vibrio sp. | reverse complement strand
GGATATGTGGGTGCCTACATTCTGACGATGCGTGTTGAAGCGATGGAGCGGAGTGGCTTGTTAAAAGATATTACGTCCTTACTTGCCAATGAAAAAATGAAAGTGACCAGTATGAAAAGTCGCAGTGATTACAAGCGACAAATGATTGTGATGGATTTCGATCTGGAAGTAAGAAATATTGAAATTCTCGGGCGCGTATCCAAGCGTATTGAACAAATTAAAGATGTGATGCAAGTGAGTCGCTTAGGGTGATTCAGTACCGATCATTTTTGATTAAATGCCTGTAGGCCAAGCTATTAGAGTAAGTTGTATATCGTTATGTCGACATCGTCATTGAATACCATAGAGCAATTGCAGAACATCATGGAGCAGCTACGGGATCCACAATACGGCTGCCCTTGGGATAAACAGCAGACCTTTGATTCGGTCATTGCGCACACCATTGAAGAAACCTACGAGGTGGTGGAGGCGATTCATAAACAAGATTGGCCGAATTTGCGAGAAGAGCTGGGCGATTTACTGTTTCAAGTGATTTTTTATAGCCAACTGGCGAAAGAAGAAGGGTTATTTGACTTTAACGATGTGGTGGCAGAAGTAAACGACAAGTTAGTCCGTCGTCATCCGCATGTGTTTGGGGATCAACACTTTGCCACACAAGAAGAGCTCGATGCCAATTGGAAAGCGCAAAAACAGCGCGAGAAGCAAAGCCAAGGTATTGAGGAGCAAAGCATTCTCGATTCCGTCCCTGAGGCCCTGCCAGCGTTAATGCGCGCCAATAAAATCCAAAAAAAATGCAGTCAGTATGGATTCGATTGGGGCGAGCTTGAACCGGTTGTTGATAAAGTACGAGAAGAGCTCGATGAAGTGGTTGAGGAAGCGATTCAGGAGCCAAACGATGAGGCACGCGTGCAAGAAGAAGTCGGTGACTTGCTGTTTTCAGTGGTGAATTTATCTCGTCATTTAGGGATCAATCCTGAAATAGCGCTTGGCGCGGCGAATCACAAGTTTGTGCGACGTTTTAAAGGCGTTGAATCGCATGTCGAGCAGCGTAATAAACGGTTATCAGAGTGTTCTTTGGCTGAATTAGATGGGTATTGGAACGATGTCAAAGCCGCAGAAAAAACCGCGATTTCTGAAAGGGAGTAATGGATGAGAAATGTTCACGCGAACGCGTCCATTGCAGCACCGGAGTTTGATTTAAAGCAATAAAGAAAAAACTGAGTGTGATAGATTTCACGTTGTGGCAGTAAGTGGGTTCTGGTATGATTTCATCCCGTCCAGAAGAAATTCATTTCCCTCTTTCAACCAACTTCAGGTTAAACATGACGACAAATTATATTTTTGTTACTGGCGGGGTTGTATCCTCCCTAGGTAAAGGTATTGCAGCCGCATCATTGGCAGCGATCTTAGAAGCACGTGGTCTTAAAGTGACGATTATGAAGCTTGACCCGTACATCAACGTCGATCCAGGCACTATGAGCCCGACACAGCACGGTGAAGTGTTTGTCACGGAAGATGGTGCTGAAACTGACCTCGACCTTGGTCACTACGAGCGCTTTATTCGTACCAAAATGACCAAACGTAACAACTTTACGGCAGGCCGAGTCTATGCTGATGTGCTTCGTAAAGAACGTCGTGGTGATTACCTAGGTGCAACCATTCAAGTTGTTCCTCATATCACGAACTCAATTAAAGATCGTGTGATCTCTGGAGCGGAAGGATACGATGTTGTCTTGGTTGAAATCGGCGGTACCGTCGGTGATATTGAATCTCAACCATTCATCGAAGCAATTCGTCAGTTAGCGATTGAAGTCGGTCGTGAACATACTATGTTCATGCATCTAACCTTGGTGCCTTACTTGGCCGCTGCAGGCGAAGTAAAAACCAAACCCACACAGCACTCGGTGAAAGAGTTACTGTCGGTCGGTATTCAGCCTGACGTATTGGTATGTCGTAGTGACCGTGTCATTCCAGCCAACGAACGTAAGAAAATTGCATTGTTCTGTAACGTTGCTGAAAAAGCCGTGATTTCAATGAAAGATGTGGACTCTATCTATAAGATCCCTCAGTTGATTAAATCACAAGGATTGGATGATTTAGTATGTCGTCGTTTTGGTATTGATGCACCAGAAGCCGATTTGTCTGAATGGGAACAAGTGATCTATGAAGAAGCGAACCCAACCGGTGAAGTTACTATCGGTATGGTCGGTAAATATGTTGAATTGCCGGATGCATATAAATCCGTCAATGAAGCCCTAAAACATGCTGGGCTCAAGAATCGCTTAAGTGTCAAAATTCAATTTGTTGACTCAGAAGATATCGAAAGTAAAGGGACAGAAGTCCTTGAGAATTTAGATGCAATCTTAGTTCCAGGTGGTTTCGGGGACCGTGGGGTTGAAGGTAAAATCCGTGCAGCGCAATATGCACGTGAAAACAAAATTCCATACCTTGGCATTTGTTTAGGCCTGCAAGTCGCATTGATCGAATATTCACGTAATGTCGTGGGTCTGACTGATGCGCATTCAACAGAATTTAACAAAAACACCAGCCACCCTGTGGTAGGATTAATTACCGAGTGGGTTGATGAAGAAGGTAAAGTAGAAGAACGTAGCGAAACCTCGGATCTCGGCGGTACTATGCGTCTTGGTTCGCAGCTATGTCACTTAACCAAAGGGACGAAAGCGTATGAATTGTACGGTAGTGCGACTATCCATGAGCGCCATCGTCACCGCTACGAAGTGAACAATGTTCTACGTCCTAAGCTGGAAAAAGCGGGTTTGAAAGTGTCCGGTTTATCAGCAGATAAAAAATTAGTTGAGGTAATTGAGAATCCTGCTCACCCTTGGTTTGTAGCAGCTCAGTTCCACCCAGAATTCACGTCAACCCCTCGTGATGGACACCCACTGTTCTCTGGATTTATTAAAGCAGCGGGTCAATACCAGCGTGGCGAGTTGGAGTAAAAGGATACGGGGGCACTGATTATTTTAGTGACCCCTTTAGTTTTGACATTTAAATTCAATGAGAGGAAACATTAATGTCTAAGATCGTTAAAGTTCTAGGTCGTGAAATCATCGATTCACGCGGTAACCCAACAGTAGAAGCAGAAGTACACCTAGAAGGTGGTTTCGTAGGTATGGCTGCTGCACCATCAGGAGCATCAACGGGTTCTCGTGAAGCTCTTGAGCTACGTGATGGCGACAAATCTCGTTTCCTAGGTAAAGGTGTGACTAAAGCAGTAGCAGCTGTGAATGGTCCTATCGCTGAAGCTGTAACTGGCAAAGATGCAAAAGATCAAGCAACTATCGACCAAATCATGATCGACCTTGATGGAACAGAGAACAAATCTCAGTTCGGTGCGAACGCTATCCTAGCGGTTTCTCTTGCTAACGCAAAAGCAGCAGCAGCATCAAAAGGCATGCCTCTTTACGAGCACATCGCTGAATTGAACGGCACTCCTGGCCACTTCTCTATGCCTCTACCAATGATGAACATCCTTAATGGTGGTGAGCACGCAGATAACAACGTTGATATCCAAGAATTCATGATTCAACCGATTGGCGCGCCTACTTTCAAAGAAGCAGCTCGCATGGGTTCTGAAGTTTTCCATCACCTAGCTAAAGTACTTAAAGCAAAAGGTCTTAGCACTGCAGTTGGTGATGAAGGTGGTTTCGCTCCTAACCTTGATTCAAACGCTGAAGCATTGGCTGTTATCAAACAAGCCGTTGAAAACGCAGGTCTTGAATTAGGTAAAGACATCACGCTAGCAATGGACTGTGCAGCTTCTGAGTTCTACGACAAAGAAGCGGGCAACTACAACATGAAAGGCGAAGGTAAAGTCTTCACTTCTGAAGAATTTAACTTCTACCTACAAGATCTTGCAAATCAATACCCAATCGTTTCTATCGAAGATGGTCTTGATGAATCAGATTGGGATGGCTTCAAACACCAAACTGATCTACTTGGTGACAAGTTGCAACTTGTTGGTGATGACCTATTCGTAACTAACACTAAGATCCTAAAAGAAGGTATCGAGAAAGGTGTTGCGAACTCAATCCTCATCAAATTTAACCAAATCGGTTCTTTGACTGAAACACTTGCTGCAATCAAAATGGCGAAAGATGCTGGCTACACCGCTGTTATCTCTCACCGTAGTGGTGAAACTGAAGATGCAACGATTGCTGATCTTGCTGTTGGTACTGCTGCAGGTCAAATCAAAACTGGTTCTATGAGCCGTTCTGACCGTGTTGCTAAATACAACCAGCTAATCCGTATCGAAGAAGCGCTTGGTGAACGTGCTGCGTTCAACGGTCTTAAAGAAGTGAAAGGCCAAGCTTAATTTAAGCTTGCTCTAAACATGATTAAAAAGCGCCTCTACGGAGGCGCTTTTTTTGTTTAACGAGATCACATGCTAAGACTTAGGCAAGATATTGCTGTTTAAAGTTAGCGACCGCTTGGATCCGACGGCGGCTTTGCTCTTCACTAATATCCTTACCTGTAAACCCATCTTTGATTACCTCTTGCGCATTAATTTGTGCCGCGATGTTAAAGGCTTGCGTGACATATTCGCTACTACGGTACTCTAAGTGCTCGTAGCCTAAGCGGCCTTTATGATCGGCCGCGCAGGCGAGTAACACTTGCTCTAAGCGTTGTGGTTGACGCCATAATTTTAGCTTATTAAATATCTTCACTAATGTAGCGGGTTTGAGTTGCAGGGCATTATGAATATTGGTGTGCTGCTCACAGACATCGAGTGCTAAATCACGATACTCACCAGGCACTCGGACTCTTTCACACAATGCTTTAATGATTTTGATACCGGTGTGACAATGTCGTTTATGGCTTGGCCACTCTTCTTTGGGCGTTACCCCTTTACCAAGATCGTGCACTTGAGCGGCGAAGCGAACCACTGGAGAGTGACTCAATTGTGCCGCTTGCTCTGCAACCATTAACGTGTGAATGCCAGTATCAATTTCTGGATGCCATTTTTCTGGCTGAGGTATCCCAAATAATGCGTCAATCTCCGGTAATACATATTCTAACGCGCCACATTTTTTCAGGACTTCGAGAAATTTATGTGGCGTTGGTGTTGTCAGAGATTTGTGCCATTCTTGCCAGACTCGTTCAGGGGTTAGATGATTTAATTCTCCAGAGAGGGCCACTTGGCGCATTAAGTCGACGGTTTCGTCGGCGACGGAAAAACCAAGGTGATGGAGTTTAGCGGCGAAGCGTGCGACTCTTAATACTCGTAGAGGGTCTTCGGTAAAAGCATCAGAGACATGGCGTAATTGTCGTTGCTCAATATCAGCGATACCATGATACGGGTCAATGAGGTTACCTTGCGGATCTTGCGCGATCGCATTGATCGTTAGATCGCGACGCATCAGGTCTTCTTCGATAGTGACCTCTTTTGCAAAATAGCAGTCGAACCCCGTATAACCGACCCCTGTTTTACGCTCGGTTCTAGCGAGGGCATATTCTTCTTTACTGGTGGGGTGAAGAAAGACTGGGAAGTCCTTGCCAACGGCTTGATAACCGGCATTGAGCATCGCCTCGGGAGTCGCGTTTACCACGACCCAGTCGCGATCGTGAACCGGAAGATTAAGCAGTTGATCGCGGACTGCTCCGCCGACGAGATACACTTGCACCTAAAAAAACCTCAGTGATTGGGGATTAACTTACGCATCAATACGAAGAGTAATAATACGTTGCTCCTTGTTGTAATGATAGAGAACGATACATGTATCATGATTTTTTTGGCTTGCACGAATTACCGTTTTCCATAGTACCGAATTCACGTTACTTATTTCTCAGCCATCGTCATCAAGAAGCGATGATGTATTTACAGTCTGGGCTTGGAGATGGGGGCGGTTTTGCCATGTTAACTGGCGAAGTGGGCACGGGAAAAACTACGGTCGCCAGAGCGGTCATGAGTGAGCTATCCGAGCAGACATCGTGTGGATTTTTGTTGAATCCAACATTTTCGTCCCAAGAGTTACTGGCCGCCATTTGTGATGAGTTTGCGATCATTTATCCTGAACATGCTTCGTTAAAGCAATTGAGTGATCGGATTCATCGTTTTCTGCTAGAGCAAGATAGGCAAGATAACAGTACGCTCTTAGTGATTGATGAAGCTCAGCATTTGGCGCCGGATGTGCTCGAACAATTGCGGTTGCTGACCAATTTAGAAACGGAGCAACGTAAGCTACTCAAAGTATTATTAGTTGGGCAGCCTGAACTGCAAGATAATTTGCAATTACCGCAATTACGTCAATTAGCACAGCGGATTACTGCCCGATATCATATTTTGCCTTTGGATGAGAATGAAGTCAGCCAATACATACAGTTTCGTTTGCAGCGTGCTGGTGGTGATGCCAATTTATTTCCCATGCCAGCAATACGCTGGATAGCTAAGTACTCGCATGGCATTCCGCGCCTGATCAATCTCATTTGTGATGCGAGCTTAAAACACGCCTATCAGCAAGGTCAGAAAGCCATTGAGCTTACCAATGTTAAACAGGCAACGGCGCAGGTGATGAGTTTTCAGTCGACGGTCTATCAACAACCCAAACGGCAACAATTTGATAAACATGCGCTATTTTGGCCAGCCGTACGCTATTTCGGTTTTGGTTGCCTGATCGCTGTTGTCATTGCCACGAGCTGGCAATGGACTGGGCAAGCACTGATTGAGCGCGCATTACCACTGCCCAAAGTACCTGCTGCAGACATTAAAACGGTCTTACCTGCTGAAATCAAGCAGGCGCTGAGTCGTGCGACGGAGAAAGAGGTGGCGTTAACAACATTATTTGCCTTATGGGGCTATGACGCGTCGATCAGTGATACGTTATGTCAGGATGATAATCAGAAGGCGATGCGTTGCCAAGAGATGCATACCGATTGGACTGGAATAACAGCCGATAATCGACCAGTGGTGCTGGTGTTAACGATAGCGGACAATACGGTTTATACCGTGTTACGTCATGTTGATGGAGACATGGTCGATATCTTGGTTGATGGTAAAGCGTATCAACTTAATGCCCAGTGGTTACGACCATATTGGCATGGACAATACTTGAGTGTTTGGCGTCATCAATTTACGAGAACGTTGAAGCAAGGTATGCAAGGAAAAGATATTGTACAATTGAATCAGGTGCTTGCTGTGTTGTTGCGCGAACCTATCAGTACGTCATCCCACTTTGATGAAGAGCTCAAGCAAAAAGTGATGACATTCCAACGTTGGCAAAATATGAAGGTGGATGGGGTTGCAGGAATGCAAACGCTACAGCGGATTGAAAGGCTCAACCCGAGCGCAGCACCACAATTAACCCCTCAGACACTCAGCGAGAACAAGGGAGGGGCTGATGCACAATAACATAGCGATACCGACGTGGGGGAAAGCCACGCTAGTGCTTGCTCCCATCATGGTTTTGATAGTAGGCATGGCAAGTGTATCTTGGCACACACGGCAACAGCGCATTCTAGCGCGTGAGCAAGTCACGCCCCAGGTGAAGCTTGAGCCAGCGGATTTTCAATCTTTGAGTTATCCACGCTTCGACGATTTAAAAACGATTCCTAATGTAGTGCCTCCTGTTCCTCAAAAGAACCCACAAAGCGATACACACTTAAACCATACCAATGTGGCCAATCAAGGCAATGCCGCCTCATCAGACACTGAGAGCGAATCTGATGTCACTGAAGAGCAAATCAAGCAAGCCATTGCTCAAGTAAAACAGAATACGTCTACGCGTCAATCTGAGGGCGATGCTCCAACGCAGCGAGGTGATGATGCTTTACGACATTTAGACTTGAGTAAGTTGTCACCCTCATTGCAATCTCGCGTCCAAGCGGCACTGAAAAGTGAAAGCGCGGCGCGAGAGCAAGGCTCCTCACTCGATGCCATGGATATTCGCCAGCATATCAATGAGTTTACCGGTCAATTACCGCCGCTCAATTTTCAAAGCCATGTATATACAACCGATGTGATACGTCGTTGGATCAAAGTCAATGGTGTCGAGTATCGTCAAGGAGATAACCTTGGTCCTGGCATTCAATTATTGGATATTAAACCGCAAAGTACGGTCATCAAATTCCATGATAAGTTGATAGAGATTCCTGCGTTATACGATTGGAAAGGATAAAAAAAACGGCCTCAAGGCCGTTTTTTTAAAAGTTATATTATCTCGCGCGCTTACGCCCAACCTGAAGGGGAACGCTTACGGCGTGGTATGATGTGCGGCAGAATAAGCCCCAGCAATAAACCGATGCCTGCCACACCACCGCCATACATAAAGTATTTCAGCAGTAGGTCTTCTTTTTGGGTATCAAGTTTAGCGCGTAATTGGCGAACTTCTGCTTGCGATTGGGTCAGCTTATGGCTGATATCACTGTAGTTTTTCTCAATCTCTGAGATTTGCTTATTACGAACTTCTAATGATTGTGCTAAGCCTGCTTTTTCTTCATCTGCCGTTTTTTGTGCGGTCGCGAGCTTACTCTTGACTACCGCTAATTCTTTTTCCAATTTAGGCATACGAATCGCACGGCTTTCTGTCGTTGTGACGTAACGACTTTGTACCCAACCAGTACG